>JAUMWM010000050.1 GCA_030529705.1 Lachnospiraceae bacterium
GCAATGCATGTTTTACGTTAAGATCCTTCGCATACGCTCAGGATGACAAAAGATTTAGATCATCTGCTAAGTAGACGCAACAATACTATTATCTATCTTTGGACGAGTTTTTGCTCTTGATATAATTATCAATTCCCTTCGCGCCGACTCGTCCCGCGCCCATCGCCAGGATCACCGTTGCAGCGCCCGTCACGGCATCGCCGCCCGCATAAACGCCCTCTCTCGTCGTCTTTCCTTCATCTTCCGTTGCGACCAGGCACTTCCTGCGGTTGACCGCAAGGCCGGGTGTCGTGGAAGAAATAAGCGGATTGGGAGATGTCCCGAGAGCCATGATGACCGCGTCGCACTCCATCTCGAACTCGGATCCCTTGATTGGAATCGGCCGCCTTCTGCCCGATGCGTCCGGCTCGCCCAGTTCCATTCTGATGCACCTGATGCCGATAACATTGTCGTTCTCATCCGTAAGAATCTCGGTCGGATTTGTAAGAATGTCGAACAGCACGCCTTCTTCCTTGGCGTGATGAACTTCCTCCGCCCTCGCAGGAAGCTCGGCTTCTGACCGCCTGTATACGAGATGCACCTCTGCGCCTAGACGGAGAGCCGTCCTGGCGGCATCCATGGCCACGTTACCACCGCCCACGACAACGCACTTCTTTGACCTGTAAATCGGCGTGTCGTAGTCCTCGCGGAAAGCCTGCATGAGATTGTTGCGCGTAAGGTACTCATTTGCAGAAAACACGCCGTTCGCATTTTCGCCCGGAATGCCCATGAACATGGGAAGACCTGCGCCCGAACCGATGAAAATGGCCTCGTACCCTTCCTGCTCTATCAGATCATCCATGGAGATGGTCCTCCCGACGATTACGTCGGTCAAGATTTTTACGCCGAGCCCCTCCACATTTTTGATTTCCTCGGCAACAACCTTGTCCTTCGGGAGACGGAATTCCGGAATACCGTAAGTCAAAACGCCGCCCGCCTTATGGAGGGCCTCATAGATTGTGACGTCATATCCCATCTTTGCAAGGTCGCCGGCAGCGGTAAGGCCTGCCGGACCTGAACCGATGACGGCAATCCTGTGGCCGTTCTTTACCTTAGCCCCTTCCGGCTTGATGCCGTCCTCTTTCGCCCGGTCTGCGACAAAACGCTCAAGCTTCCCGATGGAAACGGGTTCCGCTTTCAGGCCGCGGATGCATTTGCCTTCACACTGGGTTTCCTGGGGACATACGCGCCCACAGACGGCCGGCAGCGAACTGGCTTCGGTAATAACCTGATAAGCGCCGGCATAATCCCGCTCCGTCACCTTTTTGATGAATGCGGGAATGTTGATGCTGACCGGGCATCCCTCGATGCACCTGGCATTCTTGCAGTTCAGGCATCTTCCGGCCTCTTCCACTGCCTCTTCCTCGTTATAACCGTAGCATACTTCTTCAAAATTTTTAGCGCGAACAAGCGGCTCCTGCTCCCTGACCGGGACTTTTGTTTTAGACATATTCGGCATTACGTGTCACCTCTCTCTCAATTACCGCAGTTTCCGTGATGGGTTTCGCCCTCTTCGTACTTGAGTTTTGCACGACCCTCTTCCGTCTTGTAGAGCGTCGTCCTCTTCATGGCTTCCGCCCAGTTGATCTTGAAACCATCGAATTCAGGTCCGTCCACGCAGGCAAATTTTATCTCCTCCCCGACCGTCAAACGGCAGGCTCCGCACATGCCGGTCCCGTCGACCATGATCGGGTTCATGCTGACGATGGTAGGGATATTGTACTTCTGGGTCGTAAGGCAGACAAATTTCATCATAATCATCGGTCCTATCGCCACGCAATGGTTGTATTCGACGCCCTGCTCTACCAGCTCATCGATTACGGACGTGACGACGCCTTTATGTACATAGGATCCGTCATCCGTCGTGATGTAGAGGTTTTTCGCGACGGCCCTCATCTCATCCTCAAAGAAGAGGAGGTCTTTCGTCCTCGCTCCGATGATGACATCCGCATCATAGCCATGCTCCTTGAGCCACTTGACCTGAGGATATACCGGAGCGGTTCCCACGCCGCCCGCCACGAACAAAAACTTCTTGCCTGCAAGTTCCTCCTCGCTCATTTCAATAATATCGGAAGGTCTGCCAAGAGGACCGACGAAATCCTGGAAGGAGTCTCCCTCTTCAAGCTTCTGGAATTTCATCGTGCTGACTCCCACCGGCTGGAAAACAATCGTAATCGTCCCTTTCTCCCGGTCGTAATCACAGATCGTGAGAGGAATCCTCTCGCCGACCTCGTCGCACTTGACGATGATGAACTGGCCCGGCTGGCAGCTTCGCGCAACCAGCGGAGCCTCGACTTCCATGAGCCAGACAACTGCGCTTAGCTGCTTCTTCTTTAGGATTCTGTACATAGTTACCTCCTTCGGGAGCATTTTTCGCTTCCCATGGTTAATAATCAAAGCAAGTTTGATACATTTAGCAAATGCTTGCATTTTGTTCGTTTACTGCGCCGGATTTTGGCTGCGAAAGCGGCAAATTTCCTTACAAAATCCGTGCGAATCATTATAGTAAACGAATTCATTTAATTCGTTTATTTACGCCTCTTCCGAATCGTCGCCGAACTGAGCCTCGAACGTCGCCGCATCCATCATTATTTTTCTCGGTTTGGTCCCCTCTTCCGGCCCGACCACCCCGGCTTCACTGAGCTGGTCCATAATCCTGGCGGCGCGGTTGAAACCGATCTTGAACATTCGCTGGAGCATCCCGATCGACGCCTTGTCCTTCTCAATGATGAACCGTCCCGCCGCGACAAAGTATTCGTCCCGTCCGTCGTCTTTTTCTTCTTTCATCTGAGAAGAGTTGTTGATCGTTTTGGTAATCTCCTCTTCGACTCCCTTGCTATACTCCTTTTCAGACATTTGCCTTGTCAGATATTTTACGACGCGGGAAATGTCGTCATCCGAGACATAGGCCCCCTGCACGCGGGCCGGCTTCGGATACCCCTGCGGGGCAAACAGCATGTCGCCGTGCCCGAGGAGCTTCTCGGCCCCGTTCATATCGATAATCGTCCGGCTGTCAACCCCCGACGAGACTGCAAGCGCAATCCTGGAGGGCATATTTGCCTTGATAAGGCCCGTCACGACATTCACGGAAGGCCTCTGAGTCGCAATGACGAGGTGGAGTCCCGCCGCCCTCGCAAGCTGGGCAAGGCGGCAGATAGCGTCCTCGACCTCTCCCGGCGCGACCATCATGAGGTCCGCAAGCTCGTCCACAATGATCAGAATCTGCGGAAGCTTCTCCAGCCTCTCTTCCGGAGGCAGGGCCTCGTTGATTTTCTCCACGCGCTTGTTGTAGGCTTTCAGATCCCGCACGCCCGTGTACTCCGCAAACTTGTTGTAGCGGTCATTCATCTCGCGTACCGCCCAGTTCAGGGCGCCGGACGCCTTTTTCGGATCGGTCACGACCGGAATCAGCAGATGCGGTATGCCGTCATATATCTTTAGCTCGACGACCTTGGGATCGATCATCAGCATTCTGACTTCATCCGGCGTCGACTTCATGAGGACGCTCATAATGAGCGTGTTGATGCACACCGACTTGCCGGAACCGGTAGCCCCTGCGATCAAAAGATGGGGCATCTTCGCTATATCGGATATGACCGGCTTGCCGGAGATGTCTTTTCCAACGGCAAATGTCATCGGCGCCTTCGATTTCACGAAATCAGGCGATTCGACCAGGTCGCGGAATGCGACGACCGCGCTCTCCTTATTCGGGACCTCTATGCCGACTGCTGCTTTCCCTGGTATCGGGGCCTCTATGCGGATTTCGGATGCTGCCAGGTTCAACTTGATATCATCTGACAGCGACACAATTCTGCTGACCTTGACCCCCTGCTCCGGGGTGAGCTCGTATCGGGTGACGGTCGGTCCCCGGCTGACGTTATTGACATGGACGTTGACGCCGAAATCTCTGAAAATCTGCTCCAGCTTCTGCGCCGTCTCAAGCAAATGCTGCCTCGAATCCCCCGCCTGGGGCTTGCCCTTCGTGAGCAAGTCCGTAGAGGGCAAAGTGTAAGTTACCTCGGGCTTGTCATAGGCGCTTATCTCGCCAGAGATCGTATTGACGCCCGACTCTATCTCCTCTTCCTTTGACTTCTGTTTTTTTACGCTCTTCCGTTTGGAAGGCTCCTTCTCCCCAGAGCCTGCATCCTCTTTGGGATTATCTTTCGGCAAATGCACCTCATCCGATATTCCCGTTCCCTCGATGATGATGGCGGAGGCCCGGCCGCCTTTTATCGGCTCTTCCTCCTTGCCCCCTGCGGCATCATCCGCCGCTTCCTTTTTCGCTGCGGAGTTTTCAGCCTTAGAAGAAGAGGCCATGACTCCCTTAAGGAAAGCAGGCATCCTGCTTGGATCGCCCTGTTCCTCGCTCTTCTTTTTGGCCGCCTTAACGGGTTTTTTCCCGGTCTTTTTTGCCTTGTTGGGAGAATCGGCCGCTTTTTCTTTCTCTTTGGGCAAACCGTCCTCTAAGTCAAGCCCGGAAAGCCCCTCGTCATCTTCCTCCGCTTCCGGAAGCTTCCGCTGATCTTCGGCATTCCGCTTCTCCTCAGCATTCCGTTCGGCTTTCAGGTTGAAAAGCTGAAATCTGCTGCGTAAGGAAGACTTCCGCATGGCTCTTGCCGAGGCCATATCCTCTTCATCTTCGTAATCAAGGTCCTCCTCGTAATCCTCGTCGGTCCCTTTCTCCATCCGCTTCGCCCTGAACCCGTCCGCCGTCAGCTTTGTCTTGATTCCAAGCTTTGAAAGGAGCGGTTTCTGGGTGAATATGATGAGGGACATAGCAAGCCCGAAAATCGTAAGGACCCAGGCTACTGCGATGCTGAAACCCAAGGTGAATACTTTCACCACGGCTCCTCCGATAAACCCGCCGTCCGAATGGGAGGAGCTGGAATTATAATAGTAGTCAGAAATCGGGAGGGACTTGTCAAATCCGCGCACGGTCACCAGTTGGACAAGCGCGCATGAAAAGATAAGAAGCATGACAAGGCCGACCGTTTTTCGGACAATCAGCGGATTGTTCCGGTTCGCAAAATAGAATGCGATGGCCAGGAAAATATAGAATGGCACAATCCAGGCGACATATCCGAACAAGCCGAAGAGAAAGTCGCTGATTGCGTTGCCGGCCGGACCCCCGATTCCTAAATTAAAAAGGAAGATCAGGATTGCGAGCAGCAAAAAAACCAGAAGGACTATATCGCCGACAACGCCGACAGGCGCGGCGGGTCTTTTTGGCTGCTGCTTATGCGCTTCCGTTGAACTCCGGGCTCCGGCTTTCCTCTTTCCGGCATTTCCGGGCGCCGCGCTCCTTGACTTGCCACCGGACGCGCGGGCCGTCATTTTTTGATTGCTTTTTCGTTTACTTGTTTTACGGCTTTTTGTTTTTTCGGATGCCATAAAAAATCTCCATGCTTTCAAAGTTTACAGGAAGTAGCTGGTCGCAATGATAACCGCCCGCTTTCACAAAAATCCAATGCATCCCAAGACTCATTTACAGGAAATAGCTGGTCAAGATGATAACCACTCCTGCCAGAAAGCTCCATAATGCAAATGTCCATAGTCTGGCCTCCCGAACAAGTTTCGATGAGACCTGTATTGTCAGATATCCGGCCAGAAAGGCAAATGCGGCTCCCACAAGGCATACAAAAGCGTATCTGGGCGACCTTGCCAAAACAGGGATTTTGCCAACCTGCGTGAGCAGGGCTCCCGCGACCAGCGGTATGGAGAGCAGATAAGAGAACCTGACCGCCAGTTTCCTGTTGAATCCAAGAAGGATGCCGCAGACCAGGACAAGGCCCATCCTCGACACTCCGGAGATGACCGACGTCCCCTGGACAAGTCCGATCAGCACCCCCTGAAGCCACGTGATATCCTTCGGAACCTTTTCCCCGACCGGCACCTTGTCAGCAACTAGAAGGAGCACGCCAGTAAGGAGCATCCCGACCCCGCTGTACATGGGTGAGGAGATGCTGATGGATGCCGCCTTCCGGAGCAGGATGGCTGCCAGCGCGGAAGGAATCGTGGCGCAGATTACGAGCATCACAAGCTGCCGGTAATTGGATGTCACGATGCGAATATAGCGCGGCTCCTCGTGCTTCTTCATCCCCCTGACCATGAGCCTGGCGTTGACAAATATATCCCGGACCATTCGCGCCGCTTCCCCGCAAAGCCTCGATATGTCCCTCTGCATAGTTATCATGATCGCAACCAGGGTCCCGGCATGCAGGAAAATATTCAAGAACTCCGTACTCCCCTGAATGCGCAGGATATGTTCGGCAAATTGAATTAACCCGGTGGAGCTAATCGGCAGGAATTCGGTCAGCCCCTGTATTACTCCAAGAAGTATAGTCTGAAGAAAATCCATAAAATCCTCTTGTCACTCAGTCTTCATCCCAGTTGTGATATACTGCCTGTACATCATCGCTCTCATCGAGAAGATCGAGAATCTTTTCCAGTGACGCAACGTCTTTTTCATTTGTCAATTTGACATAGGTCTGCGGAATCATGGTGACCTCCGCGGAAGCCGGGACGAGCCCCATGTCTTTGACTGCCTTCTCGACTTCCGGGAATGCTTCCGGCGCAGTGATGATCTCATAGCTGTCGTCTTCTTCGTTGAAGTCGTCCGCACCGGCATCAAGGGCTTCCATCATCAGGTCGTCCGAATCCATCTCGCACTCTTCCTTATCAATGATGATCTGCCCTTTCTCATCGAACATAAAGGATACGCATCCCGGGGTTCCGATATTCCCGTTTCCTTTCGTGAACGCGCTGCGGACGGCTGCCGCCGTGCGGTTCTTATTGTCCGTCAGGGTCTTTACGATGATCGCGATGCCGCCCGGCCCATAACCTTCATACGTAATGGACTCGTAGTTTGCCGCGCTTCCATCCCCCGCAGCCTTTTTGATGCCTCTCTCAATCGTATCATTCGGCATGTTGTTGGCTTTTGCCTTGGCTATAACGGTGGCAAGCTTGAAATTATTGGCCGGATCCGGGCCGCCCTCTTTCACCGCCACGGCGATTTCGCGGCCGATGATGGTGAAGATTTTCCCCTTCGCGGCATCATTCTTCTCTTTTTTATGTTTGATATTGGCAAATTTTGAATGTCCGGACATAACATTTCCCTCCAGTCTACTGAATTATTATATGGTTACGGTGGAAAAACCACCTCCAAAAAGCACATTACAGGTAACTATATCAGTTTTGTCGAGATTATTCAAGACTTCAACTGCTGATTCTGCTGATTCTGCTTATTCTTATAGTTACAGTTCTTTCTTTTGTTTATGTAGCTCCTGTGATTATACTTCTGCTCATAAATCGCCCATGTTTTCAAAAATGTGGGTGTCATCCTGAGCGTAGCGAAGGATCTTTACAATAAGGAGGATGTCATCCTGAGCGTAGCGAAGGATCTTTACATAAAGCCGCTGGGGATGGTAAAAGATCCTTCGCTGCGCTCAGGATGACACCCAATTTTCATGAAATGCCGTACTTTCTGTTACCACGTTGCAAACAGACATTTCAAGGGGTATAATATTCCCGTTCAATACAAGTAAATGAAGGATGGTTAAGCCATCCTATAGATATAGGCAAAACCGGAAACGAGGCAACTATGAGGCATATACTGACAGCATCCCAGATGCAGGCAAGAGACCTTTACATGATCAATGAAATAGGAGTACCGTCCAGCGTCCTCATGGAACGGGCGGCCCTGGCAATTGCCGATGAGGCGGCCTCCTATTTAGAGCGGGCCGGCAAATGCGGCCGGGTTCTCTGCGTCTGCGGAAGCGGGAATAACGGGGGAGACGGCGCTGCCTGCGCAAGGATTCTGTTCCTGCGCGGCATAGATGCAGACCTGTACATAGCAGGCGATGAAAACCATTTTTCAGACGGAATGCAGCTGGAACTGGCCATCTGCAGGAAGCTCGGCATAAAAGAGGTTACGAAAAACACATTTGCCGAATACGACGTCATCGTTGACGCGCTGTTCGGAATCGGCCTCTCGCGGGACATCGAAGGGGACTATGCGCGGGTAATCGGGAGAATCAATGCGGCGGGGGCATTTGTCATAGCTGCCGATATTTCCTCCGGCATACATGCGGATACGGGAAAAATCATGGGCTGCGCCGTCCAGGCAGATGTCACGGTGACGATGCAGTTCATGAAGCCTGGGATGCTCCTTTATCCGGGAGCGGATTATTCCGGCCGGGTGCTGGTCGCGGACATCGGGATTGCCGACATGTGGAATGACGACCCCTGGCAGCCCAGGAAAAACCTTCCAAGCGAGGACGGGCCGCAGATCTACAGCATGGAGGATACAGACATACCGGCCTCCATCCCGAAAAGGATAGCGTCCGGCAACAAGGGGACTTTCGGGAAAATCCTTGTCATTGCGGGTTCTAAGAATATGTCCGGGGCCGCTTACTTCTCCGCGCTATCGGCCATGCGCATGGGGGCCGGCATGGTGAGAATCGTTACAGCCAAAGCAAACAGGGAGATTATCCAGCGCGAATTGCCCGAAGCCCTCCTTTCCACCTATTCAGATGCTATCGAAGCGGAAGACGTGATAGACAAATGCCTGGACTGGGCCGACGTCATTTGCATGGGACCGGGACTTGGCACCGACGAGACTGCGGAGAGCATCGTCAAGCATGTCCTGGGAATCGCCGTGCTGCCGCTGGTCCTCGATGCGGACGGCATCAATTGCCTGTATGGGAAAACGCAAATGCTGAAAGATTACAGAGGAATGCTGTTCATAACCCCACATATGGGAGAGATGGGGCGGCTTGTCGGAAAGACAATTGCGGAGCTAAAGGTGGAACCGGTCAAGGCAGCCGCCGTCCTTGCGGCTTCCTGCGATATCGTATGCGTCCTGAAGGACGCCAGGACCTGCACTGCCCTGCCGAACGGAAAAGTATTCATCAACCGGTCGGGGAACGACGGCATGGCTACCGCCGGGAGCGGGGACGTCCTCTCCGGCATTCTATCAGGGCTGCTGGCCCAGAATTGCGACGTGCTTTCAGCGGCTCCACTGGCCGTGCATATCCACGGAAGGGCCGGGGATGCCGCCGCTGATGAGGGAGGCACCAGAAACGTAATCGCTTCCGACATCATAGCGCACCTAAAAGACGTAGTCAGATAAATCAGGTGTAACTGATAAGTCAAAAATAAGAGCCAGCCGTACGGTTGCCCTTATTTATCTGTTGTCTGTCACTTTGTCATCCTGAGCGTAGCGAAGGATCTTATATACAGGAGTTTAACATGAAAAAATATATGAGAGTCAGGGCCGACATCGATCTGGATGCCGTCCTCTATAATTTCGAGAGCATGCGGGCAAATATCGCCCCCGACTGTAAAATAACCGCCGTCATCAAGGCCGACGGATACGGGCACGGCAGCCTCCAGATTGCCGAACTCATGGAACCTTACGACTATATATGGGGATTCGCGGTCGCCGCAGCGGACGAAGCCTTTCGCCTCAGGAGATGCGGCATCAAAAAGCCGATCATGCTCCTTGGATATGCCTTCGAGGATTCCTATCTCGAGCTTATCCGCGAAGAAGTGCGCATCTGCGTGTTCGATTTCGAGACGGCGGAGAAAGTCTCGGAAGCATCTTATGACGCAAAGAAAAAAGCCATCATCCATATTGCCGTAGACACCGGCATGTGCCGGATCGGCTTCAAGGATAACGACGAGTCCGCAGCGGCCATAAAAAGAATTTCAAAACTTCCCGGCCTTAAAATCGAGGGCTTGTTCACCCATTTTGCCAGGGCGGACGAAATCAGCCTGGAACCTGCGGAAAGACAGCTTGAAAGGTACAATGCATTTGCCGAAAAAGTACGAATGGCAGGGGTAGATATACCGCTTCATCACGTCAGCAACAGCGCGGCCATCATCCGGATGAAAGAAGCAAATATGGATATGGTTCGGGCGGGCATCACCATCTACGGCCTCATGCCGTCGGCCGATGTCGAAACGGATGTCGTGCCCTTAAAGCCCGTCATGAGCCTGATAAGCCATGTGTCCTTCGTGAAAGAGATAGAAGCCGGAGACGAAGTAAGCTATGGGGGAACCTTCAAGGCTGACAGAACGACGAGGGTGGCCACCATTCCGGCCGGCTATGCGGACGGATATCCCAGGATGCTCTCCGGGAAAGGCTACGTCCTTATCCGGGGGCAGAAAGCGCCCATCCTGGGAAGGGTCTGCATGGACCAGTTCATGGTCGACGTAAGTGGAATCGAGGGCGCGGCCAGGGGAGACGAGGTCGTCCTGCTGGGCCGCCAGGGAGACCAAAAGATTACCGCAGAGGAACTGGGCGACCTGTCGGGCCGGTTCAACTATGAGCTCGCCTGCGACATCAGCAAGCGCGTCCCCAGAAACTACATCTATCAGGGACGGATCGTAGAACAAAGCGAATGTGTATAAGGATACGGATAGAAAAGATACCAACTTTACGGTTGAATGTTCGTTTTTGTCATCCTGAGCGTAAGCGAAGGATCTTTAACCATCTACAGCGGTTTTATGTAAAAGATCCTTCGCTACGCTCAGGATGACGCTCAACATTTCACAGCACAGACGACTTCTGAGCAGTGGTATGCACAGTAACAAATATGGGGAAACCGTACAGATGTAAAGCGTCTGTTTATGAATTAATTCCAAGGAATATACTATGATTTTAAATATCCAGAAGGTATCTAAGACATTCCCGGGAAATGAAGTCCTGCGCGGAGTGTCTTTCCATATAGAAGAGAATGAGAAAGCGGCCCTGGTCGGCATCAACGGCGCGGGCAAATCCACCCTCCTCAAAATCATTGTCGGGGAGATGGCGGCAGATGACGGCAGCGTTGTCCTTTCCCGGGACAGGACGCTTGGCTACCTCGCCCAGCATCAGGATTTGTCAGGCGATGCCACAATTTATGAAAAACTCATGCAGGTAAGGCAGGATGTTCTGGACCTCTCCCGCCGGATGGGCGAATCGGAAAGAAAGATGGCGCATTTGCAGGGAGAAGAACTTGAAAACGAGATGGCCTCCTATGCCAAAATGCAGGAAGCTTATGACCGCATGAACGGGTACGCTTACAAGTCGGAGGTCGTAGGCGTGCTGAAAGGCCTGGGATTTGCCGAGGAGGACTTCGGCCGCAAAGTGGCCACCCTTTCCGGCGGCCAGAAGACCCGCGTCGCCCTGGGCGCCCTCCTTCTCACGAGCCCCGACATCATCCTCCTCGACGAGCCTACCAACCATCTGGACATGAACTCCATCGTCTGGCTGGAGACCTACCTCATGAACTATAAGGGCTCGGTCCTGATCGTCTCCCACGACCGTTACTTCCTGAACCGGGTGGTCACAAAGGTCATAGAATTAGACCACGGATCTGCCCGTACCTACGATGGGAATTACGATATATACAGCCGCAGAAAAGAGGAGATCCGCCATGCCGAATACCTGGCATATATGAAAGCGGAGCAGGAAAGAAAGCATCAGGAGCAGGTCATCGCCAAGCTGAAGCAGTTTAACCGGGAGAAATCCATAAAACGGGCGGAAAGCCGCCAGAAAATGCTGGACAAGATGGAGATGCCGGACAAGCCTCATGGGGAAGACGCCGTCATGGAGCTTTCCTTTGAGCCCGCGGTCGAATCGGGCAATGACGTGTTGACCGTCACGGACCTTTCAAAAGGATTTGACGGGCTGACCCTTTTTTCGGACGTTACATTTGAGATAAAAAAAGGCGAACACGTCGCGCTGATTGGCAACAACGGAACGGGCAAATCCACGCTGCTCAAGATCCTGAACGGAGTTTATCTGCCGGACATGGGAGAATTTGTCCTGGGAAGCAACGTCATCACCGGCTACTATGACCAGGAGATGCACGTCCTGCATCCGGACAAGACGATATTCGACGAGATATCGGATGATTATCCATCGCTGAATAACACGAGGATCAGAAACGCCCTGGCCGCTTTCCTCTTCAAGGGGGAGGATGTTTTCAAATACATCCGCGACCTCTCCGGCGGAGAGCGGGCCCGGGTGTCGCTCTGCAAGCTGATGCTCTCGAATGCAAATTTCATCATGCTGGACGAGCCGACCAACCATCTGGATATCGAATCGAGGGAAATATTGGAGAGCGCCATAAACTCCTACAAAGGCACGCTTTTCTATGTCTCCCACGACCGTTATTTTATCAATCGGACGGCTGGCAGGATCCTCGACCTGACCCACAAATCCCTGCTGAATTATATCGGCAACTACGATTACTATCTGGAAAAGAAAGAGGATGTGGAGAAAGCGAACCTGTCAGAGGAGTGTCTTGAAACATCATCCGCCGGTGACACGGAAGCCAAGCAGGACTGGCTTGCCCAGAAGGAGGAGGCGGCAAGGCAGCGCAAGCTTGAAAACGACATAAAAAGATGCGAGAAGGAAATCGAGGAGCTGGAGGCGGAGGATATGGAGATTGACCGGCTCTTCGAGGATCCGGACGTTTCCTGCAATCCATCGGAATGCGTGAGGCTTGGCGGCCGGAAGGAAGAGATCGCATCCCGGCTGGAGGAACTATACGCAAGGTGGGAGACGCTGCAGGAAAACGAGTAAAAAAACGCAGGAGAAGGAACGTAGTCCCTCTCCTGCGGTTCCTTATTCACTCATGATTCTCTCAAGCGTCTTTCTTATTTCAAGAATAAACTCTATGGTTGACAATTTCTTTGGATTCTTAAGTTCCGTTATCAGAACCAGGTCTCCCGTCATCTTGCCGCTCTCAATAGTCTCAATCGTCGCCTGCTCGAGCTTATCGGCAAACTCGCACAGCTCCGTGTTCCCATCCAGCTCTCCCCTTTTCCTGAGGGCTCCCGTCCAGGCGAAAATCGTGGCAACGGAATTTGTAGAAGTCACCTCTCCCTCGAGATACTTATAATAGTGCCTCTGCACCGTGCCGTGGGCCGCCTCGTACTCAAAATATCCATGAGGGGAAACAAGCACGGACGTCATCATGGCAAGGGATCCGAATGCCGATGAGAGCATGTCAGACTGGACATCGCCGTCATAATTCTTGAGGGCGAGAACGAAGCCTCCCTCGCTCTTCATCAGCCTGGCAACGACGTCATCAATCAGGGTGTAGAAATAGGTGATTCCCGCCTCCTCGAAAGAGGCCTTAAACTCTTCCTCATAGATGCGCTCAAAGATGCTCTTGAATTCCCCGTCGTAAATCTTGGAGATTGTGTCCTTGGTTGCAAACCAAAGATCTTTCTTGACGGACAGGGCGTACGTAAAGCAGCTCCTCGCGAAGCTCTCGATGGAGGAGTCCAGATTGTGCATGCCCTGCACAACGCCGGGACCCTTGAAATCGAAGATTGTCTGCCTTGTCACAGTGCCGTCCTCGGCGGTAAAAACCAGTTCCGCTTTCCCGGGACCATCCACCCGCATCTCTGTATTCTTGTAAACGTCGCCGTAAGCGTGACGGGCGATCGTGATGGGCTTCTTCCATTTGCTGACGACCGGGTTGATTCCCTTCACAAGAATCGGCTCCCTGAACACGGTGCCGTCCAATATAGCCCTGATCGTCCCATTGGGACTCTTGTAAAGCTCCTTGAGGTCGTACTCCTTCAGGCGGGCGGCATTTGGAGTGATTGTGGCGCACTTGACGCTCACGCCGTACTTCATATTTGCATGAGCCGCGTCGATCGTCACCTGGTCATCCGTCTCATCCCTGTGCTTCAAGCCCAGGTCATAATATTCCGTCTTCAGTTCGACAAACGGGTAAAGGAGTTCCTCCTTAACCATCTTCCAGATGATCCTTGTCATCTCATCGCCGTCCATCTCCACGAGCGGAGTCGTCATCTTGATCTTTTCCATCTTAATCTCCCTTTTTCTCCAGTTCTACCCCAAGTTCCGCAATTGCCAGATCCGTGACGACGAACAGCTCCTCGTTCGAGATGACCGTGACCCGGCCGTGTTCGTATTGGTCATCGACCCAGGCCTTGACCGCCAGAGTCAGATCCGACTGCTTATCAATCTTCTGCCCCTCCGGAACCTCATAATGACGGTTGATCCAGTGGGCGATGCCCGCAAGGCCGGAGGTGTTCGAGACGGACACTTCTACCGGACGTTTCAGGAACTTCTCCGTATCAAAAATATTGTAAATCTCCTCGTTTTTCAGCAATCCGTCCGCATGGATGCCGGCCCTCGTAATGTTGAAATTCTTTCCTACAAATGGCGTCCGCGGAGAGATGACCTCCCCCAGTTCCTTCTCATAGTATTCCGCCAAATCCGATATGACCGTGGTGTCCATGCCGTCCAGAGTTCCGCGGAGCTGGGCATATTCAAATACCATGGCTTCCAGCGGCGTATTGCCCGTCCTCTCTCCGATTCCAAACAGGGAGCAGTTGACCCCGCTTGCCCCGTACAGCCAGGCCGTCGTTGAATTCGAAACGGCTTTGTAAAAATCATTGTGTCCGTGCCACTCAATCAATTCCGAAGGCACGCCGGAGTGGACCATAAGGC
>JAUMWM010000251.1:0-1480 GCA_030529705.1 Lachnospiraceae bacterium
GTCGCATTCACGACATAGGTGCTGATCGTGTCAAATGTCGCCGGCTTCGTATAAGTCGCAATAAAGTAATCATCCAGAGAAAGCGTGACCGCCAGCGCAAACCCGGAAACGATGCCGGATGAAATCTGCGGAATCACGATTCTCCGAAGCGCTGTCGCAGGAGTCGCCCCCAGGTCGAGAGCCGCCTCGTAGATGCTCGGGTCCATTTGCTTCAGCTTCGGGATGACCGAGAGGAAGACAAATGGTGCGCACAAAGTCACATGCCCGACCACCAAGGGTATATAAGTATCCTTGCTCACCCCCAGAACGACGACCAGAAGGATGCAGATGGAAAAGCCCGTCACGACATCCGCATTGACGACCGGCACTTGGTTTAGCGTGCTGATGAAGGCGTTCGCATTTGCATTGGAATAAAATGCCCCGATTGCGCCGATCGTGCCGAGGACCGTCGCGAGGAACGCGGCTCCCAAAGCCAGCAGGACCGTCCCGACGATCATGTCCCGCAGTTCCGGCGTTGTAAATAGCGTCACGTAATTGTGAAGCGAGAAGCCGCGGATGGCGCCGATCTGCGTCGCACTTGTAAAACTGTAGACCGACAGCATCAGGATCGGGGCGTACAGGAGAACCAGCACGCATATGATAAAAATTCTGCTTCCGATTTTTCTCATAGCAGCGCACCTCCCGTTCTCGCGCCCTGCTCCTCATCCATGCCGTTCGTCAGCAGCGTGAAAATGCAGATGATGGCCAGCAAAATCAGGGCGATCATGGATCCGCCGTGCCAGTCGTAAGCCGAGAAATAGCTTCCGATCAGGCTGCCCATGATATAAGTGCTGTTGTAGAGCATGTCGAGGACGACGTAATTCGTCATCGCCGGCAGGAAAACCATCGCGACGCCGCTGACTATGCCCGGAAGGGAGAGCGGGAGCGTGATTTTGAAAAAGGCGCTGCGCTCATCTGCACCAAGGTCCATAGCCGCCTCGATTAAGGACTCGTCCAGCTTGACGATCGTGTTGTAAATCGGCAGAATCATGAACGGAAGGAAATCGTACACCATGCCGATAACGGCATTTGCAAATGGATAATAAGCCAAATTCCCCTCGATGAGCGTCAGGATTTCTTTCAGGGCCGAAATCCTCAGCGAAAAATTGATCCACATCGGCATGACGAATATCATGACGATGGCCGACTTTCGCCTGATACGGCTTTTTGCCAGAATGTAGGCCGTCGGGTATGCAATCAGCAGGCAGACGGCCGTCGTCGTCAGCGCGATCGCGAAGCTGTAGAGAAGCGTCCCCAGCGTGTTCGGGTCCGTAAAGAAGCCCGTGAGATTTGCAAATGTAAACTGCCCCTTCCCGTTCGTAAATGCGTAATATACAAGCACGACGAGCGGGGCTGCGACAAATAATACCAGGAACACCGCGTAAGGTATCCCCAGACTTTTCCTCGAAAATCGTAGAGCGCGCACTATTCCATCCCCCTT
>JAUMWM010000251.1:1580-4026 GCA_030529705.1 Lachnospiraceae bacterium
CTTATCCTCATCTCCGCTCCAGCTTGAACGTCATCTTCTCTATCGGTATGATAAGGCCCACATGGTCGTCCATATTCCACAGGTACTCGTCGTTTACGATGAAATCCTGGTCGAAATCCGTATGGATGACATAGCTGTAATGGTCGCCCTTATAAATCAGGTTGCTGATATGGCCCTCCACGAGCCCCTCGTCCACCTGGTCGGTCATCACGATGTCGGACGGCTGGACCTGGACGCTGATCTTTGTGCGCTTCGGGTCAATAATGTCGCCGGTCGAGTCCACAATATTCCCATCCTCTAGCCGTCGGCTGCCCGGGATTATCTTCGTGACGCTCGTATCCAGCAGCTTCCCGTTGTACTCCAAGCGGTGGTCGCTGTTAATCTCCGCCGTGAAGTAATTGGTGTGGTCCTCCGCGATCATGATGTGAATATTATCCGGATCGACCGTCATGCCGACATATTGCCCGACTCTGGGAGCCCTCACGGACTGGATGACCATCTCGCTCTTCCCGGATTCCACGGTGATCTCATAGTGGATTCCTTTGAAAATGACCGAAGTGACCGTCCCGCGGATAATTCCCTCCTCCGGTTCGGTGATGATGACGTCCTCCGGCCGGACGACCGCCGTGATGTGCGTGCCTTCCTCGATGTCATCCACGCAGGCAAATTCCCCACCGCAGAAGCGCGCTTTTAATTTGCCCGTCATGATCCCATTGAAAATGTTGCTCTCTCCGATGAAGTCCGCGACAAATGCATTCTTCGGCTCGTTATATATCCCCTCGGGCGTGCCTATTTGCTGAATCTTGCCTTCCGACATGACGACGATCGTGTCGGACATGGTCAAGGCTTCCTCCTGGTCATGGGTGACGTAGATGAACGTGATGCCGAGCCGGTCATGCATCTCCTTGAGCTCTAGCTGCATTTCCTTGCGCATCTTTAAGTCGAGCGCGCCGAGCGGCTCGTCCAGAAGCAGGATTTCCGGCTCGTTGACCACCGCCCTGGCGATGGCGATCCGCTGCTGCTGCCCGCCGGAGAGCGTGGCAACCGACCGGTTCTCGAAGCCTTCCAGGTCCACCAGCTCCAGAACTTTCCTGACTTTCTTCTGGATCACATCCGCCGCCATCTTTTTCTGGCGCAGGCCAAATGCAATATTTTCATATATATTCATATGCGGAAAAAGCGCATACCGCTGGAAGACCGTGTTGATCGGCCGCTCGTACGGCGGCAAATTTGCAATATCCTTCCCATTCAGGAGAATCTTCCCGCTTGTCGGCAGTTCAAATCCCGCAATCATGCGCAGGGTGGTCGTTTTACCGCAGCCCGACGGTCCCAGGAAGGTGATGAACTCCCCCCGCCTGACATAGAGGTTAAAATCCGAGACGGCGGTAACGCCGTTGTCATATATTTTCGTGATATTCTGAAGTTCGATGATTTTATCTTTCATTTAACTGGTCCTTTATTCTAAAGAATTTGCAGAACGGGGACAGTCCCCATTGCGCGATTTTTTTCGCAGAACGGGGACTGTCCCTATTATGCGAAAAAACAGTTTCTCAAAAAGACGGCGGAGTACTCACCCATATAAATCTCGCAGGCCTGCCCGCTGCATTTTCTATAACGTGCGAGCGGTTCGCCTGATAATAAAAACTTTCGCCGGCCTTCGCGGTATACTGCATATCGCCCAGGCGGATCCTGATTCGTCCCGAGATAACGTATCCGAACTCCTCACCTTCATGCGGCGTGTCCTTCTCCAATGTCTGGTGCGGCTGAAGCTCCACGAGTAACGGTTCCATCTGGTTTTTCTGGGCAGAAGGAACAATCCATTGGATACTGTTGCCCTTCTCATCGATTTTCTCGAAAAAGCCTTCCTCCGTATAGACGATCTGTTCCGGCTCCGTCTCCTTAAAAAAATCTGAAGGCGTCGTGCCGAGGCACTCGATGAGATCAAGAAGTGTGATGACAGAAGGTGCCACCAATCCATGTTCAAGCTGGGAAATATACCCTTTCGTCAACTCCGTGCGGTCTGCCAGTTCCTGCTGTGTCAGGCCCTGCCTGTGCCTCAGATCCCTGATCTTTATACCAATCTGCCTGTTAATAACTTCCGTTTCCAAGGCATCCTCCTGTTAACCCGGCCAAATCATTACAATCAAGAACGTCTCGGCGTTCTTGACGCGCCCAGCATAGCGCGAAGCGCCTTCCTTCATGCGCGTCTATAATCCGCCGGGAGCTTTTAAACAAAATATCAACTTTTGCTAAACTTGCGCAGCTGAACATGATTATACTATCATAAAACAATTTGTCAATTATTATTTAACAGCTGAGTGCCCATTATTATTATTTAACAGCTGCGTGCCCATTATTATTTAACAGCTGCGTGCCCGAAGGAATATACGACGTTACTGTTCACACTTCCGCACAAAATCGCCTGTTTTTGCGGTAATTGGGGTGT
>JAUMWM010000051.1 GCA_030529705.1 Lachnospiraceae bacterium
CCCTTTGTAGGAAAAAAGGAACAGACGAAGACACAAAAAGCGGATTTGCTAAAAGTTCTGGGAAAATTGAAAGGCGCAGGGAATCTCGATTATGTGACAGGATGGTACGCAATAGCTTCCCGGATGATTGCGGGAAAGCAGACAGGCGTTGCTTTCGTCTCCACCAATTCCATCACCCAGGGCGAACAGGCCCCTTCATTTGGAAAGCTGTTGGAATCTGAAAACGTTACTATAAGGTTTGCGCACCGCACATTCCGGTGGGATAGCGAAGCGAACGAAAAGGCACATGTCCACTGTGTCATAATCGGCTTTGGAAATGATGCCGCCGCGGAAAAAGCTATATACGTGAATGACGAAAAACTATCCTGCAGCAACATCAATGTTTACCTACTGGATGCTCCTTCCGTGATTATCGAGAGCAGGACAAGGACGATTTGCGACGTGCCCCAAATCTCATACGGCAGTATGCCCATTGATGACGGTCACTTGATATTGGACGAAGACGCAAGGGATGCCCTTCTGGCTGAGAATGAAAACAACAACCGTTTCATCCGCAATTATGCGGGCGGTGCCGAATTGCTGAAGAACAAGGCAAGGTGGTGTATCTGGCTTCATGGATGCGCCCCGGCAGAATACAAGAAATCAAGATTCATAATGGAGCGAATCAGTCTCACCCAAAAATTCCGACAGTCAAGTTCAAGGCCGCAGACACTTGCCCTGGCTGACACACCGATGCTGTTCGGAGAAATCCGGCAGCCTTCGACACCCATGCTGGCAATCCCGAAAGTGTCATCCGAACGCAGGAGGTATATCCCGATATCCTATGTGAATCCGGAAACGATCATAAACGGCAGCGCACTTATTATCCCTGATGCGGACATGTATATTTTCGGAGTTCTAACTTCCAATGTGCATATGGCATGGATGCGGGTTGTAGCCGGAAGACTTGAAACTCGTTATCAGTATTCCGGAAATGTCGTTTATAATAATTTCCCCTGGCCGTCCCCTGCACTAGAACAGAGACAAAAGATTGAGAATACCGCTCAGGGCATCCTCGATGCCCGCGCCCTCTATCCAGACAACACTCTGGCGGACTTGTACGACCCTCTGACCATGCCTCCGGAACTCCGGAAGGCACATGACAGGAACAATGCTGCAGTGATGAAAGCCTACGGATTCCCGACCAGTATGTCAGAAGCTGAATGCGTAGCAGCTCTCATGAGAATGTATCAGGAACTAACATCGAATTGAAATACGCTTGCTCCGAATGCTATTATCATGCCATGAACATAGCAATTTTCTTAGCGAACAGTGGGAAATGCCATGGAGATAAATATTGTATTGATTTAAGTACAATATAATCAGGATTTTTGTATACAAAAACTCTATAAAGCCCCCGCCGGATTAACCGGTAGGTGCTTTATAGAGAATACTAGAAAGATTATTTTTTCCTTCTACATACTTATTTTGAACACCTCTCTATGGCTTCCAAAATTATTTACATTGTACGACGGGATAAATTACTCCTTTCAGAGAAGGGTTAAAAAGAAAAAGCAGGGGGCAACAAGCCCCTGCTGAAATGAAACATAGGACGTGCCAAAAGGTACGGATTGAATATGGTCATTTTCATCCCGTAAGGTGTTTCATTCATTAGGGATATCAACCATCACACCCTTTTCGAGAAAAACCCTGTAGGCAGCTTCTTCCGTAATAGCAAGCTCCTTTGCAATCCTCTGTGTTTCCTGCTCTATGCGTCTCGCTACAAACATGCGCTGCTCGTCCGTCAACTTCCACATGTTTTCCCGCAGGGTGTAATAACGCAGGTCAACAGCTTCTGACATAATCATTCCTCCCTTCCTGAATTGGCGTTGTCCGCCTTGTGGATCCGGTCGGTCACATGCAGGTAAATGTCGCGGGTAACCTTACTGTCGGAATGCCCGAACTGCCTGCTTATCGCTTCGAGTGGGTTACCGTTCTCAGCTGCAAGCGAGGTAAAAGTGTGCCGGAGGCTGTGCACTGTCATCTGCCGCCCCAGGACTTTCTTTTTAGAGATCATATGTCTGGAAGGAAGATCTTTGGAGTAGGCTTTTGGAAGATATGGAGTATGTTACGAAATCACTTAAGCCACATTTCTTGGGGTCTATTATTCTTAAAGAAGGGCGTAAACCACTTCCTGGAGAGGATTTTGCTGATTGCCGCACCGTAGTAGATGAGCTTCCCGGTGAACTCAGTAAAAAGTGCCTTGAAAGCCTCTGGCCGCACCTGATTCCGGTGCTGGATCATGGCAGAGGGGAGGGGAAGACTGTCCTCATCAAAGAAATCCATCAGTTCGGTTGCTACATTACCCGCTCCCGCAAGCATCGGGAAGAGGATGGTCTTTTCAAAGGATATATCCTTCGTCCTTGTGAATGCAGTTTCCGGGTGATAAAGATACTCTTCCCGGTGATTGAGAAGGAAGTTAATACTTGAAAATAAAACATTTTTAAGATCAGCGGCAGAAGAAATGGTCATGGTATGCATCTCCAAAAGGATTATTCACGAGGTGCGGCTGCATTTTTCGGCGCAATTGTCAAGCTTTTTTTGAAAAAAAAGCAAAAAAATCAGAGGAAATTTGTAACAGTTCACCTTTCGAGCAAAATAGCCTTTTGGATATGAACGGCTTGTCATCCTGAGCGCAAGCGAAGGATCTTTTACTTAAGGCAGGCAGTCAGTGAAGGTGAAAGATCCTTCGCTAACGCTCAGGATGACAAAGTCTTCATGCTCAAAACAGTTATTATGACGCAAAGGGTGAACTGTTACGGAAATTTTCCTCTGACTTTATATACTAAAATAAGATTTTTAGATTTTTGGGACAGGGGATTCCTTATCTAAATGACATTAGAACCGTCCCTAACAGTTAAGAACCGTCCCTGATGAACACCAAGGAGGAGCACAAATGCCAATCGGAATCATTATCAACATATCAGCAGTCGTCATCGGAGGTCTTCTGGGAGGCATGGTCGGCAAATACCTCAGCGTTGACTTCAAAGCCAAACTCAGCATGGTATTTGGCGCATGCGCAATGACAATGGGTATCAGCTCGATCTGTCTGATGGAAAATATGCCTGCTGTCATTTTCTCCGTTGTCTTCGGTACAGCGATAGGTCTCGCAATTCATCTTGGCGGCCGCATAAACGACGGCGGTCGCGCAATGCAGAGGCTGATCAGCCGCTTTGTCAAAAGCCCTTCAAACGGTCTGTCCGAGAAGGAGTACACCGACGAACTCGTGACGGTCATCGTTCTTTTCTGTGCCAGCGGGACCGGTATCTACGGGACAATCGTGTCCGGTATGAGTGGAGACAACAGCATTCTCATCTCGAAATCGATACTTGACCTGCCGACGGCGATGATATTTGCGTGTTCACTCGGCGTTGTGGTGTCGGTCATCGCGTTGCCGCAATTTGTAATTTTCATGATTCTGTTCCTGCTCGCCGGCGTGATTTATCCTCTGACGACACCGGCGATGATTAATGATTTCAAGGCCTGCGGCGGTGTGCTTCTCATCGCGACCGGATTTCGTATGATAAAGGTGAAAATGTTCTCCATTGCCGACATGATTCCGGCCATGTTACTCGTTATGCCGGTCAGTTGGTTATGGGTGACATATGTGCTGCCGCTGGTAACAAAATAAGCCTGAATGCAGTGGAAGGCGTCTTTTCACTGTGCACGTCGCGGCGAGAGCGCCGGGGCGCTCTTGAACTTTTGAGAATCATTCTCAATTCGTGATTACAGGAGAACCAATGAAAATAGGAATTTTATCAGATACCCACAACATGCTTCGTCCGGAAGTCTGTGAAGCTCTGAGCGGAAGTGACATTATCCTTCATGCCGGAGATATTGCGAAGCCCGAAATTCTGGACGAGCTGCGAGAAATCGCCCCGATAAAAGTTGTTCGCGGCAACAATGACCGTGCATGGGCGGAAGATTTGCCGATGCATCTTACATTTGAGCTGAATAGTCACCGGTTTTTTATGACGCATAAAAAGCGTGATATTCCGGTCGACGTTGACGCGGATATTGTCATTTTCGGGCATTCTCACAGGTATGAAGAGTACCGCGAGGGTTCAACGCTGTTTTTGAATCCGGGTAGTTGCGGTCCGCGGCGATTCACTCAGCCGATTACGCTGATGCTAATGGAACTGTGTGATGGGCAGATAGAAGTGAGAAGAGTCGAGATTGAGCATAAATTAAGGAATATGAAGGCTCCTTCCGATTCTTCTGACCTCAACTTGATCATCATCGGAGCAGTGAAGGACATTCAAAAGGGTTTGTCGATCCGGGAAATCGCTGCAAAATATAATATCTCTGAAGAATTCGCCGAGCAGATTTGCCGCATGTATCTCACGCATCCCGGCATAGATGCGCAAGGCATAATCAATAAGATGGAACTTTATGCGCGCGGCTTGTGAGACGCTCGTCGGGGACGGTTCTTAGCTGTTGGGGACGGTTAGGTGTCAACCTGACGGAATGCTGTCAGGGCTATGGAATATAAATTGACACGCGGATCGCTCTATTGCTATACTGTAAATCACTCGCAGAGATGTGAGTAGTGCCCGTCAGGGCACGAGAGGGATGCACGAAAGCGTAAAGCGGTTGGCCTACACTCTCCGAAAGGAGGTGACGCTTATGCCTATTACTCTTACTTTTCATGTGTTTGGTTATACAATCACATTGACTATTAAGACGAAAAGCAACAACCGCCACTCGGCAAAGTGACGGTTGTTTAAAGTAATTTAAACATTAAAACATTTTTCTGAGGTCAACCGCTTCTCGCTGTATCCCTCTTTCAATTATAAGTATATGGAAAATTGCCGGTTCTGTCAAGATGACAGAGCTCTTCTTCAGGGTTGTTTCATTCGAACCTGCTGTTAACCGAGGCATCCGATAAAGGATATGTGGTAAGGGAAAAGCCGCCCTGCGCTACCAACACAGGACGGTCGTCAATGGGTACCAGTGGAACACCTTCAGCTCACAGCGATATTGTACCACGATACCCTGCTTAAGCCATTATCTCATAGACGAAAGCGGCGAAATCTCCTCCCAACCTGTAAAAATCGATTCGATCAACAACTATACCGATATTCATCAGTTCGTCACCGTATGCAATGAATTCTCTCTTTTCGGCTCCCCCTTCAGTCGGTCCGAAACCGAAAACAGAATATTCTCTCGGCTCCTCCACGACCTCGTATCTCACTCTGTATCTCGTGTCAGGGTCAAGCCCTTTAAGCTTAAAGCGGATCCAGGAAGCATTGACCTTGTTGAGCGTCTGTGCGTACAGAGCAAGAGCCTGCTTTCTGTCCTGCGAGACGGTGATCCAACCGGTCTCATTGTGTTCGAACGGACTGGAAATACGGTAAAAATCTCCGTCTGTCTGAATGAGGGCGCGATGCTCCTTCATAAAATCAATCTGCCTTTTTACCTCAGCAAGCTCGTAGTCCTTCAGTTTTCCGAGTACCAGCTCATATCCGAATGTACCGAAATAAGCGACTGCAGCGCGTGTATGGAGCGGCGTTCTCCTCATCAATTGATGATTGGGAACCGCAGATACATGAGACCCGATACTGGATAACGGATAGACGATGGATGTACCGTACTGAATCTTCAACCGCTCGTTGGCGTCCGAGTCGTCGCTGCACCAGGTCTGAGGCGCGTAGTAAAGCATACCCGGATCAAATCTGGCACCGCCGCTCGCACAGGATTCGAACAGGATCCCGGGATACTCGGAAGTGAGTCTCTCGTAGAGGCTGTAAACACCGAGAATATATCGATGCATGACTTCTCCCTGCCTGTCAGCGGGAAGAGCCGCGCTGAACGGCTCGGTCATGTATCGGTTCATATCCCATTTAATATACGAAATCTTTGATTTTCCGAGCAGTTCAGACATCATGCCGTAAATATAATCGACAACTTCCTTTCTCGTATAATCCAGAACGTACTGATGTCTTGCATGGCAGCGATAACGCCCCGGCGCCTCAATGAGCCAATCGGGATGTTCTCTGTAAAGATCACTGTCCTCATTGATCATCTCCAGCTCTACCCAAAGACCGAACTTAAGACCGATTGCCTCCACCTTACGGGAAAGTCCGTCGATACCGGAAGGTATTTTCTCAAGATTGCAGAACCAGTCGCCGAGTCCCCTGCGATCATCATTTCTCTTCCCGAACCAACCGTCATCCAGCACAAACAGCTCTACACCGACTTCCTTAGCTTCCTTCGCCATTTTCAGGATGATTTCCTCATTAAAGTCGAAATAGGTTCCCTCCCAATTGTTCAGAAGAATCGGACGGGCCTTATCTCTCCACATTCCCCTGACCAGGCGGCTGCGATAAAGCCTGTGATATGTCCTGCTCATACCGCCAAGACCGCTGTCCGAGTAAACCATAACTACTTCCGGTGTGGTAAAGCTCTCACCCTTTTCAAGCTTCCAGGCAAAGTTTTCAGGGTTTATGCCGATTGACAGACGTGTCATGTCAAATGTCGACACTTCAACATTTGCCAGGAAATTTCCGCTGTAGACCAGGCTGAAGCCGTATACTTCCCCTGACTCCTCTGTTGCATCGGGACGCAGCAGCGCTGCAAACGGATTCTGCTCTGCTCCCGCAGCCGTCCCCGCAAGTCCCTGGATCCCCTGAAGCCCCATCTCAAGCCTCCTTCTTTTCGGATACCGCTCGCGTGCCCAGGCTCCGGACAGCTGCAGAAAATCATAGTCCATATCGAGGAATTCCACACTTGCACTCATCGCGCGTTCAAGGATAATACCCTCTTCTCCTGCATGAACAAACTGCGCATGGCGGGTAATGACCGGATAATCTCTGTAAATGGAATAATACAGATACAGATCGGTACCCATCAGGTCATCATGCAGCCTGATCACAAGAGTCTGCGCTTCATCGTCAGCTTCAACATACGTTGAGGGAAGGCCGGGCAGGGAAGGTTTTCCCCCGCTTACAGTATGTGAAACATACCTGAAATCAACGATCCTGCTTCCGTCTGCCTGCCTGATCGTACATACAGGCGATCTGAAATCTCCCGTACCGTATACCGGATACTCCTGCCTGGCATAATGCATGGAGAGAAGGGACGGATCCGGCACGCAGATGGATGACTGGGAGCGCAGGCATTCCTCGTGCAGACGATCGAATTCCCCGTGATCATGAACCGATTTTCCGTAGTAGAGGTTCTCAAGCTGGCCGTTTTCCATAATGTGGATAATGTAGCTGACATATTCATTCTTCAGATGAAAGGTTTTGCTTTTATCATGAAATATAATGGGCATTTTTGTGTCTCCCTTCTAATATCTGATCAATACTCTGTTAGATCCTCATCCGGCGGAGGAAGAAAACGGCTGAAGTCTTTTAGAAGCAGGGATGAAATAATCCTTGCCGTCAAAGAAAATCCGCAGGCCACCCATATGAAACCGTACAGAGGAAGCCTCTGCACGTCCATATATGAAAGAAAAAGCGGAACAGCATTCAGAGCCGCAATGAGAATCGCTCTTGCAGGATTCCGGGCCGCAAAGTAAATGGCGTTACGGCAGAGTCCGCGGAGATTATCCGCGAACGCCGCCATGACCGGAAGCAGAATGCAGCCGGTCACAAACAAAGCTCCCGAGATAAAGCAGACCATATAGCGCATGAGCTCCATGAGCAGTCCATTCTGCCCGGCAAGAAAACGAATGTCAGCCAGAGCGATAGCTGCTGTGAGCAGAAAGATGATCCAGACAGCTGCAGCCTGCTTAAAGTTGTTTCTGAATCCGTACCAAAACTCTATAACAGGATTCTGGTCCGGGTAACCTCTCATAGATTTCAGATGCACATGATACAAAGCCACAAGTGCCGGTCCGATTGTGACAACAGGCAGGCTGAAGACCATAAACAACAGATTGGAACCGATTATGATCCAGAGTTTGGTCATCAGCTGCCCGAAACCGCTGTCATTATCTAAAAATGCTGCTATTCGCTTCTTCATACTTTTTCCTCTCACAGCGAGCATCCTTATACGTCGCTTGCAGAAATACTCAGATCCATTCCATACGCGCAAATTCAGTTTGAAATATTCCCGATCGGGGTCTTCATGCAGCATTTCAGATTCCAACCCCAAAACATGTTCAGACCTATCCGTCAGGCTCAGATGTCTTCACAGATGAATTTAAGAAATCTCAGAACTTCCTCTGCATTTTTCGTATTTGCTCCCACCCCCAGCACACAGTCACACGGATAGATCCCGTATTTTTCGACAACGCTGCTGTCTGAGATATCGATACCGACAGGAACCTCATCCTCGGAATACTCCTCATCAATCGGTGTGCAGTATACAAAGCGTTCAGAATACCCGGCAAACAGCTCCCTCATCTCATCCGACGCCAGATCTTTCAGTCTTCCTCCCGCCCCTACCGCTGCAATATTATCCCCGGTTCCGATGACCGCATCGAGATCCCCCGCCTCGACCATTGCAGCAAATACCTGAAAATAGTTATTATTTGTACCCTGTACCGTGGCAGCGTCAAAATAACTGTTGGAATTGAAGACCACGTTCTTTTCTTTTAAGTCGTATCCGGCATATTCGATATAGTCTTTCCGCAGAACATTCACGCCTTCGTCTGATGTCAGAACATTGGTAAAAGTGACATAAATCCAGTTCTCTTTTATGCCGAAGAGGAAATGTGTCAGGAAATAGACAAGAAAAAAGACTGCGAAGATGACTCCCCCGATTTGAAGCCAGTAATAGGTAACTATATAACCCAGCCTCTCTTTTCGGGACATTCCCTGAGTATTACTCTTTATTTCCTCAATTGTTCCTCTGATATAGATTTTTCTCAAAGTATCCTCCATCATCCTCACTTTATGTCAATTCCATATTCCGGCCGCACGGTTCGGCCATCAAAGCCACATCGGTTTCGACATCCGGCTTCTTAAACGGATTCCGGATCTGTACCTCTTCTCCGGAATGTCAGCATTTTCATATATCCGCACTTTTGCGGAACTATATCGCGTCAGATGACATTTCAGACCATACCGAAAAATGAGCAATCCACAGAAGTCGCCCCCCGCTTCTTGCTCATTTTGTCAAAATTCTTTAAATACTATCAGAACCTTTCAAAAGCTCCGCAGGGAACTTCCGATACTCAGTGAAGAATCAAAGCTTTCCGCCGGATGTCGCGATACCTTCCACAAACTGTTTCTGGAAGATGATATAGATGATTACCATCGGAAGGACTGCCAGTGTAGCAGCCGCCATCATTGCCGGATAGTCACTTCCGTACTGACCCTGCATCTTGGCAAGGCCTGCGGATAGAGTCGTTGTAGCCGCGTTTGTACAGACAATCATCGGCCACATGAGATCCTTGAACGCGAAGACTGCCGTAAAGATGCCGAGAGAGACCATGGAACTTCTGGTCAGAGGCATCATGATTCTAAGGAAACGCTGGCCGATATTACAGCCGTCTATCATCGCCGCCTCCTCAAGATCCTTCGGAAGTCCCTCGAATCCGGTCTTAAGAAGGTATGTACCGAATGCGGTCACAAGACCCGGGAATACCAGACCGAACTGAGTGTTAAGCATCCCCATCTTGGAGACCATCAGGTACTGCGGAATAATGAAAATCTGTGCCGGAATCATCATCTGTATAAGAACCAGGGAGAAGAGGATATTCTTTCCCGGAAATTTCAGCCGACCGAATGCATAACCTGCCATCGTAGCCGTAAGAACCGCGCACACTACGCGCCAGAAAATCATAAGCAACGTGTTCTTATAGAGAATCAGGAAATTATAGCTCTTCCACACTGTGGCAAAGTTCTCCCAGTGCCATCCGTTATGCGGCAGAATGTAGAACGGGGATACGGAGATTGACTCCTGATTCGTCTTCAATGCAGTCAGAATCATCCATGCAAACGGTACGATCATGATGAAGGACATGATGATCAGGATCAGGTGAATGAGGATCGTTGTTCTTCTCTGTTTTGCTGCGTAACCTTCCACTTATCTGCCCTCCTTCCTTAATTATGATATACAATGTGCTTCTCGGCCTTCTGCAGAATGACCGTGACTATCATGATGAATACAACGAGCACCATGACAAGAGTTGCTCCGTATCCTTTGTCGCCGTTTGTAAACGCATATTGGTAGAACAGATAGACGATGGACTGTACTTTCGGCAGAGCGACATTTGTCTTATCCATGACCATGAACATAAGGTCGAAGATCGTCAGTGCGCCGATGATTCTGGTCTGAACAATAAAGAATGTTGTCGGAGAAAGCAGCGGAAGTGTGATATGAAAGAATGCGCGGATGCCGGTCGCGCCGTCGATAGACGCCGCCTCATAATAGTCACCGGGGATTTCCTGCAGACCGCCGATGAACAGGACCATGTTGTATCCGATGATGGACCACACGCCGATGATACCTATCGAGATCCAGGCAATCTTCGGATTGGAAATCCACTCGATTTTAGTGTGGAAAATGTTGTTCAGGAGACCGAACTGTGTATTGTAAAGCCACTTCCATACCATGGCGACTGCCGCAGGCGCACAGACCATCGGGAGGAAGAAAATGGTACGGTAGGCGGAACGGCCGGCAATTTTCTTATTCAGAAGCACTGCAAGAAGCAAAGCGATTATAATACCGAACGGAACCTCAATAATCGCATATTTGATCGTGTTCCAGAGTGACTGCCATGTCTCTGCTCTGGTGAGAACCTGCTGATAATTGGCAGGTCCGACGAACCTGTTTCCTCTTCCGAAGTCACCGGTCTTGCAGAAAGACTGGTAAATCGTATTAAAGAACGGGTAGAAATTGAGAACAATCAGGCCGAGCATTGTGGGGAAGACGAAGAGATATGCCCATCTAGCCTCTCTTTTCTCAGCCGCTGTCATTTTTTGTTTCATAAATCCCCCTTTGCGAAAGAAAAAGGAGCCGAGCTGCAGGGGCCCCTGTAAGCCCGGCTTTTTTGTTGATACTTCAGAACTGTTCAGCCGGCAGAACGGAATGCGGAAAGACGTTTCGCAGGAAGTCTGCGTCAGCTGACCCGGAATGCCCCGGCGTTTTTTCCATATTGCATGAAGCCTGTTTATTCGGCTGCAATCGCATCCTCAATAATCTTCTGTGCATTGTCGCATGCTTTGGCCATCACTGCCGGATCGGTGGGATTCAGCCATGCATCAAGGAATCCGCCGTTCTGCTGAAGCGCATCTTCCCAAACGGTCGTATTTCTTGTGTACGGACGGAAGAACAGATCTCCCTCTTCTTCAGCGCGGGTGAATGCAGATACATCCATACCCTCAAATGCGTTTGCGAAATCATCAGAGATGCCCTTCATGCCGCCCATGGTGACGCCGAGAGCTGCCTGCTCTTTCTGAGCCTTCTCTGAGCAGAAGTAGGAGATGAGGCTGTAAGCTGCATCCGGATTGGCCGTATTGGCAGCCGCTGCCCAGCCGAGCCCGTTATATGCCGAGTAACGCTCACCCGCATCGCAGGTGCCGTTGCCGTTCACGTCAGCGTACGGAAGCATTGCCCATGCATAATCATCATGATGTTCCGCTTTGTAGAACGTATTGATCATCCAGGAACCCTGTGTGATCATGGCTGCCAGACCGGAATTGAACAGAGAATCCGTACCTGTCTCTGCGACAACTGTCTGAGGAGCAGCGACTTCAAGGATCTGACGCATCATTTCCATACCGGCTTTTGCTTCATCGGAGCCGATTGTAGTTCCCTTGTGATCCTCTGTGATGACCTGTCCGCCGTAGTCATAAATGATGTTATACCAGCCGTCCTGGTTGTTGGAGGTGTTAATAGCATAACCGTAAATACCGTCAGCCTTGCCTGCCTCGGAGATCTTGACAGCTGCGTCGCGGACATCTTCCCATGTCCAGTCGTCTGTCGGATATTCTACGCCATACTTGTCGAAGATTGCCTTGTTGTAGAGAAGTGCGATCGTGTCGTGATCTTTCGGAAGTGCATACTGTGAACCGTTGTCGTCGCGATTGTAAAGTTCGACAACACCTTCGTAGTAATTGGAAAGGTCTATTGCATCGTCATTTGCGATATAATCGTCGAGATTGAGAAGAAGATCGTTTTCCATATACATCTGAGCTGTATTGGAATGCATCCAGAATACGTCCGGCATCTGTCCGCCGGAAGCGCCCGCCTCGAGAAGTGTCCAGTAATTATCCCAGTCAACAACATTGATTTTGACCTTGACGCCGGATTCTTCCGTCCACTCGTCTGCGATCTGCTGCAGGCCTGCGAGCTGATTGTTATCCCAGATGTTGACCTGAAGTTCGCCCGATCCGGATGAACCGGAACCTGATGCAGCCGTACCGGATGAAGAGGATGATGAGCCTCCGCCGCATGCTGCCATTGACAGCACCATAGCTGTGGTAAGTGTAGTCGCTAAAAGCTTTCTTTTCATAGTTACCTCCCTTTTGTGTTATTATTTGTGCAACTATACTAATTCTATTTGCAAATAGCGGTCAATCGTTAGATGAATTTGTTATATAAATCTGTCAAAATGTCCTCATTATCCTTAAAGCAGGCACAGACCATATGGGTGATTTTTTACAGCAGTCATTTATCTTGCGCTTATTCTTTAAGAGATTTCCGGGAATTCTCCACCGTGCGCTGCCTGTACTTTGAAGGCGATATACCGTGCATCTTTTTGAATGCCTTGGTAAAGACAACGGGATCTCCGTATCCGTTGGATGTTGCAATGACTTCAATGGAATAGTTCGTTGTATTCAGCTGCTCCGCTGCCCTCGTGAGTCTCAGATTGCTCAGGTATTCCTGAGGCGACATATTCATCTCTACCTTAAAAAGGGAATAAAGATAGCCCCTGTTGATATTTACATAATCCGCAACATCTTTCACATGAATCGGCCTCGCATAATTGTTCTGGATGAACTCGATTGCCTTTCTGACATACTCATTTCCTTTGACCGTGCCCGTAATCCCTGCTGCCGCACCCCTCATCATAGATGAAAAAAGCCTGTAAAGCAGAGCCTCTACCATGAATTCGTCGGCATCATTTGCACCTTTATACTTAAGCATATCAAATATTATATCGCGCATTTCCTCCCCGTTCTCACATCGGAAAATCGGACGTGACTGACCGAGCCCCATTTTGGAGAGCATGTCTTTCGCCAGAGATCCGTCGAATCCGATCCAGAAGTATGTCCACGGCTCTTTGGCGTCCGCATGATAAAATGTCTGCTTACCGGGTTCAATTACGAACCCTTCTCCCGCCCCCAACTGATATGTTGTATTGTCTATTGTGAAAGTACCTTTTCCGTCCATGATAAAATGGATGAGATAATTCGGGCGCACAGCAGGTCCGAAGCTGTGAAGCGGTGCGCACGCTTCATAGCCGCAATAGCAGAAATATAGATCCGAAAATTTCCGTTCAACCGGTTTGCAAAGAAACATATTTTCGTTTGCCATCTTATGCTCCCTTATCAGCTCTGACATGTATCTCTGGTATGTATAAAGTTTATCGTATATAATAATTCTTCAGCAGTCCTTTTGTAATAAAAAGTTGTCATTATGTCGCAATATCATCTACGCCAGAGCTGATAAATTCTCACAATTTCAGTCGATTTGTAATTATTATACCATTTAGCCCGATGAACTGATATTACTCACTGCAGAATTCAGGAAGTCGGTCATGGGCTCAAGTCCCCCAAAGGCTGTTGGGGCATGAAAGGCCGCCTGGGGTGGCGAAGGGATTTGAGATTTCCTGCTTTTCGTATGCCTGCAGGGGTTGAATGGGCGGCTGGGGAGGCGAAGAGATTCGAGAAATCTTACTTTTCGTATGCCCGCAGGGGTTGAATGGCTTGCTGAGGTGGCGAAGAGATTCGAGATTTCCTGCTTTTCGTATGCCCGCCGGATCCGATCAGCGCCGAGGAAATACTTCGAAAGCAGGAAAAAGCTTCTCAAATCCTTTCGGGTCACCTTCGATGTTGTCGAAAAGGACGGAATGTCCGTCCGGATATCCGAACAAAGTCAACTAAACCGGCTAACCTAAAAGCGAAGTATTCACTCAACAATAAAACAGGACAGACGGAAGATTTCCTCCTGCTGCCCTGCGCGCACTCTTTCGTCACAAACAAATATATGGTTAACATCCGGATTATTCAAGGCTTCCATCGGCCATAACCTCCGGACCGGCTCCCATATCACTTGATGGCCACCCGGTCCGTTCTCCCCGGCACATGATGGCCACCCGGTCCGTTCTCCCCGGCACATGCTTCCGCATCTTACTCAGGGAAGAATCATCTGGCAAATTCCCCTAAAACATCCGCACAATAATGACTTCACGCGGACGGGTTTTATACTACACCAATTTCTGCCCACTATCAAAGTAAAAGCCATTTCTCGAAATATACTCACTTTTTATATGTTTTATTGT
>JAUMWM010000252.1 GCA_030529705.1 Lachnospiraceae bacterium
GCCCGCGGGGACGGTCCTTTTGGGCCAAAAAATTTTGGTCCAAAAGGACCGTCCCCGCGAGCCGAAAAATTTTGGTCCAAAAGGACCGTCCCCACGAGCCGAAATCCGCTATCTGCCAACCGCCGCCATGCCTCTTATAAGGACGACGTTGTCCCTCACGAGGGCCGGCTTCAACGTAGAAGTCTTTGCGGCCGGCATGCGGTTGAAATACTTCGCCGTGTCATTTGCATACCAGACAACCTCAATTCCCCGCTTATGCAGATAGAAGCTGATGTCAGAAATCATCTGCTTCCCCTCCTCGCTGCCCCCGGCGGAGCAAGCGGTCTCAAGCAAGGAAGACAGAAGCCGCAGCTCATCATCGTCCACATCATCCGGCGAAGAAGCGTCCTTTTCTGCATGTTCCTGCTCCAGCCTCGCATCCTCCAGATTATGATCGACCACCGTGAGCACCATAGCCAGGTTCCGGTAAATCTTGTCGCCGTCCATCCGCACGTCAACAATTTGCTCAGACCTTTCGGGCAAATGCCCCCGCCTCCCGAAACGGTATCCCCCGGCAAATGCAAGCCCGAGCCCAGCTATAACAAAAATCAAGCCCAGCGGCATCAGCACGGCGGGCGCCATGGCCAGCAGCATCATGCCTGCCGCCCCGGCTCCCAGGCCTCCTGCCGCGGGGACGAGATATTTGCCTTTAGCATTTGACGCAGAACTTGCAGTCCTATCATACGTCCGGATCTCGCCCGCACTGTCAATGAGGGAGAGCGCCGCCCTCGTAGTCTGGAGGGCATAGGAGGCCTCCCTCGCAAGAGCCTCGTCGGTCTCGCTCTCCTCATACTGGATCTGGATCCTGCCAAGCTCGTCTTCCAGAGCGACGACTGCCTGGGCCGGCGCCTCTGCGCTGCCCACCTTGACCAGAATCCGCTCCTTATTCTGTTCCAGCAGGTCTCTCGTCTTCATAACCCTCTCCTTCTCATCCATCGTAATTGCCCAAAAACTGCCCAAATCTTCGTATCTTCCTGAGTCTAAGCCCTTGCCATCCTGAACCCAACCCTTGTCATCCTGAACCCAACCTTTGTCATCCTGTGTCTAAACCCTTGTCATCCTGAGCGTCAGCGAAGGATCTTACGCCTCCCGCAACAAGCAACGACAGTTTTACATATAAGATCCTTCGCTTACGCTCAGGATGACAGAAGGGATGCCATGCGACCTGTGGCATTGGCCTGACACTGCCCGACGCCAAGCAACCTTTTGCTCAATTCTCACTCAATATCCCACAACCAATTCACCCGATATCCCACAAACTATTCAAAAACGCCTCATAGATCTTCCTATGCCCGACCTCGTTCGGGTGGACCATGTCATCCAGGTACAACTTCGGATTCACCGTCACGCCGTCGCTGTTCTTGGAAAGCGCCTTTGCGACGTCGATATACCGATACCCCCTCTTGCGCACCCAGGCGGACATCTTCTCATGCTGCCCGTTTAGGTACTGCCGGTCCTCATTTGCATTCGGCGGAATCGTGGCAAGAATCGGCGTGATCCCATTATCCTCGGCCAGCGAAATCATCTTCTGCATGTTCTCAACCCATGCGTTATAGCTGATGTCATTCATTCCAAATGCAATCAGCATGTACTTCGGCCGCACCGTCTCATACACGAACTGGTTGCACCAGGTGACCCCCATCTCGCTGGTGGCGCTCCCTCTTGCGCAAATGTAAATATCGTCATCGAGATACACCGAAATATGCGACGCATACCGCTGCGTAATGTACTCCTTGAGCGTCCCGGCCTCCACATAGCTGTCCCCGAGAATGGCCAGCGTAGGCCTGGAATTTGCCAAATTCCTCATCTTAAGGCCGCTCACCGTCACAGACCCCGAGTCCACCACGTAGCTGGCTTTCCCCCAGGCGCGTCCGGCATCGGCAAATGTCGCCTCCAGCGTCACCGCCTTCCCGGTCGCCGTGTCCGTAAAGGTGAAAATCTGCTTACAGTCGATTGACCGGACCACGGATACGTGGTAGCTGCTGCCGGCCTGCAGCGCAAATGGAATCGCCTTCTCCATCAGCGTCTTTTTCGCCTCGCCGGAAGCAAATCCCTTGTAAATCCCGATTTTCTTCCCGGCAAAATCCACATAGACCCCGCTGTTCCTGTTGCTCAGCATAACTCCCGCTTCCTGCTTGAAAATGCTGACCTTCGAGTTCAGGTTTCCCGGCTTGACATCCGCCATCAGCTCGAACCGCTCAACGTAATTATTATTGTACTGCCCGATATAAACGGTGTCCGCCGGAAAAACATCCGTAGATTTCAGCAGATAAAACTTCTGGTTGTCAGCATCCGCCTTCTCCGACAGACTCAGCATGCTGCCGGATGTCGCAACGGAATCGAACGTAATGGCCTGGCCGGTGGCTTTGTTCACGAAGGAGAACGCACCATTTGCATCCCGCACCGCCGTCCACCTCTGGTAAGAAGTATTCTGCTGCGTGTACAGCTTCAAAACCCCGTCGTTCCCGCCTGTCAGGCAATAAAGCGAATTGTTTGGAAGAATCTTGAAAGTCCCATCCGTGGTTTTCAGGAACGAGAACTTCTTATATTTATTATTGGACCTGTCTATCAGGGAAAGCGAAGCATTGTTCTTGATAGAGTTTCCGGTGACCCCCACGGCCATGGTCGTCCCCGTTTTCGGGACCAGGTAATAGACGCTGCCGGACTCCAAAGTCTTCTTATAATTAAGATTTACAATTTCAAATGTCCCCGTCTGTCTTCCTCTGTACCCGTTCCGTCCGGTGACCGTGACGGTGGCAGTCCCGACCTTGACATTGTCCGTGTATGTCAGCGCGTAGTCCGTCCCCTGCGCGAGGGCCTTTCCATAGAAAGTAACCGCCACGTCGGGCTTAATCTCTTTTCCCGTATAGCACTGGGCGCTTGGCCATGTCACCGAGACGCCCGCCCCTGAAACAATCGGCTTCCTGGCCAGAGGGTACCATACCTGGGACGGCGCATCAGACAGGTCCCTGATTTCGAGCGTGGCGCCATTTGCCGCGGAACCTCCGGTCACGTTCAGCGCCTTGCCCGAAGTGCGGCCGATGATTTTGTAGCCGGTTCCGCATTTGACAAATTGCCACTGCTGGGCCGTCGTCGAACCGGCTGACTTTTGACGGACTTTCGTGCCATTTGCAGTCTTGTTGCTGGTGACCTGCAGGCACTTTTGCGTGTGCAGGCTGCGGATTCTATAGTACGTCCCCGTCACATTTTCAATGTAAAAGAGCCTGACATTGGATTCCGTGAAGGTTCCCGCGATCAGGTCCGCATAGTCCTCCGTGCTGTTCCCCTTGATTGCGAGCGCCCTCTGGGTCGCCCCGTCCGGATAGACCTCGAACATGTAGAGGCCTTCCTGCATGACTTCGTAGGTAACCTCGCCGGCTCCAACCTGATTCTCTTCCGGCAGAGGGCTCGGAGTTACAACCAGCCCTGCTTCCGGCGTAAGGCTGGGCACTGCGACCGACATATCATCCGGGATCGGCACGGACAGGACCTCCGATTCGTCCTCCCCCGGCAGGCTTTCATCTGCGCCAGACTCGTCCGTTCCAGACAGATCCTCATCTGCGCCGAACTCGTCCGCATCCGAATCGGGCTCGTCTGTTCCAGACATACTCGCATCTAATCCGGACTCGTCCGTTCCCGACAGGTCTGCATCTGCCTCATCCACAGACGAATCATCCGGAACGGCCTTATCTAAGTATGCCGATTCTTCTGACGTTCCCCCCTGCTGCGTCAATCCGCCACTGGCGGCAGAAACATTTGTCAATCCAATAAACAAGGCGCACACTACAAAAAGCGCCAGCCATCGTCCCGCTCTCCTCTTCCAACTTCTCATAATAATCCTCCTTTACGCACAGTATAACAGATAATCACAGAGGATGTAAAAACCTTTTCAGCAAATCGGCCCGCGGGGACGGTCCTTTTGGGCCAAAAAAAATCGGCTCGCGGGGAC
>JAUMWM010000253.1 GCA_030529705.1 Lachnospiraceae bacterium
CCACGGATCGGACCCATGGGCCGAACCTGCGAGCCGGACTCCACGAGCTGAACTCATGGGTCGAATATCACTGGAAGACCCGCGCATCGCCTGCGAAGGAGGCAGAAAGTGGCAGAAATACTGCGCTATGATCATGTAGACATATCCTATAATGGCGTTCCGGTAGTCCGGGATGTGAGCTTTGCCGTAGAGGAGGGCGAAATCCTCGTGATAGTGGGTGAGAGCGGCTGCGGCAAATCCACCCTGATCAGAGCCGCCATGGGCATTCTCGGAGACTCCGGAATGGTCACAAGGGGCGATATCTATTATAAGGATAAAAATCTGGCCGATTTGGGGGCACGGGAGCGGCAAAAACTGAACGGAGCCGAACTCGGCATGATCTTCCAGAACGCCGGAAGCTCCTTCTGCCCCGTCCGCACGGTCGGCTCCCAGCTTTACGAGAGCCTGGCGGCGCACGAAATCATCTCGAAGAAAGAGTCTCGAAACACGATTCATGCACGCAAGCAATGGGCCATTGGAACGCACGAAACGATTTCGAAGAAAGAGTCTCGAAACACGATTCATGCGCGCAAACAACTTGCCGTTGGCGCACACAAAACGATTTCGAAGAAAGAGTTCCGAAGCAGGGCGGAAGACTTGCTTGCCCGACTTGGGCTTGAAGACGGGCAGAGGATACTGGACAGCTATCCATTTGAATTGTCCGGCGGTATGCAGCAGCGGGTGGGAATTGCCGCGGCCATGCTGCTGTCCCCGGGAGTGCTATTTGCAGACGAGCCGACGTCCGCCCTAGACGTTTCCGTTCAGAAGCAGGTGGTGGAGGAGATGCTGCAAATTAGAAAGGCGTTCGGAACGACCATCGTACTGGTAACGCACAATATCGGCGTGGCCCGGTACATGGCCGACAAGGTGCTCGTCATGAGGGCGGGCGAGGTGGCGGAGTACGGCAGCCGGGACCAGGTGCTGGACCATCCGCAGGCGGAGTATACCAAGCGGCTGATGGCGGCGGTGCCCCAGCTTGCGCGGTGAGGGCATTGCATCTCGGCCGGCAACGTATTGTTCAAATCAAAAGAGGAAATTATGGATCCTTCACTTATAGACCAACCCGTTCATAGTGCAAACCCCGTCCTGCGCTTTCACAGCGTCACGAAAACCTTCTCCCGCAAAGGGCGCCCCGACTTTACCGCAGTGGATCATGTCAGCTTTGACTTGATGCCGGGCGAATGCCTCGGCATTATCGGCGAGAGCGGCAGCGGGAAGAGCACGATTGCAAATATAGCCGTCCGCCTTCTAAATGCCACCGAAGGCCAGGTTTTTCTCGATGGGGAGGATATCACCGTGGTCAAAGGCGGCGATCTCCGCCGAATCTATCGCAAAATACAGATGGTTTTTCAAATGCCTACCGAATCCTTTGATCCAAGGCGCACCCTCGGGGATGGAATCGGGGAGAGCCTTCGCAACATGGGCATGTCCCGAAAGGAGGCGGAGCGCGAGGTGGAGGGGCTGCTTGGGCTGTGCCACCTTGAGCCGGAATTTGCAGCGCGGTATCCCCATCAGGTGAGCGGCGGCCAGTGCCAGCGGGCGGCCATCGCCAGGGCGCTGGCAGTGAAACCGAAGGTTTTAATTTGCGATGAAGCCACATCCGCCCTCGATGTGACGATTCAGAAGGAGATTATGGAATTGCTCGGAGAACTGAGGCGGCAGCGCGGGGAGGGGCTTTCCATCCTCTTCATTAGTCACGACATTGCCCTGGTGCAGCAGTTCTGCTCTCGCATTCTGGTCATGCACAAGGGACGGATCGTGGAGGAGGGAGACCCGGGCGAGATAATCAGGAATCCGAAGGATGCGTATACGAGGCGGCTGATAGACAGCATATTATGAAAGGCATCTACCTAAATGGGTATTGAGCCAGAGCAAGAAGGATGGGTAATGTTCGCGCTTTCGCATCAAAGTAGCTATGTTTGTGATGAATTGAGCGTCATCCTGAGCGCAGCGAAGGATCTTTTGCCCAAAAAGATGCTTTATGGAAGAAGACCTTGTCTTACGCTCGGGATGGCAAAGAGCAAACAGGTGGTGTGAACAGTACCGAGGAACGGTTAAGACTCAATGATTTGTCGAGTAAGTATTGACATCGAAACGAGTCAAAACAAGGAAAATGACACAATGAAATATTTGTCATTGTTCACATGCAGATATGATTTATAAAAAGGAGGGAAACCCTATGAAACGAGCATTAACTATTATTCTTACCCTCTGCCTCGCGGCCTGCCTCTTCGCAGGCTGTGGCGGCAGTTCCACGTCCGGCACCGCCGATGCAGGCGGCGCAGCGCAGGATGCGGAAGCCTTGGGCGGGGATACGCAGGCGGCAAATGAAGAAGCCGGCGTATCGGAATCATCCGGATCCGATGCCCAGGCGGCAAATGCCGAAGCCGGCACCCCGAAAACATCCGCCGATGCCCAGGCGGACAGCGGCGTAAAGAAGACCATGGTCATCGGCGACACGACGTTCAACCCGGAAAATGCCGAACCGGATGTCAACCCCCACAACGACTATGCCGGATGGGCGACGATCCGTTACGGCGTTGGCGAGACGCTTTTCAAATTGTCCGATGAGATGGAACTGACCCCATGGCTTGCCACGGAATGGGAAAATGTGGACGATACCACCTGGAAAATCACCCTGCGGGACGGCGTGAAATTCTCTTCCGGGCGCGACATGGATGCCGAGGCAGTCAAACAGTGCCTGACCCACTTAATCGAAAACCATGACCGGGCGCCCGGCGACCTGGCGCTGGCAGAAATTGAAGCTGACGGCCAGATCCTGACCCTGAAAACGAGCGAGCCCAGGCCGGCCCTGCTGAACTATTTGTGCGATCCTTACGGATGCATCATAGACGTGGAGGCGGGATTTGACGGCGGAATCGTAGCGGGAACCGGGCCTTATATAGCGGTGGACTGCGAGAGCGGCGACCATTTGAATTTAATCAAAAATGAGAATTACTGGGGCGGAATGCCGCACATTGACGAGCTGACAATCCGCACCATATCCGACGGCAACACGCTCTCCGCCGCCCTGCAGGCCGGGGACATTGACGCGGCCTACGGGATGGCTTACGAAGCATATCCCCTCTTCCAGAATGACAACTACAAGTTCTCGCAGGTTGCGACCTCCCGCGCGTTCTTTTGCTGGATGAATTTCGAGAGCCCGCTCGCAACGGACCCGGCGGTCCGCAAGGCGATTGCGATGGGGATTGACAAGGAGGGATTTGTCACGACGCTCCTTGAGGGCAACGGGGAGGTCGCGAAGGGCGCGTTCCCGGAGAGTTTTTCATTTGCAGGAAATGTCCAGACGGAATCCTATGACCCGGAGGCGGCCGCGGCCGTGCTCGAAGAGGCGGGCTGGGTGGATTCCGACGGGGACGGCATTCGCGAGAAGGATGGGAAGAAGCTTGAAATCAAATGGCTCACCTATCCCAGCCGTCAGGAGCTGCCCCTTCTCGCCGAGTCCGCGCAGGCGACGCTGAAGGACATCGGGATTGCGGTGGATGTCAATTGCACGGCCGACCACAACAGCATCATCGAGGACATGGGCGCCTGGGATGTCTATGCGTCGGCAAATGTCAACGCCAGCATCGGTGATCCCGAATATTTCTTCACCTCTTTCTGCCTGGACAGTTCCACCAAGAACAAGGGACGTTACCATTCGGACGAGATGGAGGAGCTCGAGAAGCAAATGGCAGTCAGCTTCGATGCCGCAAAGCGCGCCGAGCTTTCGGAGAAGATGCAGCAGGTCATTCTCGACGACAATGCGTGGGTGTTCTGCTCCTTCTTAAAGATGAGCATGATTTCCAAGGCATCCGTGACGGGCTATGACTGCCATCCGACGGACTTCTACCAGGTGACGGCGGATTTGGATATCGGGTAAGACGGTTTTCGGCCCGCGGGGACGGTCCTTTTGGGTCAAAAAATTT
>JAUMWM010000254.1:0-3326 GCA_030529705.1 Lachnospiraceae bacterium
GCAAAAGTTCTGTCCTTGTCATCCTGAGCGTTAGCGAAGGATCTTTACAAAAAAACATCGTTCTGCTTCATGCAGGTTAGGAATTAGAAGTCCCCATCCCCGGATCCCACCTGCACCTTGGACTTGCCGCCGTGCGATGCAATGGCCGCTTCCTTCTCATGGGCCATGATGGACAGATACGGATCTTCCTCGTATTTGTAAGCTGCCCGCCATTCGGCGTTATACTCGACCGCCGCGGCAGCCTCTGCCTCGGGAACGCAGCAGGTCGCAGTCTCCTCGCTGGCTCCGAAAACACAGTCCCTGATATTCTCGTTCTGGACAAGGCATACGAACGTCTTGCCGGGATTGAGCTTTAGCTCCTTGCCGTCCAGCGTCCTGTAGACGACCGGCTCATAGAAGCTCGGGCGTTCCCATGTAATATCGACCGCTTTGCCATTTGTCACGTATTTGCCCCTTCCACCGGCAGTCGTGTCAAAATGAAGGTAGAGGGATTCCTGATAATTTGCATAATTCTGGAACTCGATGATGATGTTCTTTACCGCAATCTGCTCCCCGTTCTCCACGTCAATGTGAGGCCCGCCGTACTGCTCCCTCAGATAGAGGCCGGTATCGGGCTGATAGTAGAACTTCGGGTGATTATAGGGATAACCCAGTCCGACAAATGATGCCTCCTGTCCGGACGGAAAACGGCTCTCTATGCCGACCCAGTGGAACTTGTATTGCTGTTTATATCCCTCGTAATGCTCAGTCCGATAGCCGCATGTGTCGATTCCCCGAAGAAGTCCGTCCGTGCTGGCATAGGCATTATGGGGGGCGCTGTGGAAAGAATTGTCCCGGTAAAATACCTGGTCGGTATACCACGCAAGCCCCGATATATTATCCACGTCGTCTGACTCCAGATAAGGGAGCGCATAGGCAGCCTGGCCGTAATGGACGTACAACTCGTCAAGGCCCGCCGCCATGGACAGGAAGTAGTCTCTGCAGCTGCGAAGCGGCCCTATGCGGGGCAGGTCGGAATAATCTTCGAATACCGCCATCATGCGCGTAAGGTTCGTCTCCACCGGAGCCTCAAAATACATTTTCGCCTTGCTGATCCCGCTCTGGGGAAGAGCGTCGCTGACGTTGTCAATCATGAAGGCCATCGGCCGTTTGTTTTTATAGGATTCCGGGATGTACTCGCCCGTAAGCTCGCTCTTTATCATCCCTTCGGGGATTGGTTCCGTGGGGATGGGAGTCGGAGTCGGCGTCACAGTCGGAACCGGCGTTTCCGTTGGCGGCAGCGTGACTTCCTTCTCCATAGTTTTTTCCGGGATCCTCTCCTTGACGGATGACTCATCGAGGCTTTGGGCAGAGTCATCCCCCCAGTGTTTCCAGAAATGGCCTTTAATCGTACAGCCGCTAAGGAGCATGGTCGCCGCCAGCAGGACTATAATGATATGCGTATGTTTTTTCATGTTGTCTCCTTCTTAGGATTGGGCCATATATTAATGTCCCGATTTCTATCTATCCAGGATTCAGCCTCTAATCTCTCGTGATACCGAGATGCTCCAGGATGCTGCTTTGCATCGCAGTCATAACGCTTTCATCTTCCGGTTCCATATGGTCATAGCCAACCAAGTGCAGCAGGCTGTGCGCTATGAGGAAGGCAAATTCCCTCTTGCTGCTATGCCCGAATTCCTCCGCCTGCTCGCGCACCCTTGGAATGCAAATGACGATATCTCCCAGCATCAACTCCCCGCTTTCCGGATCAAAATCATCGAAGCTGTCCGCATCCAGTTCGTCGAACCCTGCGGGCAAATCATAGCTGTGCAGCGGAAAGGAAAGGACGTCCGTCACGCTGTCGATGCCCCGCTGGTCACGATTGATTTCGCGGATTTCGTCATTTCCCGTCAGAAGTATGTTCACTCCCGCTTCATACGGACAATCCACAGCATCCAAAAAGGCTGCCAGGACATCCTGCGCCGTCTCCTGATAATCGAAGGGAAGTATCACTCCTGTTTCCTTGGGGTCAAATTCATTCTCGATTGTAACTGTCAACTTTCGTCACCTCATCTAAACGGTCAATCCGATTTACCCTTGGGGACGGACCTTTTGGGCGCTAAAATTCCGGCCCGCGGGGACGGTCCTTTTGGGTCAAAATTTTTCGACCCAAAAGGACCGTCCCCACGGGTCGAAATTTTTTATGCAAATTTACCTGTAGAACTTTGCTCTCGGCCTTACGGGCTTCTTCTCCCGCCCCTTCTTTTCCTCATAGACCTCGTAGGCCTGCACAATCTTCTGCACGAGCGGATGGCGGACTACATCCTTTGAGGTTAGTTCGCAAAATCCAATCTCATCGATTTTCTTCAGGACTTTGCAGGATACGTCCAGGCCGCTCTCCGTCCCGGAAGGCAGGTCCTTCTGCGTCCTGTCGCCCGTTATCACGACTTTCGTCCCGAACCCGATCCTTGTAAGGAACATCTTCATCTGGGCGGGAGTCGTATTCTGAGCCTCGTCGAGGATGATGAAGGCATTGTCAAGAGTCCGCCCCCTCATATAAGCCAGAGGCGCAACCTCAATAAGGCCTTTTTCCGAATTTTTCAAAAATGCCTCCGCGCCCATGATCTCATACAATGCGTCATACAGGGGGCGAAGGTAGGGATCGATCTTGCTCTGGAGATCGCCCGGCAGGAAGCCAAGCTTTTCGCCCGCCTCTATGGCCGGCCTGGTCAGAATGATTCTGGAAACTTCATTTCTCCGAAAGGCACGAACCGCCATCGCCATGGCGATATATGTTTTTCCGGTACCGGCCGGGCCGATTCCGAAAGTAATCATCCTGTCGCGAATCGAATCCACATAGTTTTTCTGTCCGATTGTTTTCGGCTTGACGGGCCTTCCCGCTACGGTGTGGATGATGAGATCCTCATCCAAGGACGACATGGCGCTTTCCCTGTCTTCAAGAAGCAGGGCCATTGCGTAAGTGACATTCTGCTCCGTAATGTTGTTCCCTCTCTCGGAAAGCAGGAGGAGCTGGGCTAAAAGCCGCTTCGCTTTGCCGACTGCGGACGCTTCGCCGATAATCTTAAGCTCGCCGCCCCTTTCAATCATCTCCACGTTCAGCGTGTTCTCTATGGATTTCAGATGTTGGTCGAAATCTCCGAATATATTCCGCTCGTGTTCAGCCGGAATCATGACAGATGATTCGATAGTGTTCGCCATACAATCTCCCTCTGTTCGAATATTCACAGAAATGCGTAAAGGTATTGTAACACATTTATTTGAAATATGAAATGCCTAGTTTCGGCCCGCGCAGCACTGAAGAATAAATTTCAAGAGATGTAGGTATG
>JAUMWM010000254.1:3336-3943 GCA_030529705.1 Lachnospiraceae bacterium
GGGCCGAAAAATTCGACCCAAAAGGACCGTCCCCACGGGCCGAATCCGCAGCCTGTTCACTTGTGGTAAGGCTCATTGTTCATGATTCGATAGGATCTGTACACCTGCTCTAGAAGAATGACCCGCATGAGCTGGTGGGGAAAGGTAAACCTTGAAAAACTCAGCAGTTCATCCGCCCGCCGCAATACGCCATCCGATAGGCCCAGCGAGCCTCCAATGATAAATGTGATGGAACTCTTCCCATGCATCATCAGGTCCGAAAAGTGGCTGGAAAACCCCTCGGAAGAAAAAGACATGCCATCTATGGCCAATGCGATGCAGTAATCGCTGTCAGAAATCCGGGAGAGGATCCGCTCTCCCTCCTTTTCCTTTATCTGCCGTTCTTCCGAATCGGAAGCGCCATCAGGGGTTTTCTCGTCCGTGCATTCCACGATGGAAATCTTGCAGTATCTGGACAACCTTTTCAAGTATTCGCAAACCGCATCCCGATAAAACTTCTCTTTTATTTTCCCCACGCAGACAACCGTAATTTTCATCTTCTGACACTTATTTTCTTTGTAACAATTTAGTCTCATGTCATTCTGAGTGTCAGCGAAAAAGCCTTAAT
>JAUMWM010000255.1:0-2058 GCA_030529705.1 Lachnospiraceae bacterium
ATTTGCCGGGAAATGAAAGCGGGATACATTTGCCGAAAGACGAAAACGAGAAGCACTTGCCGGAGGATGGAAACCTAAGGAATTTGCCGGAAGATGAAAATGGGGGGCATTTGCCGAAAGATGCAAGTGAGAAGTATTTGATGGGAGTCTGCCTGGACACGGCTTATTACCTCATCTACGAAAAGGGGGAGACGACTGCGCTGAACCGGCAGTTCCTCTCTACCGTGAAGACGAAAGCCGGGCGCTATGTGGTTTATGCGGACATTTGCCTGATTCCTGAGAATGTCAGGGCGAAGTACAATATCACGTTTAAGAAGATTCCTCGCGACATTGCGAGGCTGTGACAGGGAGGGCGTGGTCATGGAACTAAAAAGCTTTCAGAAAGACGTCCTGGCCGACCTTGGGAGGTTCCTGGATCTTCTCACCTGGCAGGAAAACATAAGAAAAGCGTATAACTGCCTGTGGAACGAGAAGGGGGTCGCCATCGCCTATGAGGGGATGGATGGCATGCCGCCCTATGAGATGACCCTGCAGGGGGTTCCGCAGGTTTGCCTGAAAGTCCCGACGGGCGGCGGCAAGACTTTTATCGGAGCAAATGCCGTAAAGCCGATTTTTGACGCCATGCCCCATGTCCATCCGAAGTGCGTGGTGTGGCTGGTGCCGTCCGATGCGATTCTGAGGCAGACCGTGGGGGCATTTACGGATAGCGACCACCCCTACAGGCAGCGGCTGGATGCGGATTTTGGCGGCAGGGTGGAGGTCTATACGAAGCAGCAGCTCTTGATCGGGCAGAATTTCGGCCCGGTGCAGGTGGATGAGAACCTGTCGGTATGCGTGTTGTCCTACGACTCCTTTCGGACGAGCAGGAAGGACGGGAGGAAGGCCTATCAGCAGAATGGGAACCTGATGGCTTTTTCGGACTTCTTCGGCGATGGCCGGGAAACCCTGCCGGATGCGGACGAGACCGCCCTCATACAGGTCATACGGAACCTGAATCCCGTGATTATTGTCGATGAAAGCCATCACGCCACTTCGAAATTGTCCGTGGAGATGCTTCGGAATTTCAATCCCTGTTTCGTGCTGGAACTCACGGCGACGCCGAAGAAAGGGAGCAATATTATTTCCGCAGTGGACGCGAGGAAGCTGAAAAAGGAGGAGATGGTGAAGCTCCCCGTCATCGTGTACAATCAGAAGAGCCAGGAGGATGTGTACCTTGCGGCGATCGGCCTTAGGAATCGGCTTGAGAAAGAGGCGGTGATGGAAGAGAAACGGGGCGGGAGGTACATTCGCCCGATCGTGCTGTTCCAGGCGCAGCCGAAGGTCCGCGAGGACTCGTCGACATACGCAGTCATCCGGAAAGCCCTGATAGACGCAGGGGTGCCGGCGGAGTACATAGCGGTCAAGACGGGGGAGAAAGACGAGATTAAGGACATGGACCTTATGTCGAAAAGCTGCCCCATTCGCTACATTATCACTGTGAATGCGCTGAAAGAGGGGTGGGATTGTCCATTTGCCTATATCCTGGCCACGATTGCAAATCGCCAATCCGCCGTGGACGTCGAGCAGATTCTAGGACGGATTTTGCGGATGCCTTATGCAAAGGCAAATGCGTCCGACAAATTAAATCTCTCCTACGCCATCACGTCATCCGCGGATTTCTATATGACGCTGGAGAAGGTCGTGGCGGGCCTGGTGAATGCGGGGTTTTCAAGGCGGGACCATAGAGTGGGGGCGGAGGTGCCTTTGGCGGACGGGACGGCTTTGACGGCACCGGATGGCGGCGGGCAGATGGGGATGTCTCTGATGGATGGGGCTGGCTTGATGGCGTTGGGCGGCAGCGGGCAGATGGGGAGGCCTCTGATGGATGGGGCTGGCTTGGCGGCGTTGGGCGGCAGCGGAAATATGGAAATGCCGATGACGGGTCTCGGTGCTGATGGGACTTTGCATGGGGAGTTTTCTGGAGTTAACACTGAGTCGCTTCGCGGCAGGCTTGAAAGATTGGGTTTGGTGGAGAGAGGCGATGGGTATCCGTTGCCTGGCCAAGCGCAAGAAGATGGC
>JAUMWM010000255.1:2158-3906 GCA_030529705.1 Lachnospiraceae bacterium
CAAGCGCAAGAAGATGGCCTGGCGGAGCGAGGCGGTGGGTATCTTATGTTGGGTCAAGAGCAAAGAGGCGGTTCGGCAGGTGCAAATGACGCCTCCCTGATTGATACTATGCTTGACCGCGCGGAAAGTGAAAATAAAGTGTATTGGGAAAGCATGGGGGAGGGATTGGATGAAGAGGGAGCGGGAATTCCCTATGAAGTGTCACAGAAAATGAAGACGTTTTATATCAAGCCGGAGTTTCGAGACGAGGCAGCGGACCTCCTTATCCCACAGTTCATGGTAGAGGAAGAGATTGCGTTTTTCAATGAGGCCGGACATCGGCTGCTTGAAAGGGACGACCTTAGGGAAGGATTCACCCTGAGGGACAGGGATACCATGATTGATTTTGGGAGCGTACAGGCGGAGCTTGCGAAAGTAGATCTGGATGCGGGGGCGGAGGCTCTGCCGAGGGCTTTTCGGCTGAATGGATTTGAGAATGAGGCGGTGAAGAAGTGGTTTGATTCAAAGCCGTCAGAGTCAAAGCGGAGGTTGTGCAAGAGCATAATCATCCGACGGATTTCAAAGATAGATGCGATCGGGGATGCGGATATTGCGCGTTATGTAGAGCGGGTGATGGAGAACATGACTGACGAGCAGTTGTCCGGCCTTGAGCAGTCGCCGGAACTGTACGCAAAGAAGATCCGGGAGAAGGTGGAGAGCCTGCTTCGGAAATACGAGTCGGACAGGTTTCACATGATGATGGAACAGGACCGGATCATGTGCGAGCCGCGGTTTCATTTGAAAGAAAAAATATCCCCGCCAAAGAGCATTTCTTCCATCCCGAAGTCCCTGTATGAGGAAGAGGACGGGAATCTGAATGACTACGAGAAGAAGGTCATATACGAGATTGCCGCGCTCGGAAATGTCAGGTGGTGGCACAGGAACATATCGAGGAACGAATTTGCCATCAACGGAGCCGTGACGACCTACCCGGACCTGATCGTCAGGATGGAGAGCGGGAAGCTGCTCCTGGTCGAGACGAAGGGCGATCATCTGGATAATCCCGAGTCCGAGGTGAAGGCCAGGGCCGGAGCGGAGTGGGCAAATGCCGCCGGACGGCCGTTCCGGTATTTTATGGTCTTCCAGACGAGGGAGCCGGGCTATTCTGGGGCGTATTCGTATGGGAGGTTCATGGAGATTATCAAGGGGTTGTGAGGGTTGCGCTGGGGAGGGCCTGCAAGTAGAAGCATTTTAATTGCAGAAGGATTCCCTTATTACTTTCCTTTTCTCTGTTTTGGCAAGCGTAACCGGCTATTACATTTGCAAGTGGTTAGACAGAGGTGATGACAGCGATTAACCCTGGAAGCACAACCGCAAATAGTGAAGACCCCCTCGGAGCGGCTATCTCCGAGGGGGTCGTTTTATGGAAGATACGAGAAAAAATCGTACGCCCTGTTGAACGACAGGTTCAATGACAAACCCCTAGCGGCGTGGTAGAATCCTTCATGATGAATAGCTTGTCTGAGATGCTGTAATCGCACTTGTGGTGAATGATGACCTGCATTCTTACGTCCATCAAATCCCTTCTTCGGAGGAAAAACATGTTTGAGTTGCAAGACTGAACATGATAGGAATGGGAGCGATTGTATGTCAATCTGCAATGATGTCGGTTATGTCGTGAAGGAACGGAACGGGGCACCCATTAAGATTCAGACCGGGAAGAATGAGATGACGGAGATATCGGAAGCCATCCTCGCAAATAAGGGGAA
>JAUMWM010000052.1 GCA_030529705.1 Lachnospiraceae bacterium
ATAAATAAGGAGCGCAAGATGGAAAAGTATAAAGAAGAGTTTATAGAATTCATGGTGGACTGCGGAGTCCTGAAATTCGGAGATTTCGTCACGAAGAGCGGCAGAAAAACGCCCTTCTTCATCAACACCGGATTTTATCGGGACGGTGGGCAAATGGCCCGTCTGGGGAACTATTACGCCAAAGCGATAGAGCAGAATTTCGGGATTGGCTTTGACGTCCTTTTCGGTCCGGCTTACAAAGGCATCCCGCTGACCGTTGCTGCAACGATGGAGATGCATCGAGAATTCGGTGCGGATATTAAGTACTGCTCGAACCGGAAGGAAGTGAAAGACCATGGCGATAAGGGCATCCTCCTCGGAAGCCCCATCTCGGACGGCGACAGGGTCGTTATTATCGAGGATGTCACGACTGCCGGCACATCCATCCGCGAGACGGTACCGATTATACGCGCCCAGGGGGATGTGGAGCTGGTCGGCCTCATTGTCTCCGTGGACAGGATGGAGAGAGGGACTGGGACTAAGAGTGCCCTGAAAGAAATTTCGGAGAGTTTTGGAATCAAAACCTGCGCGATTGTCACCATGGCGGAGGTTATAGAGCATCTTTATAACAGGGAGTATGCGGGCAGGGTCATTATTGACGACGAAATCAAGTCGGCAATCGACGCCTACTACGAGCTCTACGGTGCCGAGGAATGACGAGGCTTGGCCAACTGATAACAATGCGTCGGATGTCGGCAAGACGAAAGCCTTCTTGTGGCATATAATGAAGACGGCAAATTGTACAGTTTAGCGAGGAATAATCATATAATATGGCAAGCAAGAAAAAATACAGTTTTGCGGAAAAGAATTATTCCGAGGGAGGGAGGGCATCCACGATCATAGCGTGCGCCTCCCTGGGGCTTTTCGTGATAGACGCGGTGATATCATTTGCGGCGAACGGGAAGGCCGGAAGGATTGTAGGCCTTCTTGCAATCGGAGCCGCCCTGCTCTCGGTATATGGATTTTATGTGGGCATGAAATCATTTGCAGAAAAAGGCGTGTCGCTGAGGCTTTCCATCATAGGCTCCATCAGTTGCGGGGTCGTTATGATCGGATGGCTCACGATTCTGCTTCGAGGGATATAGCGATAGATTGGCAGAACTCAGATTGCGGGAGAGAGAAGACGGTTGCGCTCCGCTTGAAAGCGGCACAGTAAGTCAGTTTAGGTGAAAAGAGTGCCTAAGAGAAGACAGTTGCGCTCCGCTTGAAAGCGGCACAGGAGTCGGTTTAGGCGAAAAGAGCCTTAGAGGAGTGAAGGATGAATGAGAGAATGGAGCTTGCTCTAGGCAGGCTGGCAGGAATACCGGACGAGCGGATCGTGCCGGAGCCTTACGGGGATTATTTCCGCCGGGTGGCCATGTTCCTGCTTTCCGTAAGGAAAGATGCGGACAATGCTGAATTATACAGGGATATCCTGCCTGAGAATTACGGGGAGTCCTATGCAAATCCGGATTATGCGGTGAAAATGCTGGGAAGTCCGATGGGGCAGCTCCTTTCGGCCGTCTACGCCGAACTAAGGGGCATCATCCCATGCGTTTTCGAGGATGACGAGGAGGGCGTTTGCGTCCTACTGGAACTATTTCTCGAAATATATGGGGATTTCTCAGGAGACGAGCTTCCCTCCCCCGAAGGCGTAAAGCTTCATTTTCGATCATATCTGGAAGACTACATGCCGGCCTATATCGCTGACAGGATCAGGAGGCAGGTGGATCCGGAAATGAGCTTTGCCGCGGACATCATCAAGAATGCGGATTTGTCCAATACGGATTACCTTTATCGGTTTGGGGAATATGTTTCCGAGGATACGGTCGCATCTGCAGCCTATCTGATAACGCTGCCGGAAGAGAAAGTCCGCAGTATGGCAAATGCATTCACCGAAGGTTACCGGCTGGGTTTTGAGCACGCGGGGAAAACCTTGCAGGGCAAGAAGACTGTTCAAATCGTTTATGAACTCGGCTTCGAACGCATGATCCGGTGTGCTTTGGAGAATTTCGAACAAATGGGGCTGGCTGCGACATTTGTCCGTGCGCCTTACCGCCTCGTGACGAAAACCCAGAACCGGAAAAACGGGTATACGGGAGCAATCCCGAACATGCAGTTTGACTATGACCACAGGGACGACCTGGGGCTTGTCCTGGATGACGAGTATGCAACCCACCGCCTTAGGAGCCTGCGGGAAGGCTATGAGGAGGTGAAAGCGCTGGCCGGCGCCCATGCGGGTCCGGCGGTCCTGGAAACATTCGGCGAGGAGCCGTTCACGCCGGCCGCCTGCGAGAACCGGATACAGATGACGGACGCCCAGCAGGCAAAGTCCGTCCGAATGCGGAATGAGGGCATCCAGATTACGCAGCGCTATATCAGGGAGGAAGAGCGGTCATTTACAATCATTTCTTTCCCCGTGCCCGCAATCGGGAAAGACTTTAGAGAGATATTTGACGAAGTGATACGGATCAACACGCTCGACAATCGGGTATACGGCGATATCCAGCAGGCGCTGATCGATGCGCTCGATAAGGGGTACGCCGCCCGCATAAAGGGGAAAGGGGCAAATGCCACCGACCTTATTGTGCGGTTTCACCCGCTTTCGGATGGGGAAAAGGAGACGGCATTTGAAAATTGCGTAGCTGACGTGAACATCCCGGTGGGAGAGGTTTTCACGTCCCCGCAGCTAATGGGGACAAATGGAGTCCTGTTTGTTTCGAGGGTGTTCCTGAACGGATATGAATTTATGGATCTTTCAATCACGATAAAGGATGGGATGGTTTCTGATTATTCCTGCGGAAATTTTGGCGATCGGCAGGAAGGGCGGAGATACATTGAGGACAACATCTTATTCCACCATCCTTCGCTTCCCATGGGCGAGTTCGCGATCGGCACCAATACGGCAGCCTATGTCATGGGAAGGAAATACAATATAGAGGCCCGCCTTCCGATATTGATTGCGGAGAAGACGGGACCGCATTTTGCATTTGGAGACACCTGCTATAGCTGGGAGGAGGATAATCCGGTCTATAATCCCGATGGCAAGGAAATTATTGCGAGGGACAACTCGATTTCCCTTCTGAGAAAAACGGATCCGGGAAAGGCATATTTCGGCTGCCATACGGATATAACGATTCCGTATGAGGAACTGGGAAGCATATGCGTCCTGACTGCGGGGGGCGGAGAGATTCCGATTATTGAGGACGGGCGCTTTGTCCTGCCGGGGACGGAGGCGCTGAACGGGCCGCTTGACTATGTCGGTTGATGACGCACATTTCCAACCGATGACAACGAATCAATGGCGAAAAAGACAGGTGTTTTCATGCAGCAGAACTAATGGAATGCTGTACTAGTGTGCCGTGTCAATCATTTTTGTAATTAAAAATTTCAGCTTGTCGTCAGCTGCAAGGCGGAAGAAGGAGGCGTAGCGGGCTACGCCGACTGATGACAACGCAGCAGATGGCGGCAAGATGGAAATTTTAATGCAAAATATGATTGATACGTCACACTAGCATGCCGAAACAAGATGGCGCGAATAATTGTGAAGATGGTTGAGACAGTAGACTAGCGTTGCCAACCAATGACAATGGCGTAATAGACAGGTGTTTTATGCAACAGGGCTTGTGTAATGCTGTACAAGGCTCATACTTTAGCGACAAGGAAAGAGGTAGATGAAATGGCAAAAGTAGGTATTTTGATGGGGTCAGATTCGGATATGCCGGTCATGGCCAAGGCTGCGGCAGTGCTGGACGAACTCGGCGTCCCTTATGAGATGCATATTATCTCGGCGCACAGGGAAGTCGACGAGTTTTTTGAATATGCGAAAACGGCGGAGGAGAGAGGCCTGAAAGTGATCATAGCCGGAGCCGGGATGGCCGCCCATCTTCCGGGGATGTGCGCCGCCATTTTCCCGCTTCCCGTGATCGGCATCCCGATGCACACGACTTCCCTTGGTGGGCGCGACAGCCTGTACTCCATCGTGCAAATGCCGAGCGGCATACCGGTTGCGACGGTTGCAATCAACGGCGGGGCAAATGCCGCCCTTCTTGCCGCGAAGATCCTGGCGACATCGGATCTGGAGCTTCTCTCGAAGCTGAAGGAGTATTCCGCCAAGCAGAAGGCGGGCGTCATGGCGAAAGATGCAAGGCTCCAGAAAGTGGGATATAAAGACTATTGATTTAGACAGGGGGTTTTTTATGGATTATAAAAGTGCCGGAGTAGACATTGAAGCTGGATACAAATCCGTGGAACTCATGAAGGAGCACGTCAGAAAGACGATGCGGGCAGAAGTCCTGACGAATCTGGGCGGTTTTTCGGGCGCATTTTCCATGGAAAAGTTTAAAAACATGGAGAAACCGACGTTAGTTTCGGGGACGGACGGCGTCGGAACCAAACTGAAGCTGGCTTTTCTCCTTGACAAACACGATACGGTCGGAATCGACTGCGTGGCCATGTGCGTGAACGATATCGCCTGTGCGGGCGGGGAGCCCCTCTTTTTTCTCGATTATATCGCCTGCGGCAAAAATTATCCGGAGAAGATTGCAAAGATCGTGAGCGGAGTTGCAGAAGGCTGCATCCAGTCGGGAGCCGCCCTGATTGGCGGGGAGACGGCGGAAATGCCCGGCTTTTACCCGGAGGACGAGTACGATCTGGCCGGGTTTGCCGTCGGCATAGTGGATGAGAAAGACATTATTTCCGGAAAGGATCTCGCAGAAGGGGACGTGCTGCTTGGGATAGCTTCATCAGGCGTCCACAGCAACGGCTTTTCCCTCGTCAGAAAAGTTTTTCCCATGACCCGGGAAGCTCTGGGCGCGCATTATGACATTCTCGGCAAAACGCTTGGGGAGGCTTTGATCGAGCCGACAAAGATCTACGTGAAAGCCCTCCGGAGCGTCAAGGAGGCGGGGATTACGATCAAAGCCTGCAGCCACATAACGGGCGGCGGTTTCTATGAGAACGTTCCCCGTATGCTGAAAGAGGGAACCAGGGCCGTGATCTCTAAGGACAGCTACGAAATTCCCGCAATTTTCAGGCTAATCCAGGAGACGGGCGGAATCGAAGAGCGCATGATGTACAACACCTACAACATGGGAATCGGCATGGTCCTTGCCGTGGACAAGGCAGACGCGGCGGCAGCGGCCGCATCGATCGAGGCCGCCGGAGAGAGGGCTTATGAGATAGGCAGGATTATTGGCGGCGTTAAGGGAGTGGAGCTGGTTTAAGCTCCAAGGAGTATTTTTCTGCGTAAAAAAGCAAAACATCGCATGATAAGGAACGTCCCTTTTGTGCGAGGGTTCTGCTTTATGCAGGTCAGGAATAGGAGGATACTATGGCGGATACGCTTCGCATGGCCGTGCTCGTCTCGGGAGGCGGTACGAATTTACAGGCAATCATTGACGGCATCGCTGACGGTACGATTACAAATGCGGAAATAGCGGGAGTCATCAGCAATAACCGGGGTGTTTATTCTCTGGAACGCGCTGCAAATGCAGGAATTCCCGCATATGTCATTTCCCCGAAAGACTTTGGCACCAGGCAGGAATTCAACGTTGCCCTAAAGGAGAAAATCGATGAGCTGGATGTCGGCCTTATCGTGCTGGCTGGCTGCCTGGTAAAGATTCCGGAGATTTTGATTGACGCGTATCCGAACAGGATCATCAATATCCATCCTGCGCTGATACCCTCTTTCAGCGGAACCGGATTCTACGGCCTTAAAGTCCATGAGGCAGCTTTAAAGAGGGGGGTCAAGATTTCGGGGGCAACAGTCCACTTCGTGAACAGGGAGCTGGACGAGGGACCGATTATTTTGCAGAAAGCGGTCAGCGTCGAAGACGGAGACACTCCGGAAATACTGCAGAGAAGGATTATGGAGCAGGCGGAGTGGAAGATTATGCCGGAGGCAATAAATCTGATTGCGAATGGGAAGATCGAGGTTGTAGACGGCCGGGTTCGCTATGCGGCGGGAATTTAAGAGTATAGAGGAGGATTATTATGAAAGTCTTAATTGTAGGTTCAGGCGGAAGGGAGCATGCCATAGCGTGGGCTGTTAGTAAAAGCAGCAAGGTCGATAAGATTTACTGTGCACCGGGCAATGCGGGGATTTCCGAATTTGCAGAATGCGTCTCCATCGGGGCGATGGAATTTGACGCCCTGGCGGAATTTGCCGTTCAGGAAAAAATCGACCTGACGATAATCGGCATGGACGACCCGCTTGTCGGCGGCATTGTCGATGTGTTCGAGGAAAGGAATCTTCGGGTGTTCGGTCCCAGGAAGAATGCGGCCATCCTGGAGGGTTCCAAAGCATTTTCAAAAGAACTGATGAAGAAATACGGCATTCCGACCGCCGGCTATACTACCGTGCATTCCGCAGCCGAGGCCAGGGAAGCGCTTCGGGGTACTAAGTATCCGGTCGTCCTCAAGGCGGACGGCCTCGCCCTCGGAAAAGGCGTCCTGATCTGCAGCACGCCGGAGGAGGCGGAAGAGGGCGTGAGAGAAATCATGGAGGCAAAGAAATTCGGAGCCGCCGGCGATAGCATGGTCATAGAGGAATTTATGACGGGCCGCGAAGTTTCCGTCCTGTCTTTCTGCGATGGGAAGGCGATTCTACCGATGGCGAGCGCCCAGGACCATAAGAGGGCGGGGGACGGAGATACGGGCCCAAATACCGGCGGCATGGGGACGTTTTCCCCGAGTCCGTTCTATACCGACGAGGTGGACGCTTTCTGCCGGGAGAACATTTACCAGAAGACCGTCGACGCCATGAGGGATGAGGGCAGGCCATTCGTAGGAATCATATTCTTTGGCCTCATGATAACGGAAGACGGGCCGAAAGTACTCGAGTATAACTGCCGCTTCGGCGATCCGGAAGCCCAGGTGGTCATTCCGAGAATGAAAAATGACATAATCGAAGTCATGGAGGCTTGCGTGGATGGAAAGCTTGGCGAGATCAGCCTGGAATTCGAGGATGATGCCTGCGTATGCGTCGTGCTGGCTTCGGAGGGTTACCCGGTCAGCTATCGGAAAGGGCTTCCGATTGAAGGGCTGGACAGCTTTAAGGGACGGGACGATAGATTTGTATTCCATGCCGGAACGAAGTTCGATCAGGACGGCCGCATCGTAACGAACGGGGGCCGAGTCCTTGGCATCAGCGCCAAAGGGAAGACGCTGCTGGAAGCCCGCGAGAATGCATATAAAGCAACGGAACTTGTATGGTTTGAAAACAAATATATGCGTCATGATATCGGAAAAGCGATAGACGAGGCATAATGCAAAAAAGGTCAAATGAAAGGCTTGGCGTTCGTTCTTGCCATCCTGCGCAAAAAAAGGAGTTAAGATTCCTCGCTACGTTCGGGATGACAGGTAAAAACGAAACTAGGGGAAACCGTAAAGATGAAGAAAAGGAGCTGCGAGGCAGCTCCTTTATAAATAGCAGGATTGATCGTAAAACGGGAAACGGTTATTTTTCTTCAAGCCCGTCGATGACTTTATAGAGAAGGCCGTAGAGGGTCTCCATCTCCTCAGAAGTCAGGCTTAGGGAGTCGTTTATCCTGGCCGGGATATCTTCTACTTTGTCGCGAAGCTTCGATCCTTCCTCCGTAAGGGATACAAGCACGATCCTCTCGTCATCGTGGCTTCTCTGTCTGATCAGGTATCCTTTTTCCTGCATCTTCTTTAGGAGAGGAGTCAGGGTTCCGTTATCCAGATATAGCTTCTTTCCCAGCTCGCCTACGCTGATTCCATCCTTTTCCCATAAAACCAGCAGGACTATATACTGGGTATAGGTCAGCCCGATTGGCTTGAAGAAGAGGGTGTAGAGGTTAACTACGTTTCTAGAGCAGGCATATAGCGGAAAACATATCTGTTTATCCAATTTCAGGGCTTCGTAGTCGTTTTTGTTTGTCATAACATTCTCCTTGGATGTTAGTCAGCAACCATGCCAGCAAATGGAAATCGGGCGAACCTTAAGGATTGGGTCGAAACTTAGTGTCCCGGCTTCTTCAGCACGTAGGAATAGAAAGCGGGACATTCATATATGCCTCAATCCTAAGCATTGAAATGCAAAATATTGCCCGGCGAAAAGCATGGCACATTGTAAAATATTTTATGATAGAAACTATTATAACACTTTCAAGTCATGCTTCAACCGCTAGCATGTTAACAGAAAAGCCAAAATGTGCAATCTTTGCCATAAATTTTCCGTTATTTCCCCTTCATCCAATGCCTTTTTGTGAACGAGAGGGGAAATAATTGTGAACGGGAAAGAAATAATAATATTTTTAGTGTTCTTTTGGTTGTCTATAGTGTATAATTCATATAGGTTTAGGCAAAAGGCAAAGGCCTATATTTTCATATGGAGGTATGACTATGGAAAAGTATGTTTGCGACGTATGTGGTTATGAGTATGACCCGGAAGTCGGCGATCCGGACAACGGCGTGGAGCCGGGCACGGCATGGGAAGATGTGCCGGAAGACTGGGTATGCCCGCTCTGCGGAGTAGGCAAGGACCAGTTCAGTCAGGCCTGATTCGACCTTATCGTAGACAGAACAGGGGCTGAAAGCGCGATTTTGGTTGGCTGACCGGAAGCGCGCATTCAGCCTCCTTATTTCTATAATGAGAAAGTTTGAAACTATGTTTCAAATCTGCCATTAACGGCCTTGGCGCTTACGCAGGGCCCATACAGAGGTAAGTATGAACAGAAAACTTGTAGCGGCAATCATTTCCATGATGCTTGCTTTGTCATGTTCCGCATGCGGAGGCTCATCCACATCGGCCGGACCTAATGCTGCATCAGAGGAGAAAACAGCCCCGGATAACGAAATCGTTTATGAAGATCTTTCGGAAGCGGATAAGGATGAAGGCAAAACCAGCACGGTCCAGATGGAGTCGACGGTGGTGGATGAAACGCTCACATGCATGCTGAAGCCGCTTGATGCCATTATGGTGGTGGAGTATGTAACCAGTCTCGGGTATGTCCCGGACGACCCCGTTATCTATTGGTCGATTATGTATTATTACCTGTGCCTGTATGGTCCGAGGGCGTCCGGCGCGTCATATGATGAAAAGGAGGAATACCTGGTCGTCGGAGCCGATATCGTCCGTGAAGCGGGCAGGGTTTTATTCGGAGAGACTGTTTCTATGCCGGAGATACCGGATACCATAGCAAGAATCAGCCTTCATGACGATGGCAACTATTATGTGAAGAATGATCCCAGGCCGGATTGCTATCCGGAATTTGTGAGCGCCGTAAAGAATTCTGACGGCAGTTATGAGGCGATTGCCCAGCTTACGGACGTGCATGGCAACATTCTGATAAATCACAGCTTCCATCTCGCTCCGAAATCGACCGTCAATAACCTGTTGGGCATACAGTATTATTATACGGTCAACACGGCAGGCGTCGGCTGAATGCGGCAGGCGTCCTATGGTAATAAAATAGATTTTAACAGCGGTTCTTGCGAAGGCGGGCTGTAAGAATATTTCAATCGAGGAAGTACATGCCCTGATTGACGAGATTTGCGAGGAGTACAAATGAAACAGGGATTTACAAAGGAAGCGCAATCTGCTATCGACCATTCCGGACAGGCAGCCAGGGCTTTGCAGCAGAATTATATCGGAACGGAGCATCTGCTGGCAGGATTGCTTCGGACTGACCAGGGGACGGCTTCCGCCGTTTTGTCCGCTGCGGGAGTGACATCGGAAAAACTGACGGAATTGATAGAGAGCCTGATTGCTCCTTCCGGCGATGTCGCCGTCCTGGACTCTCCGGGACTGTCTCCGAGGGCGAAAGGAATTTTGGATGACGCAAAGGCCATAGCAGGGGAATTCGATTCTCCCGAAGCGGGGACGGAGCATATCCTGCTGGCCCTTCTGAGAGACCCGGACTGCGTGGCGGCCAGGCTCCTGCACACGATGGGAATAGATCTGCGCAAGCTGTATGCGGATACTCTTGCCGCAATGGGGAGCGAGAAAAAAATCAGGGAGCAGGATCTTTTCGGCGGCAGGCCGATTGGAGGTGGCGGAAGCGGAACGCCGACCCTGGACAGATACAGCAGGGATCTCACCGCCCTGGCGGCAGAGGGGAGCCTTGACCCCGTTGTGGGAAGGGATATGGAGATAACCAGGGTCATTCAAATCCTGAGCAGGAGGACGAAGAACAACCCCTGCCTTATCGGAGAGCCGGGCGTTGGCAAGACTGCCATCGTCGAGGGCCTTGCCCAGCGCGTCGTGCTGGGAGCCGTGCCGGAATCCGTGGAAAATCTACGTGTCGTCACGCTGGATTTGTCCGGGATGGTGGCAGGAACGAAGTACAGGGGGGAATTTGAAGAGAGAATAAAAAGGATTGTGGAGGAGGTTTCCAAGAACAGCAACCTGCTGCTATTTGTCGACGAACTTCATACGATCATCGGAGCGGGCGGCGCGGAGGGGGCGCTGGATGCCTCGAACATATTGAAGCCGTCCCTGAGCAGGGGGGAGATCAGGATGATCGGAGCCACGACTATTGACGAGTACAGGAAGCGCATAGAGAAGGATGCCGCCCTCGAAAGGAGGTTCCAGCCCGTCATGGTGGAGGAACCCACCCGGGAGGAGGCATTTGAAATCCTGAAAGGCCTGAGGCCTTATTACGAACGCCACCATCACGTGGAAATCACGGACGAGGCTCTAAGGTCGGCAGTTAAGCTCTCCGAGCGTTATATCAACGACAGGAGGCTGCCCGACAAAGCGATCGACCTGATTGACGAGGCTTCTGCGAGAGCGCGTCTGGGAGACCTGGGGCTTCTCGGGAAAATGATCCGGGAAGAGCAGGAACTTCGGGAAATGACGGAAAAGAAGGAAAAAGCCGTCATGGACGGCGATCTGGCCCTTGCCAGGTCCATCCAGAAACAGCAGGAAGAAATGAGGGAGGCTAGCGAGGGAAAGAGGCAGAAATACCGTGAGACGGGAAGGGATAAGGCGATAGTAGTTCGCGAGGAAGATATAGCCGACGTGGTTTCTGAGTGGACGAAAATTCCTGTTTCCAGAATAGCGGAGGCGGAGTCGAAGAGGCTTGCAAAATTGGAAGAGAAGCTCCACAAGCGGGTCATAGGCCAGGATGAAGCGGTCAGGGCGGTCGCATCGGCCGTCAAGAGAGGCCGGGTAGGGCTGAAAGATCCTCATCGGCCGACAGGGTCGTTTTTATTCCTGGGTCCGACGGGCGTGGGGAAGACGGAGCTGTCCAAAGCCCTCGCAGAGGCGGTATTCGGTTCGGAAGAGAATATAATCAGAGTGGACATGTCTGAGTATATGGAGAAATACAGCGTGTCCAAGATGATCGGTTCTCCGCCGGGATATGTGGGCTATGATGAGGGCGGGCAGCTGTCCGAGCAGGTTAGGCGCCATCCCTACAGCGTGATTTTGTTTGACGAAATTGAAAAAGCCCATCCGGACGTGTTCAACATTTTGCTGCAGGTGCTGGACGAGGGCCATATCACGGACGCCCACGGAAAGCGCGTGGATTTTAAGAATACCTGCATCATCATGACGTCCAATGCGGGAGCCCAGGCGATCGTCGATCCGAAAAGGCTCGGATTCGGGGCGCGTGATGATGCCAAAGGGGATTATGAGCGCATGAAAAGCGGCGTCATGAACGAGGTGAGGCGCATTTTCAAGCCCGAATTTCTGAACAGGATCGATGAAATCATCGTGTTCCATCCGCTGAATGCGGAGGAAGTGGAGCAAATCGTCGGACTTATGATGACGGAACTTGCTGAACGCGCGAAGAGGGAGCTGGATATCAATCTGAGAATTACTCCTGCCGTAAAGAAAGAGATTGCCAAAAAGGGTTTCTCGGAGAAATACGGCGCAAGGCCTCTCAGGCGGGCGATTCAGGAGAGAATAGAGAATCCACTGACGGATTTGATTTTGAATGGCGAAATAAGAAGGGGCGGAGAGGTTGTCGTAAGGTTTATAAAGGATGAAATTCGATTCGATGGCAAGGATGAATCCTGAATGCATGATGCAAGTTGAATTATTGTTTTATGGATGAGTCCTTAGCATTAAATTTAAAAAGAGGTGAATGAAATGGCAGTAATCAAGAATCTTATTCAGACGGAGGCAGATGGGAGCATCAGTTTCGGGAATTATGAGCTTTCCGCAAAAAAGAAGGTCTCGGACTACGAACACGAAGGAAACCTCTATAAAGTCAAGACTTTTTCTGACATAACGAGGCTGGAGCGGAACGAGATGTTCGTGTATGAATCTGTCCCGGGAACGGCGGTCAGCCATCTCCGTTACACGGACAGGGGCATGGAGTTCACGGTGGAAGGACCAAAGGATGCCCAGATTACCGTCGAGGGCGAGAGCGGGACTTTCTATGACGTCTATATAAATGACGAAGCGCACGCCTCTCAGAAAGCGAGCCTGGGCGGGAAGATTTCTTTCAGCGTGGAGCTTGCAAATGAAGACGCCGTATCTGTGAGGATTGAAAGAGCGTAGTATGGCGAATGTAAAGAAGAAAACAGTTTTTTTCTGCACGAATTGTGGGTATGAGTCTTCCAAATGGATGGGGCAGTGTCCGGGATGCCGGGAGTGGAATACATTTGCCGAAGAACCGGTAGCGAAAGCGGGAGGGTCTGGCATAAAGCAGAGGAGGAACGGGGCGGCCAGCCGTCCCGTTCTTCTTCGGGATGTCTCTATGGAGGAGAGCGGTCGCACAAAGACCGATATGCCGGAGTTTGACCGCGTTCTTGGGGGAGGCATAGTGAAGGGATCCATGGTGCTCATAGGCGGAGATCCCGGCATAGGGAAGTCGACGATCCTTCTTCAGGTCTGCAGGAATTTGGCCAATATGGGCCTTGTGATATTGTATATATCCGGGGAGGAGAGCCTGGCCCAGATAAAAATGCGCGCCGTCAGGGTTGGCGGGGCTGGCGAGAACATGTACCTGTACTGCGAGACGAGCCTTGGCGATATTCGAGAGACGATCGAGGAGATGAAGCCGGATATCTGCGTCATCGATTCCATTCAGACCATGTTCAACGAAGAGGTTTCAAGCGCTCCCGGTTCCGTATCGCAGGTTCGCGAATCGACGGGAGTGTTCATGATGCTGGCGAAAAGCCTCGGAATTACGCACTTTATCGTCGGCCATGTCACGAAAGAAGGTTCCGTTGCCGGACCGCGCGTCCTGGAACACATGGTGGATACGGTTCTCTACTTCGAGGGGGACAGGCATGCATCCTACCGCATTTTGAGGGCGGTAAAAAACAGGTTTGGCTCCACAAATGAAATTGGCGTTTTTGAAATGCGCAGGAACGGGCTCGTGGAAGTGCCTAATCCATCGGAATACATGCTGAGCGGCCGTCCGGAGGATTCATCCGGATCTGTCGTGACTTGCTGCGTGGAGGGGAGCAGGCCGCTCCTGCTGGAAATTCAGGCCTTGGTTGCGAAGACGTATTTCGGCATGCCGAGAAGGACGGCGGCCGGCACGGACTACAACAGGGTGAACCTTCTTGTCGCCGTCCTCGAGAAGAGGTGCGGGATAGACCTCGGAGCATGCGACGTTTATGTGAACGTGGCGGGCGGCATCCGTGTCAATGAGCCATCGCTAGATTTGGCGATTTTGCTGGCGCTATATACCAGTTACAAGGACAAGGTCGTCTCCGAGCATATGATGGCATTCGGAGAGGTCGGCCTTTCCGGGGAGGTGAGAGCGGTGAGCCAGGCGGAGACGCGCGTCTCGGAGGCGAAAAGGCTCGGGTTTACTACCGTCATCCTCCCGAAATCAAATTACGCGCTCTGCCAGAAGACAGAGGGCATCAGGCTGATTCCCGTGGAAACGGTGCGGGAGGCGATAGGCATAATAGGGAGGCAATAGCTTCGTTGATTTCGGCCCGCGGGGACGGTCCTTTTGGGCCAAGAATTTTCGACCCGCGGGGACGGTCCTTTTGGACCAAGATTTTTCGGCCCAAAAGGACCGTCCCCATGGGCCGAAAATCGGGAATCAAAAAATCCGCAAAAAAATAAAAAAAGTGCTTGACAGAATCGGAAAGCCTTGTTATCCTATGGAAGTTGCGGCGCACGAGATGGCGAGGCGCAGCAAAGGTACATTGATAACTGAACAGCGTAACACATCAAGACTCGAAAATTCTT
>JAUMWM010000256.1 GCA_030529705.1 Lachnospiraceae bacterium
GACCGTCCCCGCGGGCCGAAAATTTTTGGTCCAAAAGGACCGTCCCCGCGGGCCGAAATTATTTTTCGAGGACAAATGCGATAAATTCGTTCGCGGCGCTCTCGTCGTCGAGCTTCACCGTGTACATCTGATTCCCCATGGCGCCGGAGAGGATTTCCGGGATGCGCTCGCACATGACCATGCGGCTGCCGTAACGGCTCAAAATCTCCTCGTGGGTATGGACGTAGCTGTTCTTGTCGCGCCGGCTGACGTACACGCAGTAGTATTCCTTCTCGGACTTCGGGAAAATGCGGCTGTCCGTGGTCACCATGTCAGCCCAAATCTGGTATACGTCTATGCTGTGGGCAAAGTTCATCATGTCGGGGGTGTAGCCGCCGGCCGGACGCATGTTAACCTCGAGGCCGACGAAATCTCCCTTCTTTCCAATCCCTGCCTTATCCTCTTTCAGGCGGAAGAATTCGAGATGGACAAATCTCCGATCCGCATGGAAAGCCTTCACCGTAGCTCTTCCGGCATCTCTAAGCCCCTCATAGACATCGCCTGCCACATAATAGACGAGTTCCAGCTCATCGTTCACGATGTCGGCGATCGATGGCGGCCAGCTTGTCATGGACTCGAAGAGCGGTTCAAATTTCGAATTCGTGATAGCGTCATAAGAGTACAGGTCGCCATCGATGAACTCCTCCATGAGATACTGCACGTCTCGCGGCAGGGAGAAGAAGTTTCTTAGGTCATCTTCATTTGCTATTTTATGGGTGTCCGATGCCCCGACGCCTACATCCGGCTTGATGATAATCGGGTAGCCCACCTCGGCGATGAACCCCAAAGCATCGTCCAAAGTGGAGGCAAAATGGCAGCGGGCTGTGGGGACGCCGGCATTTGCATAATATTCCTTCATGCCGGACTTATGCTTGAAATCCTGGATGCGGTCATACCCGATGCCAGTCGTGATATTGAAATCGGTGCGGAGGCGGGCATCCTGTTCGAGCCAGTATTCGTTGTTGGATTCGAGCCAGTCGATTTTCCCGTATTTGAAAGAGAAGAAAGCGACGGCCCTGAAGACTTCGTCGTAGTTCTCCAGAGAGTCCACCTTATAGTATTCCGTCAATGAATTTTTCAGGCAGTCCTCCAGGGAGTCGTAGGATGCATCGCCGATTCCGAGAACATTTGCGCCGTTCTTTTTGAGACGGTCGCAGAAGTTCCAATACGTGTGCGGAAAATGGGGCGAGATAAAAACAAAATTCATGTGAATCCTCCTTTATGGAAAGGGTTTTTTTTGTTAAAATCATAGTATGATTCGTGCGGGATGCGCACGACTTATGAGTATATCATATAATATGAAAAATCGCACTATGGGGACGGGTTCTTTGTTGCAAATAATTTCGTGCCGTTACCGTTTGCGCTGCCATGCAAAAGTCGTCTGTGCTTGTGATTAATTGGGCGTCATCCTGAGCGTAGCGAAGGATCTTTTATTAGAAGCAAATGTTTTATGTAAAAGATCCTTCGCTTACGCTCAGGATGACAAGTGGCTTCTTTCGCTTACGCTCAGGATGACAAAAGAAACAGGTGGTGTGAACAGAAACTTTGTGCCAAATGAATTGTCCTTATAGATGCGGTATAGGAGGGCTATCATGGAAGAGCAAAAAGACAGGGTGATAAGGATTATTCAAATTATTTTTGGCGCGACATGTTGTTCGATCGCCTACAAATTTTTCCTGTCTCCGGCAGGACTGTACAACGGAGGGTTCACGGGTATCGCCCAGATTATCCGGAACTTATTGCAGGACAACCTAGGGATTCATTTCCGGTCAGATCCCACCGGTATTCTGGTATGGTGCCTCAATGTGCCTCTGATGATCCTCGGATATCGGGAACTGGGGAAAATGTTCATGGCGCGGACGATTGCAGTCATTACCCTCCAGTCTTTCCTGATGACGGTCCTGAAAAGCCCGGAAACCCAGCTCATCTCAGACCATGCGCTGAACTGCGTGTTCGGCGGCGCGCTGAACGGATTTGGAATCGGCGTCCTGCTTCGGAACGGCGCTTCGACCGGCGGCACGGATATAGTCGGGCTTCTCGGCGTCAAGCGGAAGCCGGACATGTCCGTTGGAACTTTGGCCATGACGATCAACGCATGCATTTTCACATATGCTGCGGTGACGAGGACATTTGAAGTGGCCGCGTATTCTGCCGTCTACGCCTTCATGTCGTCCGTCGTCATTGACAGGACGCATTACCAGACGATGAAGGTGGCGGTATTTGTCGTATCCAAGGTGCCCATCCTGAGCAACGAGATCAGCGTGGAGATGCACAGGGGCGTTACGACATGGAATGCGGTTGGCGGCCACAGCAGGAAGCCGTTCCAGGTGCATATGATCGTTATGAACCGGTATGAGCTTGTGAAATTCAGGCAGGTGATTCATGCGGTTGACAAGCATGCTTTCATCTGGACGATGAAGGCGGACCAGGTCATGGGCAATTTCAAGCAGCACTTGGGTGTATAAGTTGTTGTCAGGAGCTTTTAGCATCCCCTGTCATTCTGAGCGTTAGCGAAGAATCTTTACCATCAACGAGTGTTTATGGAAGGATTTTTACTCCTAAGATCCTTCGCTTGCGCTCAGGATGACAGGAGTTTTAGTACCTGCATCCCTGTCATTCTGAGCGTTAGCGAAGAATCTTTACCATCAACGAGTGTTTATGGAAGGATTTTTACTCCAAAGATCCTTCGCTTGCGCTCAGGGTGACAGACATTTTGGCGACCTGTTGAACAGGTGCGCTTATTGATGTGAATATGCGTATTACTACAGAAAGCGACAAAATGCGTGGCCAGGATATTTCAAAGCGCGTTTTTACCTATACGGCTACGGTGAAGGACGAAGGCCGCCCGGTCCGCGACATCATCCTGTACCGCTGGGGGATGGTGCATCACGATGTGGCAAGGGCGAAGTACGACACGCAAAACGGCATCACCGTCAACGGGGAGGTATCATTTGTCAATCGGAAGCTCCGCAAGGGGGATGTCCTGAGGGTCATCCTGACGGACTTCCCGCCTGAAAACATCATCCCGGAAGAGCACCCGATCGAGGTGGCGTATGAGGACTGGGACATCATTTGCCTGAACAAGCCTGCCGGGGTGGTCGTGCATCCGTCCCATGGGCACTACAGCGACTCGCTAGCGAATTATCTTGCTTTCTATTTTCAAATGAAAGGCGAACCCCACGAAATCCGTACCGTCGGCCGGCTTGACAAGGATACTTCGGGCCTGGTTTTATTTGCGAAAAGCCGGACGATGGCGGCCCATATGACGACGCAGGCCGACAAGGGGATCCATACAAAGACGTATTATGCGCTGGCGGAGGGGGAATTTGCAGAGCGGTCCGGAAGGATCGAGGCGCCTATCGAGAGGGAGTTCGCGGGCGCCAGGAAGAGAGTCGCGAGGGAGGGCGGGGATTACGCCCTGACGGAATATGAGGTCATCAGGCAGTATGAGGGGTATGCTTTCCTGAGGGTGCGGATCGCGACGGGGCGGACGCACCAGATCCGGGTGCATATGAGCCATATTGGGCATCCGCTACTCGGGGATTCCATCTATAATGAAGGGAGAGGCTCGGCCGGACCTAATCGGGCGGCTTTGCATGCGGGGGAAATCGCATTCCACCAGCCTTTTACGGGGGAGGACATCAGGCTTAGGGCAAGGCTGCCGGATGACTTTCTGCCTTTCCTGCCCGATTTAGAGGCGAACTATCGTGCCGCGCAGGATTTCCAGTAAGTATGGCGTATGAATAGCGCCTTCAAGGAGAAGAAATTGCGGCTTATCTGTCGGCAAATGCCAAATGGCGAGTGAGCCGGAATGCCCCAAAATGTCAAAAATTTGAAAATGTTAAAAAAAGTCT
>JAUMWM010000257.1 GCA_030529705.1 Lachnospiraceae bacterium
GCCATTTCCTTCTCTCCCCTGCCCTTCTTCCTTGCCTTTAACGCAAGTGGCAGATGACCGAGGGCGGCATTTGTCAATTCCTGCAAACCCAAATCCGTGGCAACGCTGACGGTGATATCAAATCCCGCATCAGAAAGCGCAAATGCAAGTTCCTTCCCTTCTGTCGTGCCGCCAAAAATGATGATTTTCCCGACCATATAATCTGACTCCTGAATAGACCCACATTTCATGTCCGTTAAGCTATCGTTGTTACTTATCTAAAAATGGCTGTTTTTTTGCCGTTCTTTCCTGTCGTAGCGAACCGCTTGCGGGTCAAATTGGCTGTTCACGCATTCAGTATCGCCCTTGTCATCCTGAGCAAAAGCGAAGGATCTTTGACCGTCTACAGCGGTTTTATACAAACGGTCTAGATTTCATAACCCCGCCCTGTCACCATCCTGCCGAACAGATTTCGTGTATGCGAATTTCCGATAAACACCGTTGTGAACATATCGACCTTTTCTTCCATCAGTTCTTCAAGTGTCAGCAACTTTTTCTCCGTATCCTCGCGGCCAATATTGCGGACCCATCCGCAAACTGTGAGGGGATTCATTTGTTCGAGAAGAATCCGGGCGGCCTGCGCAAGGTGATCCGGCCGCTTACGTGACATAGGATTATACAGGCAAATGGCAAAATCCCCCGCCGCCGCAGCCCGAAGGCGCCTCTCAATCACGTCCCAGGGGGTGAGCTGGTCCGACAGGGATATTACGCAGAAATCGTTCATGAGCGGGGCGCCCAGGATTGCCGCGCCGGAAATTGCGGCCGTGATTCCGGGAACGATTTCCACGTCGACTTCGGGAAATTGCTCCTGCATTTCAAGAATCGGTCCGGCCATGCCGTAGATTCCGGCGTCCCCGCTGCAGACCATGGCGGTTGTCTTGTCGTCATTTGCGCTTGTCAATGCCATCCGGCAGCGCTCCAGCTCCCGCCGCATCGGGGTAGTGAAGAATTCTTTATCCGGATATTGTTTTTTTATGAGATCGACATAGACGGTGTAGCCGCAGATGACATCGGCAGCCTCCAGGACACACCTAGCTTCCATCGTCATCATGTTTTCCGCCCCGGGACCGATGCCCACGATATACAGCTTTTTCATGCGTTTTCTTTTCTCCATTCCATGACACCGGAACCAAACCCCAGTCCATTCAAAAAAACCAATTTTACGGGTACCCTGATTTAGCTGGTATCCGATGCCTTGTCATCCTGAGCGAAGCGAAGGATCTTATACCGAGGCCTACATATTCAAGACCAAGGTCCTGTTTGTCATCCTGAGCGAAGCGAAGGATCCTATACAGACAGCATTGTTGTACATAAAGATCCTTCGCTTCGCTCAGGATGACAAAGATTCCAGCCCTAATGTACCGAGTGAAAAGACAGAACCGCTTACATCTGCCAACGGAAATCCGGCGCAAATGCTCTCTCAGCCAGCGCCACCGTTACGCCATCGTACACATGCTTGCGAAAGATAAGCCTTCCGGGCACCTGGCCGCCCATGTCCGTCCCGCATACGGCGTTCCTTTCGCACGACATGTCTCCGGAAGAGAAATATGCCCTGCTGGACATGCCTGCCCCGCACACGGCGCTCCTTTCGCATACGTTATCAACGCCCGTCACCTCTCTGACAAATTCCGAAGTGATAAACCTTCCCGGCACCTCTGCAAGTTGCTGTGCAGTATAGGTCTTAAATTCCAGCTTTCTTTTCCTGCAAAACTCTTTCAGCCCTTCTTCGTCTTTTTTTAAATCAATGCTGGCAACTCTATATAGGGAAAGTTCCGACACCCCCGCCTCCCTGCATGCGCTTGCCACCGCTTCTGTGACCGCCCGCTCCGAGATGCCTCGTCGGCAGCCGATTCCGGCGCAGACTATACGGGGAACGAGGCGAAGCTTGTCGCCGGCATCCTCTTTTTCATCATTTCTGTCTATCGTAAGGATTACATCTGCCACAAAATCTTCATCTTCAGCGATTGTCACGCCATCTACAGTTTCCGCATTCCTTCCACAGTCTATTTCGGGCAAATACATCTCCGGCTGGTTTTCATTTGCAGCTTTACATTGGACATTTTCAGCAGATGTCACGCAAAGCATGCTTTTTTCGCTACAACCTTGGTCTTTTTCAGGCAGATATGTTTCCGGCTGGTTTTCATTTGCAGCTTTACATTGGACATTTTCAGCAGATGTCAAGCGAATCGTGCTTTCTTCACTACAAACTTGGACTTTTTCTGACGAATTCAGTTTCGGCTGATTTTCATTTGCAGCCTCAAATAGATAAAAATCAGCGTATTTTGTTAAATCCTGGCTCAGCCTTACCTTCCTCTGCCTGACCTTCACGTTTTCCGGAACCTCGCCCGCTATCGGATAGTCGCTCAATATCACAATTTCACGTCCCGCCAGGATTTTCGATGAAACGCTTTTGATCCTCTTCGGATTTTCCACCGCGCAGCCCTGAATGCCGGCCCATGCATCCACCGAGAAAGCATTGTTTCGGTCAGTGGCCGTTGTAATCACCGCTTCCGCGCCAACGAGCCGGGCGAGCCGGCGCGCCAAGTCATTTGCCCCGCCCAGATGGCCGCTTAAAATGGGAATCACATATTTCGCAGTCTCGTCCATAACGACCACTGCCGGATCCGCCGTCTTGCTTCTTATGTATGGCGCAATCGTCCGCACGCAGATTCCGACGGCGCCGACGTAGATGAGGGCATCGGCATTTGCAAATGCCCTCGCCGCCCACTCATGCGCAGATCCGTCCCTGCCTCCGCGAAACGTGGTGCCGCCCAGCTCATCAGCAAGTTTTCCGGCCAGCATCTCGCCCCGGTCCGTGAAGGAGATAATGTCAACTTTCATAAGAGGCCTCCCTCCTCCGAAACCCGGTCTCGAAATTCGGGTCATACAGGCGGCTCTTCTCATAGCCGTCTCCGAGAAAGTCTCCGACGAGAATCAGCGCCGTCTTGCTGATCCCTTGCTCCGCGCCCGCCGCAGCCAGCGTCCCCACCGTGCAGCGGACTATCTTCTGCTCCGGCCAGGTCGCCTTATACACAATTGCCGCCGGGGTATCCTCCGTATAAGCCCCCGCAAGCAGGGCGGCCGAGACTTCCGATAGCATCCCCGCCGACAGGAAAATAACCATCGTCGCGCCATGCGCCGCAAGCCTTTCCAAAGCTTCCTTCTCCGGAACAGGCGTCCTGCCGGCCATTCTCGTGATAATCACCGTCTGGCTGACTCCCGGCAGGGTGTATTCCGCTTGGAGCTCCGCCGCCGCACCGCAGAAAGAGGATACGCCGGGAATGACGTCATAGGGGATTCCCTCGGCGGCGAGTGCGTCCATTTGCTCACGAATTGCCCCATAGATGCTGGAATCTCCCGTATGCAGCCGCACGATGTCCCATCCCTCGGCATGACCTTTCGTGCAGATGTCCAGCACCTCCGGGAGCGTCATCTCCGCGCTGTTGTAAATCCGGGCGCTTTCCCGGCACAGACCGAGCAGGACCGGGTTCACCAGGCTTCCCGCATAAATGACAATATCCGCTTTTTTCAAATGCTCCGCTCCCCGCACCGTAATCAAATCCGGCGCGCCCGGCCCGGCGCCTACGAAGTGAACCATATTTCGCGCCTTTCTCTAATGTTTGCCACTCGGATTCGGTCCACGGTTGGACCCATGGCTCGATTCCTGGTTGTTACTGTTTGCGCATTCGGTACCGCCCTTGTCATTCTGAGCTTAAGCGAAGAATCTTTTACCGACTTCGAGGTGGCAAACAACGCCACCGACGACTTGTCATTCTGAGCGTAAGCGAAGAATCTTTTACCATCTACAGCGGTTTTATGTAAAAGATCCTTCGCTACGCTCAGGAT
>JAUMWM010000258.1 GCA_030529705.1 Lachnospiraceae bacterium
AATGGGGTGTCATCCTGAGCGTAGCGAAGGATCTTTCACCAAAAACAAACGCTTTATATAAAGATCCTTCGCTTACGCTCAGGATGACAGGGGCGATGCCAGATGCTTGTACTTTAACCCACGCTTATCTCATCTCCGTCCACCTGCAGCGGTTGACAGCGGCGTAAATCTCCTGTATCCTCGGCATCGCCAGGTTCCCGGGCACGTTCCGCCCCCCGTCAAGGAACTCGAATCCCTTCTCCTTAAGCAGTTTTCCGAGAATCTCCATGCACGCATCGAGGCTCTTTCTCCCATCAAACACCTCGCCATGCAGGTAAATCAGGAACTTTGCGATAGCCGCCGTCTGCTCGCTGTCTACAACCTGCTCGACATAACGGATATCCACCGTCTCGTGGTTGACCATGAAAGCGTCCTTACCAAGAACTTTCATCTTGACCCGGTCCCCGCAGACGCGGCCGTTCCTAATCGGTATGCGCGCATCCTTCCCGGAGTCCATCCGGCTATCCGCCGGCCTGCTGCCGGAATAAGCATCCGCAATCTCCTTGGCCCTCTCCGTGATATCGACCGGAACATAATTGTCCATCTGAATAATCGTGTCCGCCGTGCGGAAGAAATCCCCCTGGCTGCCCGCAACCAGGACAATGGAAACGCCCAGATCCTCATAAATGCTCCGCATTTTCTCGAGGAACGGGGTGATTGGTTCCCGGTCCCGGCTTACGACCATTTGCATGAGGGCGTCCCGGACCATGAAATTCGTCGCGCAGGTATCCTCGTCGATAAGCAGGACGCGGGATCCGAACGTGAGGGCCTCCATGACATTTGCAGCTTCCGAAGTACTCCCGCTTGCGTCCTCCGTGTAGAAAGACTTCGTGTCTTTCTTGTTGGGCAGATTGCTGATAAACATCGAAATGTCCGTCCCCCGAACGCTCCGGCCGTCCTCCGCACGGATTTTGAACGCAGTCGGATCCGTTATCACGTACTCCCTGCCGTCCCCTTTGATGTGATTGTAGACCCCCGCTTCCAGGGCTTTGAGAAGCGTCGACTTCCCATGATAGCCGCCGCCGACGATCAGCGAAATGCCCTTCTTAATTCCCATCCCGGTGATGCTCTTCCCCTCGGATAGCGGGATGGTCACGGCCAGGGATGCAGGAGATGCAAATGCCACCGCCCCTTTCATCGGCCGATTTGAAACGCCGGTCTCCCGCGGCAGGATAGCCCCGTCCGCTACAAATGCGCAAAGCCCCATCCCATCAAGGCCGTCCCGGATGCATTTCTGGTCGTCCGCCAGTGCCATTCGCTCCTCGATGAACGCCGGCCTGTATGCCCGGTAAAGCAGAGACTTTCTGACCGCTTCCGGCAGGAAGTCAAAAAGGATCTTGATGAGTTCCCCGCTGCGGATGCTCCTCCCGGCAGCCGGGAATCCCACTTCAAAGCGGACCAGCACCTGCCCGTCTTTTTCCCTGATGACCAGCCCGCTCCGCTCCAGAATCTCCTGGCCCGGCCGGCTGCAGGCAACGAGGCCGCTCTTTCCGGAACCGGCGCCCTTCCGGCCGCTTTCGCCCAAGACTCTTGCAAATCCCCGAAGCAGGAGGTCCGCCAAGGCCACCCTTCTGTGCTTCTCCTTGTAGCATTCCTCCGGAAAGGCCGCCGCTGCCGCATCAACGCTGATGCTGAGCTTTGACGGGGCGGCAAATGGATCCCCCTGCACATGTTCGATATTCAGGACATATCCTTCAAAGCGGTAGCTTCCCTTCGTTTCCTTGTAGGCCGGGTAGCTTCTGCGGTCAATTTCCATGAGCAGGCTCTTTAACTGGCCGGCTGTCTTCATATAAGTCATCCCTCCGTTTTTAAGTGAAATCTGTTTTTTCATTATACCATTGTGCATAAGGCGTTACAATCTCTGATTGACGGCGGATTTGCACAAAGTGGCTGTTCGTTCCCATTCATGCTTCTGCTCAAAAATCGCCCGGGTTTGCGAAAAAAGACGGTGTCATCCTGAGCGCAGCGAAGGATCTTTAACCATCTGCAGCGGCTTTCTGTAAAAGATCCTTCGCTGCGCTCAGGATGACAAGGGCGATACCGGATGCGCAAACAGTAACGATGGCGTGGACATTTGCCCCTGCTTAAGTTCCACGCTTGAAAAGAAGCCCCGATGCGTTATACTATAATAAAATATTTTTACAGAGGAGAAAAGTATGGAAGACAGGAAATGGTGGAAAGAAGCAGTCATCTATCAAATCTACCCCAGGAGCTTCGCCGATTCCAACGGCGACGGGATAGGCGACCTGAACGGGATCACGGCCAGGCTCCCGTACCTCAAAGAACTCGGAGTCGACGTCATCTGGCTCTCGCCCGTCTACAAGTCCCCGAATGACGACAACGGTTATGACATCTCTGACTACAGGGACATCATGGACGATTTCGGCACGATGGAAGACTTCGACAGGATGCTTAAGACCGCCCACAGCCTCGGCATCAAAATCGTGATGGACCTCGTCGTAAACCACACCTCAGACGAGCACGCCTGGTTCGCCTGCAGCCGCAAGTCAAGAGACAGCGAAAAAAGGGACTGGTACATCTGGAAAGACCCGAAAGACGGCGGCCTTCCGAACAACTGGGGTTCCTTCTTCTCCGGCTCCGTATGGGAGTTCGACGAGGGTACCGGCCAGTACTATCTTCACATGTTCTCAAAGAAGCAGCCCGACCTCAACTGGGACAACCCCTCTGTCCGGGATGCCGTGTTCGACCTGATGGCCTGGTGGTGCGAGAAGGGGATTGACGGCTTCCGCATGGACGTGATCAGCATGATTTCCAAGGACCCGTCCTATCCGGACGGGGAGACGAACGGAGGAATGTTCGGCAACGCCATGCCATACGTCTGCAACGGCCCCCACGTCCACGAATACCTGCAGGAGATGAACCGCCGCGTCCTTAAGCGCTACGACCTCCTGACGGTCGGCGAGACGGCCGGCGTCACGATTGACGAAGCAAAAAAATATGCATCTTGTGATGGATCCGAGCTGAACATGGTCTTCCAGTTCGAGCACACGGACGGCACGCCGGGACGGGAGCTCCATTTCGGCAAATGGACCACGGAAAAGCCCACGCTTCCCGCCCTTCGGAAAATCTTAAACAAATGGCAGACCGAGCTGGAGGGCGCCGCCTGGAACTCCCTCTATTGGGACAATCATGACCAGCCCCGGGCCGTCTCCCGCTTTGGAAACGAGTCCGGCAAATACCGCGTCCTCTCGGCCAAAATGCTGGCCACCTGCCTCCACATGATGAAGGGAACCCCTTACATCTACCAGGGCGAAGAACTCGGCATGACAAATGTCCACTGGGAATCCATCGACGAGCTTCGGGACATCGAAGCCCTGAACGCATGGAAGCAGAACGTAGTGGAGGGCAAATGGATCTCCGGCGAGTACATGATGCAATGCTTTGACAACGTGAGCCGGGACAATGCAAGAACGCCGATGCAGTGGGACGACTCGCCAAATGCCGGCTTTACCACCGGCACCCCCTGGATCAAGGTGAATCCGAACTATGTCGCAATCAATGCGAAAGCCGCCCTTGCCGACCCGGATTCCGTCTTCCACTACTACCGGAAGCTGATCGCCCTGCGGCATGCAAATCCGATTATCGTGTATGGCCGTTTCGTCCCCCTGCTTATGGAGGATGAGAATATTTACGCATACGAGCGCGTCCTTGACGGCCAGGTTCTGACCGTGGCCTGCAATTGGACCGACAGGGAGGTGCCTTGCGACCTGTTCGAGGAGCCAGGCAGAAAGCTAATCAGCAATTACGCCTCGCATAAGCCGCATTTGCTGCAGCCATACGAGGCGCGGGTTATAATCCACTGAGAGCGGCCGATGTGGT
>JAUMWM010000259.1 GCA_030529705.1 Lachnospiraceae bacterium
TACAAATACGCAACCTGTACATCGGGTTCTTTTTGGGTTGAAAACCACTTGTCATCCTGAGCGTTAGCGAAGGATCTTTTACCAACTATACAGCGGTCTATGTAAAAGATCCTTCGCTACGCTCAGGATGACATGGAGAAAGAAGCCTGGCAACAGAATTGTAACTTTCTTCATACAAAAGCATTTAAGTTTCGAGCCAACACAAAACCCGCCCTCTGGCGGGTTTTGTGTTGGCTCTTTAGTTTTCTGTCCTCTCAGGATCCGGAGCAACGTCGCCCTGCTTTGCTCCCATCTTCGAAGAAGCGCCGCCCTGGTTCTCCGCCCCTATATAAGGATTCCCATTGTTTGCGACCGGACCTCCCGGACGGTTCCCATTTCCGTTGAATCCCTGTTGCCCAGGACCACCTGCCGGGCCGCTGGCTGAACCGCCTGCTGACCCGCCTGCTGGGCTCCCGATTGGCCCACCTGCCGAGCCGCCGGCTGGACCACCTGCCGGGCCGCCAATCGAGCCGCCAATCGGGCCACCTGACGAACCACCTACCGACCCACCTGCCGGACCTCCTGGCCTCCTGAAGAAGTTCCTCTGGTCGTAAGCGGTCTGCTTCTTCTCTTTCTTTATTTTGGGGTGCTTCTTCCTCCAGGCTCTCATCGCAATTATCACGATAATAGCGATGACAGCTATGAGAAGGATAGCCGGAATCAGGTAAACGATGGTAATCAGGAGGTTCTGCAGGAACTCTCCGAAGTTCTCCCAGGACTCTTTCACCGCATTTGCAAGCCTCTCTCCAAATGAAACCGGCGTCTTCGGCGTATCCGTATACTTCACGACCTCTTCCAGCGTCAAGTTCACGGTGGAATACTTCACGTCCGTGTCCATGGAGGCCAAATCGCTTCTAGCCTGGTTTAGCTGTGTCTGCACGTCGGTCAGCCTGGCCTCCACGGTAATCATTTCCTCCACCGTGTCGGCCTTCTCCATCATTTCAAGGAGCCTCTTCTCCTGCGTCTCCAAGGATTCAATATAGATGGCCTGGTCGTTATACCGCTTGGTAATGTTCTCAACATTCTGCGATTTGCTGGTGACTTTTCCGCCAACGCCGTCCAGCAGGCCGAGGAACTCCTCGTATTTGCTTGACGGCACACGGATTCTCAGGGTCGAGGATAGCGTCCCTTTCTTCTTATAACTGTCATAGTACCAGGAATAATTGGAGTCATTGACCGACTCGGACTCGATGATGGAGCCCGTTTTCTTAACTGCCTCCTTCACGGCCGCCTGCGTCTGGTCAAATTCCAGCGTCTGGATCGTCATCCAGCAGGTATAGACCAGCTTTTGTGCTGATTCAGCGGCCTCCATGCCTATCTCTGCTGGCTGCTCTGCGGAATTTGCAGATTTTGCCTCGTCATAATAGTCGTCAGCATCGACCTCCATATCATAAGCTTCGGCCGCGGCCGCCCCATATGCGGCGTCATCCGGATATTCATAGGCGCCCTCTTCTCTGGCGGCGTAATCCGCGGTGGACGCACTGCTTGAGCCTCCACAGGAGGTTATGACAAGAACCATAGTTAATAATACGGCAAATGCAAATGCCACTCTTCCGTCTCTCTTCATCTCGCACTCCTTTCTCGCGCGGGGCGGGTGATGTGTTAATTATTGTCAAATGCTACCTGCTCAACATCTTCCTGTCATTCTAAGTGCTATTACCTTGTCATTCTTGGAATTATCCCCCTGTCATTCTGAGCGTTTAGCTCCATGTCATTCTGAGCGTTAGCGAAGAATCTTTACCCTCAAAATACGTATTACGTTTCAGATCCTTCGCTTACGCTCAGGATGACAAGACATCAGCTTCTCCAGCATTTTTACCGCATTTGTAGATAAGATCCTTCGCTTACGCTCAGGATGACAAGCCATCGAGCCATTTGCTGAGTAATTTTGTCAAGTATTCTTGTTTCACAGAGGTTGTTTTGAATTAGTTCCCTTATTCAGCGATTACGCAGCCGCCAACCGGGCGGATATACATGACCTTGCAAGCCCCCTCGCCCAGCAGTGCGTCCATGCCCGCCTTGAAATCCGCCACTTTGGCCAGCGGAACAAATGCCTGTATCGTCCCGGCAAATCCCCCGCCGTGCACGCGAGATGCGCCCTTGCCGCCAAGAAGATGTTCCGCCACAGCCAGGGCGACGCCTACGGGCTGGTCCGCCGCATTACGGTAGGTGGCGATGTTCTGAAGATAAGTGAAGGACGATTTGCCGGACGCATTGACCAGGTTCAGGAAGCTGTCAAAGTCATTTTCCATAAGCGCGGCAACCTGGGCATCCACCCGGGCGCAGTCGCTATAATAATGGATGGCGCGAAGAATCGCCCGGTCGCCGACATTTGCCCGAATCTGCGGGATTGCCTTGTAGAAATCCTCCTCATCCACCTCGGACAGGACTTCCTTCCCTAGCGCAGCCGCAACAGCTTTCATCTCCATCGGGACGGCGGCATAATCATCTGTCAGGTCGGCGTGGTCCGCTCCGCTGTCGATGATGCAAAGGGCATATCCCGCGCCGGCGAAATCAAAATCAACCGCTTTGAAGACGGGATTTTCAGCGTCCTTGAAATCGATGGTGATGATTCCGCCGATCGCGCAGCCCATCTGATCCATGAGGCCGGACGGCTTTCCGAAGTAGACATTTTCCGCATACTGGCCGATTCTGGCGATTCTCGGGAGGGAGACCTCCATGTTGCAGAACAGCCCATTGATGATGACCCCGATCAGAACTTCGAAGCAGGCGGATGAGGACAGGCCGGAACCGCCCGGCACGTCGGAGATGATATATGCGTCAAATCCCGCCACCGGATGCCCGTCCTCGCAAATCGCGTTCAGAATGCCGCGGACGAGGGATGCGGTCGTGTTCTTCTCTTCCGGCACGATGGAGAGGGAGGAGATGTCCATGCTCGTCATCCCGAATCCTTCCGAAAAGACGTTGACCGTCTCCGTCCCATTCGGCGCAGCGCAGGCAAGCGCGTCGAGGTTGACGGAACCTGTCAAGACTTTCCCCCTCTGATGGTCCGTGTGGTTTCCGCCGATTTCCGTGCGGCCGGGAGCGGAAAAGATCGCGATTTCGGCATCTTCCCCTTTCCCGAACGTTTGGGCAAAGCCATTTGCCACGTGGGCAATCCGATCCTTGTACGGACCCATGGCATCGATGCTTTGACAGTAAATGCGGGAAAGATTTGCGTCATAAATTCCATTTGCGAGATTCTCTTTTAAGGCCTTGATAGTGAGCATTTTCTTCACCTCTCTTTAACATATTTTTCGCGCCCCTTGCGGCGCTTCCTGATGTCAATTATAACAAGGAAGCGCATACAGTTCTATGAACATTTGCATCTTTTTTATGGCAAATGCAAAATTTGCCGGTTACTGTTTACGCTTCCACACCAAAATCGTCTGTACCCATGGTATACTGGGCGTCATCCTGAGCGTAGCGAAGGATCTTTTACATAAAGCCGCTGTAGATGGTAAAAGACCTTGCCTACGCTCAGGATGACAAGGGCGATACCTGATGTATGGACAGGTACATTTGCCGCCCGTTCCTATATCTTGTCATCAACAGTATGCTTGTGAACCATGTAACGTTGTAGTATCATCTCTATAGAACCAGACGACATCAGGCTCATAACATTACACAGAAAAATACTTTTTTGAAATGAGGAAAAGTGGGCCATGGGGGAGACAGTTGTGGTCCGCCTGAAAGGGGAACGGTATGTCGGTATAGGAGCCACTTAGATTGGCATCTGTAAGTCAGATATAAAAGGCGGCTCAAAAACCGCTTTTATAGAGGAGAAAGGTGCGCCTAAGAGGAGACAGTTGTGGTCCGCCTGAAAGCGAAACGG
>JAUMWM010000260.1 GCA_030529705.1 Lachnospiraceae bacterium
TGTCATCCTGAGCGTAGCGAAGGATCTTTTACATAAAGCCGCTGCAGATGGTAAAGATCCTTCGCTTACGCTCAGGATGACAAGGACGCTTCTGGATGTCTGAACAGTAACTCTTTTACATAAAAATCGCTGTAGATTGCAAAAGAACATTTCCCATCCGTTCACAATATGATGTATAATGTTTGCGGCAAGACACATCATATATATGGCTGCGGTGCAATCAAAAACAAGAATACTGCTCCTTTTGGAAGGGGCGTTTTGCGCTTTAGCCATATACAAATCAAAATACGCAACCATCAAGCGAAAAGGAGGAACCCAACATGTTGACTACCGGCATAGCTTTTGCTGACAAGTATGATTACCTGAGCGAGAAATTCCAGAAGGTGTACGCTTTCCTGAGGGAAACCGATTTAGCATCCCTCCCGCTTGGCACCATCCATTTAGACGGCGATGACATATATGCCATGGTTCAGGGTTATACGACGATGGGACCGGACGAGTGCCGGTTCGAGAGCCATAAGAACTATTTTGACCTGCAGTACGTCGTGGAAGGAGAGGAACTTTTCGGCTATGCCCCGGCCGATACGCTGGAGCCGGCCACGGAATATGACGCAGAGCGCGACGTGCTCTTCTATAAGGAGCCGGAGAAAAGCGGCATGGTGAACTTAAAGCCCGGCGATTTCGCCATCGTGGCGCCGGAAGACGGGCATGCCCCGCGCCGCATGACGGCAAACGGCCCTTGCGAAATCAAGAAAATTGTAGTGAAGATTAAAATCTGATCTGGCTGCCCGGCAGATGGCTTGAATTTTTGTCATCCTGAGCGTCAGCGAAGGATCTTAAACCCTAAACAAGCATAAAGCAGAACGTTGGTTTTTTGTAAAGATCCTTCGCTAACGCTCAGGATGATAAGACGGGGCTTTTGCCATTTTGCGCTTAAAAACACTTGTAAGCGCATTAAGAAGGCTGCGATTTGGTGAAATCACGGAAAGGGATTGTATGCAGCAGTTTACAGTGACAGGCATGAGCTGCGCCGCCTGCCAGGCACGCGTGGAGAAGGCTGTCAATTCGGTGCCGGGGGTGACGGGCTGCTCGGTTAGCCTTCTGACCAACTCTATGGGGGTGGAAGGGTCCGCCTCCGCAGGTCAGATTATAAAAGCGGTCGAGGATGCCGGATACGGGGCGGAAGTCAAGGGAGCTACAAGGCAGGAGGGCTCCCTTACGGCCCGCATTGCGGCGGAGGAGGAAGCATTGAGAGACCGCGAAACCCCGAAAATGAAGAGGCGGCTCCTATCCTCCATCGGCTTTCTGCTTGTCCTCATGTATTTTTCGATGGGGCATATGATGTGGGGCTGGCCGCTTCCCGATTTTTTTGACGGCAATCACGTGGCTATGGGGCTTGTGCAAATGCTCCTTGCCGCCATCGTCATGATTATTAATCAGAAGTTTTTTACGAGCGGTTTTCGCAGCCTCGCCCACGGAGCCCCCAATATGGACACCCTGATAGCAATGGGGTCAGCGGCCGCTTTTCTATATTCCACGGCCATGCTCTTTGCCATGACCAGGGCCCAGGCGGATGGGAATATGGATTTAGTCCGGCAATATATGATGGAGTTTTACTTTGAGTCGGCAGCCATGATCCTGACCCTGATCACAGTTGGGAAAATGTTGGAAGCCTACTCGAAGGGCAAGACGACGAACGCCTTAAAATCCCTCATGCGCCTTGCCCCGAAGACGGCAAATGTCATCCGGGACGGCAGGGAGGCCACGGTTAGTATCGACAGTGTGCTGAGGGGGGACGTTTTCATCGTCCGTCCGGGCGAAAATATCCCGGTGGACGGAGTTGTGCTGGAGGGGATAAGCGCCGTGGATGAGTCGGCCTTAACCGGAGAGAGCCTCCCGGTTGACAAGACGGCGGGAGATGAAGTCTCCTCTGCCACCCTGAACCAGTCCGGGTTCCTGAAATGCGAGGCATTAAGGGTGGGGGAGGATACGAGCCTTGCGCAGATTATCCGGATGGTCAGCGATGCGGCGGCGACAAAAGCTCCGGTCGCGAAGCTGGCTGACACCATCTCCGGCTATTTTGTCCCGGCAGTCATCGGCATCGCCATCGTCACGACTGCCATCTGGCTGCTGGTCGGCGGGGCGGTTGGTTTTTCCCTGGCCAGGGGAATCTGCGTCCTGGTCGTCAGCTGCCCCTGCGCCCTCGGCCTTGCGACCCCGGTGGCCATCATGGTTGGCAATGGCGTAGGAGCCAAAAACGGAATTCTGTTTAAAAATGCGGAAGCCCTGCAGGAGGCGGGCAATATCCAGATTTGCGCGCTCGACAAGACTGGCACGATCACGAGCGGAAAACCGGTCGTGACAGATATCGTGACGGCGGACGGGGTGACTGAACAGGAACTGGTCTTTAAGGCATTTGCATTGGAGCAAATGAGCGAGCATCCCCTAGCCCGCGCCGTGGTGGAGTATGCAAAGGAAAGGCAAGGCTTGGGAGATTGGCCTGCGTCATTTGCCTCTGAAGAAAACAAATGCCGGCAAGGCTGCGGAGACGGAGCAGCCCTGCCCGATAGGAGGGTGACGGATTTCAAGGTCTTTCCGGGGAATGGGCTGTCTGGAGAAATGGAAAGCGAACTCATTACAGATGGAAAAGTAACGGATTTCAAGGCTCTTCCGGGGAACGGCTTATCCGGAAAACTGGGAGACGAAATCATTTACGGAGGCAATTACCGTTTCATCTCGTCCATGTTTGGGATTGACGGAAAAATGAGGGAAGAGTCCGAGAGACTGGCTGAATGTGGGAAGACGCCGCTGTTTTTCGCTGCGGGCCGAAATTTCCTTGGCTTGATTGCGGTTGCGGACGCGCTGAAAGAGGACAGCGCCGGGGCAATCAGGGAACTTCAGAACATGGGAATCCACGTAGTCATGCTGACCGGCGACAACAGGAGGACGGCGGAGGCCATCGGCGCCGAGGCGGGAGTGAATGAAGTGATATCCGGAGTCCTGCCGGACGGCAAGGAGGAGGTAATCCGGCGCCTGCAGGAGAAAGGCAAGGTCGCCATGGTGGGGGACGGCATCAATGACGCCCCGGCGCTGACCCGGGCGGACATCGGCATGGCAATCGGGGCGGGAACGGACGTGGCCATCGATGCGGCGGATATCGTGCTCATGAAGAGCAGCCTTGCGGACGTCGCGGCAGCGGTCAGGCTGTCCCGGAAAACCTACCGGAATATTCTGGAGAACCTGTTCTGGGCGCTTATCTATAATTCCCTGTTGATTCCTGTGGCAGCGGGCGCCTATTCCCATCTCTTCGGGATTACGATGGACCCGATGCTCGGGGCGGCCGCCATGTCGCTGTCCAGTTTTTGCGTCGTATCGAATGCGCTTCGCCTGAACCTTCTTAATGTTCACGATGCGTCTAAAGATAAAAAAATGAAGAAGGCGGTGCAGCCGGGAGAAGACGGCCGCCTGCTTGCAAGGCAAAACGAAGAAGCCGATGCCGGCTTGAAAGGAGAAGCTATGACAAAAACATTGAAAATCGAAGGCATGATGTGCCCGCACTGCGAGGCGGCGGTCAAGAAAGCGCTTGAGGCGCTTGACGGAGTAGCGGAGGCAAAGGTCAGCCATGAGGCGGGATGCGCCATCGTAACGCTTTCGGCAGATGTCGATGACGCGGCGCTTGTGCGGGCCGTTGAGGACAAGGACTATAAGGTGCTTGGCGTGGAGTAAATTTTTGGCCCATGGGGGCTTCAGCCCGCGGGGACGGTCCTTTTGGACCAAGATTTTTCGATCCGCGGGGACGGTCCTTTTGGGTCAAAAAATTTGGCTCTTCTGCACTTTCGGTAG
>JAUMWM010000261.1 GCA_030529705.1 Lachnospiraceae bacterium
TTCGGCCCATGGGGACGGTCCTTTTGGACCGAAAAATTTCGACCCAAAAGGACCGTCCCCACGGGCCGAAAATAATCGACCCAAAAGGACCGTCCCCGCGGGCCGAACCCGCACAGAAAAAACAAAAAGGAGCAAGCATCCCACATGAGCAAAAGCGCCTCCAGCACCCAGTTTATGAAAATGACCGAGACCCCCATCCCCCGCCTCGTCCTGATGCTCTCCGTGCCAAGCATCCTGTCCATGCTGGTCACAAATGTGTACAACCTGGTGGACACGGCATTTGTGGGAAGGCTCGGCACGAGCGCAAGCGGAGCCGTCGGAATCGTGTTCGGCTTCATGTCAATCATCCAGGCATTTGGCTTCATGTTCGGGCAGGGATCCGGCAGCATCCTCTCCCGTGCGCCGGGACGGCAGGACAGGGAAGCCGCGTCCGTCCATGCCTCAGTCGGCTTCTTCGGCGCCTTTTCCTGCGGCCTTATCATCAGCATCCTCGGCTTCCTCTTCCTGGACGACATCGTGATGTTCCTCGGAAGCACTGACACGATCGCACCATTTGCAAAAACCTACATCTCCTTCATCCTCGCATCCGCCCCATTCATGTGCAGCAGCTTCACCCTGAACAACATGCTGCGCTACGAGGGCAAAGCCTACCTCGGCATGATCGGCCTCATGAGCGGCGCAGTTCTCAACATGGCCGGCGACCCGATCCTGATGTTCGGCCTTGGTATGGGAATCGCCGGCGCCGGGCTTTCGACAGCCCTAAGCCAGCTCGTGAGCTGGGGAATCCTGATTTCCATGTTCCTCACCGGACGGACAGAGTCCCGCCTTCATTTGTCGAAAGCCATCTCCGCAGGTCCGGCCATCGCGGCAAATATCATGGCCACCGGCTTCCCGAGCCTCCTGCGCCAGGGCCTAAACAGCATCGCTACGGTCGTCCTGAATTCACAATGCAAATTCTATGGCGACGCGGCCGTTGCCGCCATGAGCATCGTCTTGAGGATTGTCTTCTTCACGTTCTCCATCGCGCTCGGCGTGGGGCAAGGCTTCCAGCCGGTCTCCGCATTCAATTACGGCGCCCGCAAATACTCCCGCATCCGGGAGGGCTACCGATTCACCATGCTATTTGCGGAGGGAATCATCCTTGCGGGCGTGGCAGTGCTGGTTGTATTTGCCGCACCCTTGGTCGGCATGCTCCGTGATGACCCCGATGTTATCGCGATAGGCACGAGGGCTCTGCGGTTGCTGGCTCTCGCAAATCTCCTGCTCCCGCCATGCATGGTCACGGAAATGCTCTACCAGAGCACCGGCCACAGGTTGGGAGCGACCATGCTCTCCGCCCTGCGCAGCGGAATTCTGTTCATACCTGCGATACTCATCCTGTCCCATTTGCGAGGCATCGCCGGAATCCAGGAGGCCCAGCCTCTTGCGGTGGCACTGTCTTTCCCCATAACGATACTCTTCGCCATAACCTTTTTCCGGAAGTTGCCGGAGAAAGACGAGTGTCATCCTGAGCGCAGCGAAGGATCTTTTACATAAAACCGCTGTAAATGGTATAAGATCCTTCGCTTCGCTCAGGATGACAAAGAACTTCGCTCAGGATGACAAAGGAGAAACAGGTGGCGTGCACAATAATAAAAATCGTCCCAAAAGAACCGTTCCCAAGGGAAAATTCGACCCAAAAGGACCGTCCCCACGAGCCGAAAAATCTTGACCCAAAAGGACCGTCCCCAAAGAAAATGTGCTATAATTAAATAACATGGGTCGCCCCCCGCGACCCGATATCGAATTGGAGGTATAATATGAAACTCAATAACAAAGGATTAAAAGACAGGCAGGCATGGGAAGCGAAAGGCTATGCCCTCCCGCTCTATGACCGGGAAGCCGTAAAGAAAGCCACAGAGGAGAACCCCTTCTGGATCCACTTCGGCGGCGGCAACATTTTCAGGGCATTTCAGGCAAATGTCGTCCAGAACCTCCTGAACAACGGCACCTTGGACCGCGGCCTCACAGTTGCCGAGGGTTTCGACTACGAAATCATCCGGAAAATGTATCATCCGCACGATGACCTCAGCATTCTTGTCACGCTGAAAGCCGCCGGCACGATTGAAAAGACCGTCGTCGGCAGCGTCATGGAGTCCCTGGAACTCGACAGCAACAACGAAGCGGCCTATGAAAGGCTTCGCGAAATCTTCTCCAAGGATTCCCTGCAGATAGCCAGCTTCACAATCACCGAAAAAGGCTACAGCCTTTTGAATGCAAAAGGCGAAATCGCTCCCGCTGTCGCGGCAGACATGGAAGCAGGTCCGGAGAAGCCGGGCAGCTACATGGGCAAAGTCGCATCCCTCCTCTATGCCCGCTTCAAGGCCGGCGAGAAGCCGATTGCCATGGTCAGCATGGACAACTGCTCCCACAACGGCGACAAATTAAAGGCGGCCATCACGGCATTTGCGGACGGATGGGTGAAGAACGGCGTGGCGGAGGCTGCATTTGCAGAATATATCGCAGGCAGCAAGGTATCCTTCCCATGGTCCATGATCGACAAGATCACCCCGCGGCCAAATGCCTCCGTCGAGGAAATCATCAATGCGGACGGCATCGACGAACTCTCCCCGGTCATCACGAGCATGAAAACGTACGTGGCGCCATTTGTCAATGCGGAAGAGACGGAATACCTCGTCATCGAGGACGACTTCCCGAACGGCAGGCCCGCGCTTGAAAAAGGCGGCATCATGTTCACTGAGAGGGAGACCGTGGACAAGGTCGAGAAGATGAAGGTCTGCACCTGCCTGAACCCGCTCCACACCGCGCTCGCCGTCTACGGATGCCTTCTGGGCTACGACCTCATCTCCAAAGAGATGCAGGATTCGGACCTTGCGAAGCTTGTGGAAATCGTCGGCTACAAGGAAGGCCTCCCGGTCGTCATCAATCCCGGTATCCTGGATCCCAAGGAATTCATCGACACGGTCCTCACGGTCAGGATTCCGAATCCGTTCATGCCCGACACGCCGCAGCGCATCGCCACGGACACGTCCCAGAAGCTCGCGATCCGCTATGGCGAGACCATCAAAGCCTACATGAAGTCCGACAGCCTCAATGTGGCGGACCTGAAGCTCATCCCGCTCGTCCAGGCCGGCTGGCTGCGCTACATGATGGGCGTAAATGACGAGGGCGAGGCATTTGAACTCTCCCCGGACCCGCTCACCGGCAGCGTTTGCCCGATTATGGCAAATGTAAAACTCGGCGAGACGAAAGACGCCGAATCCATCATCGCTCCGCTGCTTCACAACGACGCCATCTTCGGCGTTGACCTGTACGAGGCGGGACTGGCGCCGCTAGTCTGCAAATACTTCAACGAGCTAATTGCCGGCCCCGGGGCCGTCCGCACGACGCTGCATAAATATGTAAACGATTAACATGCTGAGTTTCAGGGAATAAAATTCCTGTCGCTATAAGCACTAGCGAATAGGCCTCCTGTCATCCTGAGCGTTAGCGAAGGATCTTATACCAACAGCATCTACTGTGCATAATAAGATCCTTCGCTTACGCTCAGGATGACATAATCCCCAGCCAGACTGTTCAGTCGACATAATTCAGTTCAACTGTATAACCTAGTAGGTAGTATCCGGGAATGGAAAAATCTTGGTCGCCCAATCTTGCAACAAATGTCGTGAGGTTGGGGATTCATAGAAAAGTCTTATTTCGGCTTTTAGATGTTGTGAAAGGAAATTAGTTGTGATGCATTTTGATTGTAAAAGAATTGTCATTGAAGGTGATAAACTTCGTATAGGAGCCACTTAGATTGGCATCTGTAAGTCAGATATAAAAGGCGAGAAGAAAA
>JAUMWM010000262.1 GCA_030529705.1 Lachnospiraceae bacterium
ATTTAGTGTATATTGAAGATGGTTCTGGATCATCCGTCAGTGATAGGATGTAAGTGGACTTCAGAATCAAGGTGCTTGCAATTGGGATTTAAATGAACATGGGCAATTGCGGATTATTTTTCTGCGTAAATGACAAAACATCGCATGAAGAGGAATGTTCCGGCTTAGCGAATCGCAGGAGAAGGAACGATTCCGTTTAGCGAAGGTTCTGATTTATGCAGGAAGGGGGAAAAGTTGAAGAGGAATGATTGGAAAAGATTTGTGGCGGCAGGAGTCATTTTGGCATACTTGATTACGAATCCGGGGTTGCTTATTCCGGCATCCGACTTACAGGGGTATCGGGCAGAAGCATTTCCTGAAGTTTATCAAGACGCAGAACGTGATTCGGAGAGTGCGCTGGTCGGAAGCGGGCTGTCAGAACGAGAGACGGAGAGCGCGCTGATCGGAAGCGAGTCCTCAGAACATGATTCGGAGAGCACGCTGGCCGGAAGTGACTACGCAGATACCGATCCGGACAGCGAGAAGCTCGAAAGCGATTCTGATTCAAACATTTCGGAGAACGGAACAACCTGGAACCAATCTGCAGACAACGAATCTGCGGAGAGCATACCGGAGAACGGAACAATCTGGAACCAATCTGAAGAAAACGAATCTACGGAGAACATACCGGAGAACGAAACAACCCGGAACCAATCTGAAGAAAACGAATCTGCGGAGAGCGTTTCGGAGAACCAGGCAACAGAAAGCGAAGCAAGCAATGGCGAGATGGAGAAGGATGGGGAAGCCCGGGAGGATTCCTTAAGCTCGGTCTCTTCCTTGACCGTTCTTGATAACTCCACATGCGAGGTAGCCATAACGCCTTCCTCCTGCACCTATGACGGGAACGAGCAAAAGCCGACCGTTACAGTGAAACTCGGCACGGAGACTCTGGCCTTCGGCGAAGACTATGTCCTTACCTATTCGGATAATATCGATGCGGGCGCGGCAATCGTGACGGTGAAGGGAACCGGTAAATATACGGGGAGCGTGACGAAAGCATTTGTGATTGCGAAAGCAAATTCCGGACTTGCATTTGCAGAATCGAAAATAACAAAGAAAGAGGGGGACGCTGCATTTGTAAACATATTATCGAAGAAGACCGATGCGGCTGTCACATTTACGTCCGGAGATACCAAAGTAGCGGAGATAGCAGACGACAACGGAAAAGTAAAGATATGCGGACGGGGCAAGACGGTCATCACGGCTACGGCCGAGGAGACTGCGAATTATGAGGCGGGCAAAGCGGAATATGCTCTGACGGTCAAGGATGGACGGATAGATATATCGAACAACGTTTCAGGCAGTGCCGCCCCGAAAGTTTCCGTTTCCGGGGTCAGCATCTCCTACGGATATACCGGGAAAGCCTACATGCCAAAACTGACTTTGAAGGTCGATGGCGAGACGCTTGTTTCCGATGTGGATTACATGGTCAAATACAGCAATAATGTCAAGCCGGGAACTGCCACAATCACGATAACGGGGCAGGGAAAGTACAAAGGCACCAGGGTCAAGAATTTTCAAATTGTATCCTGCGCATCCAGGCTTGTGTCGGGAAACATTTATCAGTTAATTCCGAAGAATAATCCGGACACGGCGGTTTGCCCGCAATGCGGGAAGACGGAAAAGAATACGAAGGTTTATATCACGAACCGGAGCGATTCCAAAGCCATGCAGTACAAAGCCGTAATGAATGACGATGGCACGTGGAAATTTGTCAACGTAAAGAGCGGGCGAGTCCTGGCCGTGCAGCAGAACAGTGCGAAAACGGGGGCGGGAATTGTCCTGTATGATTCGACGCAGAGAGAGGCCCAAAACTGGAAGGCGACAAGGAAGTCGGACAATGCATTTGCAATTACAAATGCCGTGACCGGATACGGGGTTGCATTGGCCGATGCCTCCGCAGGGAGGGGGACGATTCTTAGAATGGAGAAGGCGTCCGGTGGCGGCCATATGCGTTTTTATTTCGTAGAGGTGGCAGGCGCAAATTCCGAAACCGGCAGCAAGTCATCCGCCGGCGGGGCATTGAAGACGGACGGGGTCGTAGAACCCACGCTGAAACTCTACGGCATGATGGGAAAGATCGGGAGCATGCAGCTGCAGTCGATGGTAAATACCGGCAATTACCTGTATCTATATGCCGGTGCCAGCGGGCGGTTTTGCAGGGTTAACAAGAAGACGCATGCATCCACATGGTACACCATGCGGGCCGGCAAGGAGATCAATAAGGGAAACGGGATGGCGGCGGACGGCGTGAACCTGTATCTGTCTGGAAATGATAACAAGATCTATGTCGTTCCTATAAGCTCCTTTAAAAATTCGGACACTATCACGTTTTCCAAGGCCGTGGATGTAGGCATTTTCATGAACGGGCTTTGTTATGACTATTCCGGCAAAACGCTGTATGGCTACCATAGGGACGCCATTGCGGACAAGCTCATATTTTATAAAATCTACCTGTCCGCATCGAAGGACCGGGCAAAAAAGGCATTTGAAGTCTCATGGAGCGAGGCATCCCGCTATTACCAGGACATGGAACTATTCGACAACGCATTCTATATCGTATCCGATTATCCCGGAACGATGGTAAAGATATCAAAAGACGGAAAGCTGATGAAAAACTATCGCTTGTCGCAGTATACCGACAACGGGGTGTACACGGGCGAGTTTGAGGGAATCTGCAGGTTCGATGACAGGCTCCTGCTTGCATCCGCACATACCGGGTTCTGGTCCGGGGATGCAGATTTCCCGGCCATCGGGAAGAAGAATCCGGAGGATGGCGTTACGCTCCGGCAGAGCAGGACCATTGTGCTTACGCAGATGGATCCCGTCAAAGACCTGACCTCGCACGACCCTTATATGCGGGGCGCGGTCGCCATGCAGAAGGCGGTCGTCCACATAGATTACAGCAAAAATACGTGGAAACCGGACGGGACTTCCGATAATCCGTTCCCATCTCCCGTGACTGCGCAAAATGCCAGGAAGAATCCGAGATATGAGTATGTTTTCAAGGTGGTCAAGCCGGAAGTCGATGAGAATAACAAGCCGTTCATGATTATCGCGAACCAGAAGGACGTGACGATCGACCTGTCAAAGGCATGCAGCAATGCAAACGGCGCCATGTCCCTTTATATCTGCAACTCGCGCATCACTCTTTCCAGCGCCGCGAAATTCAGGATATCCTACATGGCGGACTCCGAGGTGAACTATGTCTCCGACCCCGCATTGTGCCTTGGCGTCATGGATTACGGCAGAGGCAACGGCACAAGCCGGTTTAACTCAAGCAGTCAAATGAAAACCGCGTTCGGAAAAGCCGGATCAACTCCAAATGGAAACTATACCTACCGCAGGCAGTTTGGGTCGGCTTCTGATTCTCCAATCGTGCTTGAGAGGGATCAATCGGTTCGTCTTCCGGCGGGGAAGTCCTTCCAGATAACCGTAAATCCGGACAAGAATGGGGACGCCTATTCCGGCGGCGGAGTCGGGGAGAGGGCAACGACCCGGCTGCCTTTGGTGAACAGCTCCGGCGACATCGCCATGGTCGAGTTTCGGTATGATGCCAAAGAAGACATGGTTTACCTGTACAGATTCCGCAAAGCGACGTCGGCGAACGACGAGGGCAGCATCCAGTATGCAGTGCTGAGCGTCAATATGGCGTAGGGGGAGGCAGTTGTGGCCTGCCTCGGTTTTTTAGGAAGAAGCAGGAGAGGTGCGTTCCTTCTCCTGCTTTTTATATAGGGAGCGTCAGTATGGCAATAACCGTAATAATTATGCCCTGAGCAGGGT
>JAUMWM010000053.1 GCA_030529705.1 Lachnospiraceae bacterium
GACCGAAACCCAAGGGCCAAAACCCTCACCTCGCCCGAAGCTGCCAAAAAGCCACCGCCGCGGCGGCCGCCACGTTGAGAGAATCCACTCCATTGGACATGGGAATCCTGACCGTATAGTCACACGCCGCAATGGTCTCCGGGCTAAGGCCGTCTCCCTCCGCACCGAGTATGATTGCGAGCCGTCCCTCCGCACAGATACCGGGATCGTCAATCCCGACAGACCGGTCTGTGAGAGCCATAGCGGCGGTTCTAAAACCCAAGTCATGGAGGACATCCACGTAAGATGCCCCGCCAACGAGATATGTCCAAGGCACCTGGAATACAGTCCCCATGCTAACCCGGCTTGCCCTCCGATAAAGCGGGTCGCTGCAGGCGGAATTGAGCAGCACCGCCTCCACCCCGAGGGCTGCGGCGGAGCGAAAGATGGCGCCGACATTTGTCGGATTCGTCACATTCTCGAGGACGGCGACCCTCCTCTTTCCACAGCATATCCCTTCCACGGAATGAAGCTTCGGCCTCATAAAGCATACAAGAAGCCCCCGCGTCATCGGAATATTGGTGAGCTTTCTGATCTGATCCGACTCTCCGGTAAAGATCGGTATGCGGCCAAGCCGCATGATTACATCTGCAGCTTCCCCCTCCGCCTGCTTCCTGTCGACAAGGGCGGACACGGGCATGCAGCCGGAGCGCAGCGCCCTTTCAGCAACTTTTGGGCTTTCTGCAATAAAAAGACCCCCGTTCGGCTCAAAGAAATGCCGCAGCTGGTTTTCATTCAACCGGGCAAAAACATCGAGGCGGGGGTCATGAAACTCATGAAGTTCTATTAACTCGGACATGTTCATATTCCTAACCTGCATGAAGCAGAACTTTCGCAAAACGGGGACGTTCCTTTTCGTGCGATGTTTTGCCATTCTACGCAGAATCATTATCTGCATAAAAAAAGAGCGCGAGACGGGGATCGAACCCGCGACCCCCACCTTGGCAAGGTGGTGCTCCACCGCTGAGCCACTCGCGCATTGTGTCGTTTGACGACAAAAGGAATATTACACCATTTGCGGCCATCTGTCAATAAAAAAATAATTTTTTTCTCCTGACGTTTTAGCGGTCGTAACAGTTCACCCATTGCGTCATAATAACGGTTTTGAACATGAGAAGCTCTGTCATCCTGAGCGTAAGTGAAGGCTCTTTCATCTTCACTGACTGGCCGCCTTACGTGAAAGATCCTTCGCTTACGCTCAGGATGACAAGTCATACATATCCAAAAGGTATTTTGTCCGAAGGATGAACTGTTACTACCGGTCCCCCACAATTGAAATGGCCACAAAAACGCCAAGCAGGAACTGGTAAAACAGGAAAGGTATAATCTGCATGGAGGATATCCCCGCCAGGCTGGCCGCCACCAGCAGCTGGGCTCCGTAAGGGATGATGCCCTGCGCTATACAGGAACAGGTATCCAAGAGGGACGCCACCTTGACCGGCTCAATATCGTACTCCTCCGAAATGTTTTTTGCAATCGGAGCCGCAACGACTATGGCGACGGTATTATTTGCCGTCGCTATATCCATCAGGACCGTAAGGAACGCTATGCCCGCCATGCCTCCTCTCCTGCCGTCAAAATGTTTACGGATAAAAGCAAGAATTGCCTCGAATCCGCCATTTTCTTTCATGAGCGCCCCAATCGAAGCGACAAGAAGGGTCACAATAATCGTCTCAAACATTCCGGCCGTCCCGCTTCCCATGGCGGAGAACGCGGAGGCATAGGTCAAACTGCCGGTCAGGACCCCTGCCAGAAGAAAGAGGAGGATTCCTATGCCCAGAACGACAAAAACATTAATCCCGATGATTGCAAGGACAAGCACGAAAAAGTAAGGCAAGGCCTGGATAATGTTAAAGTCATATGAGCCAACTTCTGCCGACGCCCCCCTCAGGGAAAAGACAACCAGAGTAACGAGGGTAATGATTGCTGCCGGCAGGGCGATGCGAAGATTCGTATAGAACTTATACTTCATTGCAACCCCCTGGGTCTTGGTCGCCGCTATCGTCGTATCGGAGATAAAGGAAAGGTTATCTCCGAACATTGCCCCGCCAACCACGGTGCCGATGCAGAGCGGAAGGAAGAGAGACGCATTTGCTGAAACCTGGGCCGCGATCGGGACCAGCACGGAGATGGTGCCGACACTGGTTCCCATGGCCATGGATATGAGGCAGGCTATGACGAAAAGACCGGGAACGGCCAGCTTGTCCGGTATAACCGTCAGGAGAAGGTTTGCGGTACTCTCGGCGCCGCCCGCCTCTTTTGCGATGCCGCTGAAAGCTCCGGCCATGAGGAAAATGAAAATCATGATCGTAATATTGTCATCCCCGATTCCCCGGGCGCATATATGGATTTTCTGGTCAAATGTCAAATGCCGCGTCTGAAGCAATGCGACAATGAGGGCTATCAGGAAAGCGATGACGACGGACGTGACGTAGAAGCCCATCACCCCCTCCTCCGGGGAAATGAACTCATAATAGATGCCGCTGCCAAGATACAGTACAAGAAAAACCACGATTGGGAGAAGCGCTTTCGCGCCCAGACGTTTATCCATCATACATTCCTCTCTTCTGACTCTTTGAATATAAAAAAGAAAGACCCGAACCATCCTATGCGGATAACCCGAATCCCTCTAAAGAGCGCGAGACGGGGATCGAACCCGCGACCCCCACCTTGGCAAGGTGGTGCTCCACCGCTGAGCCACTCGCGCAGTTATTAAGATTTCTTAACAATCGCAATGATACACCAAAACTCTATGCCTGTCAAGAAAAACTTCACAATTCTTTTATGGAAATTTTATAATCGCATCTGCTTATGCTTCTACGCCAAAGTTCTCTATATTCGGCGTCATCCAAAGCGCAGCGAAGGAGCTTTACCAAAAACAAACGCTTTATATAACAATCCTTTATTCCATCTTGATAATCGCAGATAAGACGTACTGGCTCATCTTGAAACTTTTCTGGCTGATATTCTCAAGGCGAATAAGGTCCACGTCCAGCCACAGCTCGTCCGCCGCAATCAGCACATGCGCAAACAGGCAGCCGAAGTTGAACTCATCCCATTTTCCGGGATGCGCAAAATCCTTCTTCTTGGAAAAGAAATGGATTCTGCTTCCCGTCACCACAAATCTCCAGGGCTGCGCATTAAACGCCGACGGCGCCAGCCTGGCGACCTCCAGTATGTCAGAGGTCCAGCGCCGGGGCTCCTCCCTGACGCTGCAGAGTTCCTGAACGGAAAGGCGCTTTGCCTCCGCCGCCCTCCTCGTCAGCCTGCCGGCCGCCTTCCCGAACGCCATGACGATGACGAACTCCATGTCGCCCCTCCTGCGCGCGTCCTTCCTATATCTCACGCTGCCGAGAAAACAGCTCCCGAGCCCCAGCGTCAGCATGAAAAGGCTGATTTGCTCGCAAATGCAGCCTGCGTTCATCATAAAACGATCCTTCTTCTCAGAGTACATGGTAAGATAATACGGAGCTTTCACTCCAAACAGGCCCTTCGGGGCGTGCCGCCCGTCCGTATTATCCGTAATGCCGATCTCCGTCTTAATGCCCGGAAATAGTTTCGGCGCCTCCTCAAAAAATGCGCCAATCTCGGCAAGCGTCTCCGATTCCACCTCGTCCATCAAAAAATCTCTGTTTGATTTTCTTAAAAAAATGGCTTCATACAAATTCATAACGTCAGTGTAACTCTTTTTTAATATTTTTGCAACACAAAAGTCATTTTATGATGCAAGATATCCTTCGCTGCGCTCAAGATGACACACAGTTTTCGCAAACACAAGCAATTTCTGAGCCAAAGTGCAAACAGTAACATTGACAACCAAACTATCGGGTTTATAATAGGTGTTACATGATTCAGGATTCAAACGTTTAGAAATGCCGCACTTGTTGCGAAATAATTTTAGCGGATGAAATTTCACTGAACACGCTTATTTTCAGGAGGAGATTATTATGGAAAAAAAGAACATTGACTGGGGCAGCCTCGGGTTCAATTACATAGCGACGGACAAGAGATATGTCTCCAACTTCAAGAACGGAGCCTGGGACGAGGGCGCCCTGATCGACGACCCGACCATCACCATGACGGAGTGCGCCGGCGTCCTCCAGTATTCGCAGTCCGTATTCGAAGGCCTAAAAGCCTACACGACGGAAGACGGCAGCATCGTGTGTTTCCGCCCTGACCTCAACGCTTCCCGCATGGCGGATTCCGCAAGACGCCTCGAGATGCCTCCTTTCCCGGAAGACAGGTTTGTTGAGGCCGTCAAGCAGGTCGTTGCTGCAAATGAAGCCTGGGTTCCGCCTTACGGCTCCGGCGCGACGCTGTACATCCGCCCGTTTATGTTCGGCTCCGATGCCGTCATCGGCGTCAAGCCTGCAACGGAGTACCAGTTCCGCATCCTTGTAACCCCGGTCGGACCGTACTTCAAGGGCGGCGCAAAGCCAATCTCCATCAAAATTGCGGACTATGACCGCGCGGCTCCCCGCGGAACGGGCCACATCAAGGCAGGGCTGAACTATGCGATGAGCCTTCATGCAATCGTCGAAGCCCACAAGCAGGGATTTGCCGAAAACCTTTATCCGGACTCAGCCACCCGCACGAAAGTCGAGGAGACCGGCGGCGCCAACATTATCTTCATCAAGGGCAACAAATTCGTCACGGTCGGTTCTCCGACAATTCTGCCGTCCATCACAAGGCGGTCCCTTGAATACGTCGCAGAGAAATACCTCGGCCTCGAAGTCGAAGAGCGCGACGTCCCGCTCACCGAGCTGCCTGAGTTCGACGAGGCCGGACTTTGCGGCACGGCCGCAGTCATCTCTCCTGTCGGCAAGATCACGAACGGCGACCAGGAAATCTGCTTCCCGAGCGGCATGGAGAAGATGGGCCCGACGATCCAGAAGCTGTACGACACCCTGACCGGCATCCAGATGGGCCGCATCGAGGCTCCGGAGGGCTGGATTTGCAAGATCAAATAAAAAGCTGCAACTGGCAGGCACCCTTTCTGTCATTCTGAGCGTTAGCGAAGAATCTTTACTTTTTGCGAATGTTCTACGTTTAAGATTCTTCGCTTACGCTTAAGGATGACAAAATACTCAGGCCAACTGCTGAGTAGTTACAATAAAAAATAGAAATCCACAAATGAAAAAACTGCCGCACAAATGCGCCAAGCGCATTTGTGCGGCAGTTCTTTTTACGTATCAGTTCTCCTCCGCCGCGCCAAACCCGGCAGCCTCCCTGACCTCGTTAATCGCAGCCATATCCTCGGCCGTAATCCTCATATTATAGTGGTAGGAATTCCCATTCGGATCCGTCACCTTGATATCAACGACCGTCCCCTCCGCAATCGCATCCGGATAGACCCTGTTCATGAATGGGGCGAGTTTCGGATGCGAGCTTTTAAACTGCTCCCGAAGCCCCTTTAGTTTTAGCAGCGCCATGGGATTTATCATGCCAGGACATCCCCCTTCCGGTTCTGAAACAGGCGGATCTTCTCGGCCGCCTGTACGCGCATGGAGTGAAGTTCATAAGGGATTATTTCGGACATCAGCGTATAGCCGCTGTTCGTCGCCTGCATGATTCCCTGCCCTGCGGCAATATTGAGATCCGTAAAGATATTAATCTTGCTAATCCCGTTCGAGATCGCCTTCCTGAAAGCTTTGTCGGACAGGCCGGACCCTCCGTGAAGGACGAGGGGCAGCCTTGTTGCATCGGAAATCGCCGCAATCCTGTCGAAATCCACCTTCGGAGTCTTCTTATAATATCCCATCACATTTCCAACCGCTATCGCGAGGGCATCCACGCCCGTCCGGGCGACGTAATCGCCCGCCTCAAAAGGCTCGGTAAGGCACATCTTCTCAACCTCGGTGAAATTTGCCGCAACCGGCACCCGGCCCAATTCCCCCTCTACTGAAGCGTCAAGCGCATGGGCAACCCGCACCAGCTCGCTGACGGACGCGACATTTTCTTCAAAGGAAAGCTCCGAGCAGTCGCAGTCAATGGATGTAAAGCCGAGATGGAGGGCCTTGATGCATTTGTCAAATGAATGCCCCCTGTCAAAATGCACCGCCACCGGCACCTTCGCCCTCTGCGCCATAGGTATGGCAAATGACGCAAATACTTCCAGCGGGCACAGTTCAAGCTGCCGCTCCTCTATGCCGATGATTACCGGCGAGTCAAGTTCCTCAGCAGCCTGTATGACGCTCCTGGCCATCAATGTCGTATATGTGTTGAAGTGTCCTACCGCATATTTCCCTTCGCGCGCAGGAGCCAGTATTTCTTTCAGATTTACAAGCATACCCTTATCGTCCTTTGTTTTATTGTGATATCAACTACTCAGCACGCCTTGTCATTCTGAGCGTTAGCGAAGAATCTTTTTAAAAGACCATCGTTCTGCTTTATGCAGACCCATATCAGTGGTGGAACAAACGGATTCCCGTGAAAGCCATAGCCATGCCGTACTTGTCGCAGCATTCGATCACGGCATCATCGCGGACGGATCCGCCCGGCTCCGCAATATACTTCACGCCGCTCTTTTTGGCGCGCTCGATATTGTCGGAGAAGGGGAAGAACGCATCAGAGCCAAGGGCGATGTTCTCCGCCCGGTCCAGCCACGCCCGCTTCTCCTCTGCCGTAAACACTTCCGGCTTCTCCTTGAAGATCTTCTGCCACGCTCCCTCTGCCAGGACGTCCATATACTCATCTCCGATATAGACGTCGATAGCATTGTCGCGGTCAGCCCGGCGGATATTGTCGACGAACGGCAGGTCAAGAACCTTCGGGCACTGGCGAAGCAGCCAGTTGTCAGCCTTGTTCCCGGCAAGCCTCACGCAGTGCACGCGGGACTGCTGGCCGGCTCCGACGCCGATCGCCTGCCCGTCGTAGGCGTAGCATACGGAATTTGACTGCGTGTACTTCAGCGTGATCAGGGAGATGACCAGGTCGCGCTTTGCGGAATCGGGGATGTCTTTGTTCGCGGTGACGACATTTGCAAGGATGTCATTGTTGATGACCAGCTCATTGCGCCCCTGTTCAAATGTTATCCCGAACACCTCCTTATGCTCCAATTCCTGCGGAACATATTCCGGGTCAATCTTGATGACATTATAATTACCATTCTTCTTGGCTTTCAATATCTCGAGGGCTTCATCCGTGTAACCCGGCGCGATCACGCCGTCGGAAACTTCCCTCTTGATAATCCTTGCGGTCGAAGCGTCGCATATGTCGGAGAGGGAGATGAAATCGCCGAACGAGCTCATGCGGTCAGCGCCCCTCGCGCGAGCATAGGCGCAGGCAAGCGGGGAGAGGTCCCCCATGTCATCCACGAAATAAATCTTTTTCAGCACGTCCGAGAGCGGAAGGCCTACGGCCGCCCCCGCAGGGGATACATGCTTAAAGGATGTCGCTGCCGGAAGGCCGGTCGCCGCTTTCAGGTCGCGGACGAGCTGCCAGCCATTCAGCGCATCCATGAAATTGATGTAGCCAGGACGGCCGTTCAAGACTTCTATCGGCAAGTCGCTTCCGTCCGAGACGAAGATGCGGGATGGCTTCTGATTCGGGTTACAACCATATTTAAGTGCTAAATCTTTCATATGACGCATTTCTTCCTTTCTTTTTCCTTATCATCTGTTTCGTCATCGTCTTTTCATTTTTGTCATCCTGAGCGCAAGCGAAGGATCTTTATCCCCAGCATGCACTTTACATGTAAGATCCTTCGCTACGCTCAGGATGACAAGAACCGCTCAGGATGACAAGAACGTTTTTATTTCGTATGCTTATTAACTATCCTTGTCTCGTATTTCCCGGTCTCCACCTCGATATACCGGACAAACAGGGAGACCTTATTCTCCTCGTTAAGGCCGTTCCAGATCAGCTCCGTAAACTCATCGATATCATCCGGGACCTCCACCGGAATCGGCTCGCCCTCGAAACTCGGAAGCGGGTTTCCATCATCGATGTAGGTGCTGATGAACCGGCCCGTCCCGGCCACGGCCGGTGAATAGGTGAAAGTAAAGCGGTTGTCGGAATCGGGGTTGCCGTCCGCGCTCTTTAAGATGGAGAGGGCATAATTGAAATCGCCGTCCTTAAGGTGGATGACGCCGGAAATCCTCGGGGTATAATTCGGCCCGTCCGGCTCGTAGCGGCGGGACCGAAGGGACTGCTCGAATGTAAACTGGTGGTCCAATCCTTCATAAACCGTATCGGTCTGGTCGCCGTTCGAGACGATTGTCTTGGCGCCCAGGACGCGCACCGGCGCATAAATGATGAGGCTCGGGTCTTCCATTTTCGATGGGTCAAATGCCTCCGTGCGGATACCCTCGCCGTCCGTGACAAATATCCTGTTTCTGGAATTCGTACTCCTTCCCATGATGAAATACGCCGCAACGGCATATTTGCCATTTGCGGACCTTCCGAGCACAATTCCCCGTCCCGGATAAGACTTTGATTGAAGAAGCGTTCCTAGATTCTGTGTTTTCATTTGTTCATTTCCTCCTTGGGGGTATCTCAAGATGCTCTATCGGCATGTTGTACAGTTCCGAAAGGGCAATCAGGTCGCGGACGCGAATTTCCGTCACACCATTTTCCCAGTTCACTATCGTCTGTTTATTCCGGTGAAGCGCCCTTGCAACATCTTCCTGGGTCATTTCTGCATTGACACGTGCTGCTTTCAGTTTAATCTTTGGCATACTCATTATCTAGCCCTCACGTCGCATTTTCAAGTCTTCTATACAGAATAATCCATTTGAAATGGATTTTCAAGCAAAATAGCCTCTTCTTTCCATTGCGCTTTGTTCTATTTTGGACGATTATCCGATAAAATAATCATACCGATATGAAATTCCACTTTTTTACCGATATTATTTAGTTTTCAGTTTTTTAGTATTATTGCCATGTTGTCAGGACAAATGCTTATAAGGTCTTACATATTCGCAGAGAACTTAAGGCACTACATGGAAGTGAACAGCCTTTCCCAGCGTGAACTGGCCAACTTGATCAACGTATCATTCCAGGCCATCAATAACTGGCTGATGAATGTCACCTATCCGAATGCGCAGAACCTGCTGAAGCTCTCCGAAGTATTCCACTGTGGGGTTCCTGATCTTACGGAGGAGGCTTCCTATTTTGATGAGCGCAAACGCTACCTCTCGGTCCGCCAGTCAAACCTTCTGCAGATCTACAATGACGACCGGGACGCCCAGCAAATGTGCGATGCCATCGTCAAGCTCTCCAAAGAAAACCGCCTCTCCTATTACGTGGTGCGATGGAACGAGCTGTTTAATGGCGGCATTTCGGAGGACGCAAAAAAGAACCAATAATGGTAACTACTCAATAGGCAGTCTGAACCTCTGTCATCCTGAGCGTAAGCGAAGGATCCTGAACAGAACACTTACGCAAAAAAAAAGATTCTTCGCTAACGCTCAGAATAACAAGGGGGGTGAGTAGTTACCCTTAATGAATAAACTGCCCTGCACAGCTGCAAGGAACATGCAGCTGCGCAGGGCAGTTTCGTTTCCATCAATCTTCAGTTCAAACGGTCTGTTCAGGAATAATTGGACATCTTGCTTTCTTTCTCCCGATATCACCCGGGGAAAATCCTTACAAAGAAAGGGATTTCACAGTTACTGTTCGACCGTTATGATGTACCCGTCCACATTATTCCCGGAAACCGCGTACTCCCCGGCGGGCTTTTCAATCGACTCCTCCGCCGTAAAATATACCTCGAAGGTTCCGGTATCGCATGTAATCACAAGCGGATTCTCCGCCGTCGTATTTGTCCGGAGCAAGTCAATATATTCTTCCAGGCAGAGATTCTTTTCCTTCATAAAGGTGGCGTGCGGCACGCCCACATAGCGAAAGTGCCAGGCTTCGTTGCTGATGCCCGTAATGCCGACCTTGTCCTCCGCATATCTGCGGATGAAGCCATAGTGATAGGAGTTCTCATTCATCCAGTAGGCATTCTCGCTCTCCGAGAACGTCCCCTCGCTGCCGTCCTCGTAGAAGATGCTCATATCGACGGCAAGGCCCGTGTGATGCTCGCTGTACCCCGGCGCTGCGACATACTTCTCCGCATACTCCTGCCCGTACAGGTCCTCCATCTCCTTCCAGACTTCCTGTTGGTACTCCATCGACCTGTATGCCGAGGCGACGCCGGTCATTTTTGTTCCGACTGCCGCATCGCAGGCCGCAACAAGCTCGTCCAGATGGGGCATGACCCTCTGGGCTATCTCAAACTCAGGCTTTCCCACCTGATAAGTAAAGTTCTGCGCTTCGCGGATGTTTACGAGACCGATGGTGGCGGCATTTGCCTCAAAATCGTAAGCATGGCTGCTGCTGACCAGGACGAGGTCGCCCCTATGCATCTGCCCTTCGTCAAATGTAACCATCTCTCTTGGCGCCAAGCCGTCATCCTCCTCCCCGGAGTCGCCGTCCGCCGCATTTCCGCTTTCAGGTCCGGAAGCCCCTTTCACTGCGCCCGGCATACCCTCCCCGCTTCCGCTTTTATTCTTCCACCTTAGGGCAAACAGAATGACCAGCAGCACCAGGACGATTGCTGTGAAAACAAAGAACAATCTCCTATTGCGCCGCCGCATTTCTGCCCGCCTCCGCCTTTTCTTTCCTGACTTGCTCATATCAAACCGGCCATTCACCCTTCCATAATCTTCACGTAAAAGTACCTCGTCCTCGGGCCGTCGAACTCGCAGAAGTAGACATCCTGCCAGATGCCCAAAATCAGACGCCCATTCTCGACAATCAGGGTCTCGGTGACGCCGACCGCCGCGCTTTTTATATGGGCAAATGAATTCCCGTCTTCATGCGTATACCCGTTGTCATTCCTCGGGAAAACCCGTTCAAATGCATAGAGCAAATCGTGCTGGACATTCGGATCCGTGTTTTCGCTGACCGTGATGGCGGCCGTCGTATGGGGACACATGATGACGACGATTCCGTCAAATATGCCGCTTTTGTCGATATCATCCCTTATCACATTCGTGATGGAAATCATCTTCTCTTCTGAATCGATGTGTAACTCATGCTTAAATACTTTCATTTGCACGCTCCTTTATTCCGTGAAAAACCGCCTGGGCAGCCTGTATTTTAAGTCAGTAATCAGGCTGTCATCCTCTATCTGCATATAGATGATCCGTCTTTCCTGGGGAAGGACGAACACGTACGGCCGCACATCCGGATCCAGCGAGGAATAATCAGTCACCTGGAAGTCATGCTGGAACGCGTCAAGCTGGTGGGAGCCCAGGGGGGCGACGCATTCTACATTTGTAACAGAAAACGTTTCCTTATGTTTCCGCTTTGACATGGAGTAAATCACGTCTATGTCAAATTCCCCGTTTACGTAAGAATACTCATACTCCACGTTAAATCTTGGGAAAATGAAGAAATAACAGACTACGCCGAGAATAATGCCCGGATAGATGAGCGGGCCGAGGATGAACAGGCCGCCCAGTATGAGAAAGGCCGTGAGAAAAATCAGACCGTACTTCAACGCCTGTTCGGAGCTTTTTGGTTTGCGTTTTACAAGATGCTCGGAAAAAATGTCACTCATGGCTATGCCTCCAAGTCTATTATATTTATAGTATTTTACCATAAGAGACAGGGTGCGTCATCCTTCTTTTTCCCTTGGGGACGGTCCTTTTGGGTCGAATTTTTTCGGCCCGCGGGGACGGTCCTTTTGGGTCAAAAAATTTTGACCCAAAAGGACCGTCCCCGCGGACCGAAAAAACGGCCAGCCGGGTTTCCCGCCCGGCTGGCCTCCTGATTACGCATTTCTTCTGTGATTAGGTTCTGTCAAATCCTTACATCATCCCCATGCCCGGATTGCCGGCCGGCATCGGCGGCTGCGGCTCCTTGATCTGGGAGACGGCCGATTCCGTAGTGAGCAGGGTTGCCGCGACGGAATTCGCATTCTCAAGCGCAGACCTCGTAACCTTGACCGGATCGAGGATTCCGGTAGCAACCATGTCGACATACTCGCCCGTCAGGGCATTGTAGCCGATTCCGGCCTTTGCATCCCGCACCTTGTTCACGATGACGGCTCCCTCTTCGCCTGCGTTCTCCGCAATGCGGTACAGCGGAGCGGAAAGGGCTCTCTGGATAATCTGGGCACCGGTCTTCTCGTCGCCTTCAAGGCTGTCGATGATTTCATTGAGGTCATCCGCAGCGTGGATGTAAGCTGTCCCGCCGCCGGCGATAATGCCTTCCTCGACAGCCGCGCGAGTGGCGTTGAGAGCATCTTCCATACGAAGCTTCTTGTCTTTCATCTCGGTCTCTGTCGGAGCGCCTACCCGGATGACCGCTACGCCGCCTGCGAGCTTGGCAAGCCTCTCCTGAAGCTTCTCGCGGTCGAAGTCAGACTTCGTCTCGCCGATCTGAGCCTTGATCTGAGCCACGCGAGCGTCAATCTCTTCCTTGGATCCAAGGCCGTCCACGATGACCGTGTTATCCTTGGTAGCCTTTACGGACTTGCAGCGGCCAAGCTGGGCCATCGTCACATCCTTAAGCTCGATGCCGAGCTCATCCGATACGACCGTGCCGCCTGTCAGGATAGCTATATCCTTCAGCATATCCTTTCTCCTGTCGCCATAGCCCGGAGCCTTGACGGCAACAACATTGAACGTGCCGCGAAGCTTGTTCACGATAAGGGTCGTAAGGGCCTCGCCCTCCACGTCCTCGGCGATGATGAGGAGCTGCGCGCCGCTCTTTACGATCTGCTCAAGAACCGGAAGGAGGTCCTGAATATTGCTGATCTTCTTGTCAACAATGAGGACGTACGGCTCTTCCAGGTTTGCTTCCATCTTCTCCATATCGGAGCACATATAAGCCGAAATATATCCGCGGTCGAACTGCATGCCTTCGACAAGATCCAGCTCGTCAACCATCGTCTTGGACTCTTCAATCGTGATGACTCCATCCTTGGAAACCTTCTCCATGGCATCGGCAATCATCACGCCGACTTCGTCGTCGCCTGCAGACACCGCTGCAACGCGCTCAATCTGCTTCTTGCCGCTTACCGGCTGGCTCATGGCAACCAGGGATGCGACAGCCGCTTTCGTAGCTTTCTTCATACCCTTGCGGAGGATGATCGGATTTGCCCCTGCTGCCAGGTTGCGCATGCCTTCCTGAACCATGGCCTGCGCGAGAACGGTAGCGGTGGTCGTGCCGTCGCCGGCAACGTCATTTGTCTTAGAGGCAACTTCCTTGATGAGCTGGGCGCCCATGTTCTCGAATCCGTCTTCCAGGTCGATTTCCTTCGCAATGGTGACGCCGTCATTCGTAATTGTCGGGCCGCCGTAAGTCTTCTCAAGTACAACGTTCCTGCCTTTCGGTCCCAAGGTAACGCGAACGACATTCGCCAGTTTATCTACGCCTGTCTGCAGAGCTTCTCTCGCCTCTGCACCATACTTAATCTCTTTAGCCATTTCTTAGTCCTCCTCTACTACCGCAAGAATATCGCTCTGGCGAACAATCGTATACTCCTCTTCGCCAAGCTTTACATCTGTTCCCGCATACTTTGAATAAATAACCGACTGGCCGACCTTGACGTTCATCTCGACCTTCTCTCCATCAACGATTCCGCCCGGTCCTACGGCTATGACTTCTGCCTGCTGGGGTTTTTCCTTGGCCTGTCCGGAAAGAATGATTCCGGATGCCGTCTTCTCCTCAGCTTCCTTCTGCTTCAGAACAACTCTGTCGCTAAGCGGTACTAATTTCATAATAAAGCCTCCTTATGTGAATACTTCGAATAAGCTTTTCCTTATCCTGTTAGCACTCATTTATATGGAGTGCTAACATCTGTATGATAATATACTCCCACGCTCCCCTAATGTCAACACCGAATTGCAAAAAAATTTTCGTCCCT
>JAUMWM010000263.1 GCA_030529705.1 Lachnospiraceae bacterium
ATATTGAAAAACTGGCAGGGGCAAAAAGCCCCTGCTTTTATTTGACTATGCCCACCCTTGGAGGCGGTTCTATGAATAATTGCCTTGTCATCCTGAGCATAGCGAAGGATCTTTTATTGACAGCGCCTGTTGTACATGAAAGATCCTTCGCTGCGCTCAGGATGACACTGCGACCTGCCCCTCGAAACCAGGGACGGCTACCATGAAAGATCCTTCGCTGCGCTCAGGATGACACTGCGTCAGGAGAAAGCAGAACAAGGGGCAACGTTGCAGATAGATGCCAATCAAAAAAAAGGAAATTTTTCTAAAAAAAAGGAAAACCAACCTTTTTACGTAAAACTATCTATACAAACATTTTTTTGTGTCCGAAGCGGGTTTTCGCCCCAAATGAATTGTCTTCAAAGGACGAAGTTTTTGGTTCAAAAGAACTTTCTCCAAAAGGAGGGTATTTTGTTTGGTTCGAAAGAACTGTCCCCAAATGACGATTTTTTTTGGCCCAAAAGGACCGTCCCCATGGGACGAAATTTTTTGGCCCAAAAGGACCGTCCCCAAGGGACGAAAGGGAGGGGGATGATATGGCAGAGTTCATCCGTGGTATATTGGAGGAGAGGGAGCTTGTAAACCTCAGCCCGTATGCGCAAAAATCCAGGTATACGAAGGGAAGGGAGAAGCCGGAACCGGAGTGCGATATCCGGACTGCCTATATGCGCGACCGGGACAGGATTGTGCACTGCAAGTCTTTCAGGAGGCTGAAAGACAAGACCCAGGTATTTTTGGCGCCCCAGGGGGATCATTATCGGACGCGCCTGATGCACACGCTGGAAGTCTCGCAGACGGCGAGGACGGTCGCCAAATGCCTGAGGCTGAATGAAGACCTCACGGAAGCGATCGCCTTGGGCCATGACCTAGGCCATACGCCGTTCGGCCATGCGGGCGAGAGGGCTTTGAACCAGGTCTGTCCCTACGGTTTCCACCACAGCGAGCAGAGCGGGAGGCTTGTGGATATTCTGGAAAAGGATGGCAAGGGGCTGAACCTGACCTGGGAAGTCCGGGACGGAATCCTGAATCACGGAACGGCGGACAGTCCTTCCACTCTGGAGGGGCAGACCGTAAGGCTCTGCGACAAGATATCCTACATCCACCATGACATGGATGACGCAGAAAGGGCCGGAATCCTCTGCGAGGAGGACATACCGATGCATTTGCGGAGTTTGTTGGGGGAGTCGACACGGGAGAGGCTGAATACATTTGTCCATGACATCGTTCAGAATTCCTCGGGAAAAGACAAAGTCAGCATGTCGGAAGAAATCGGGGAAGCCATGCAGGAACTCCGCAGCTTCCTGTACCGGAACCTGTATACAAATGACGTCGCCAAGGGGGAGGAGAAGAAGGCCCAGGCCATGCTCAGCGAACTCTATCGTTACTACGTTACGCATTCGGCCGATTTGCCTTTGGATTTCAGGATGTTGATCGACAAGAGGGGGGAAATGTTGGAACGCGTCGTGTGCGACTATATTTCCGGCATGACGGACCAGTATTCCATGACGAAATTCCGGGAGATATTCATACCGAATTCGTGGAGCAGACCGTAGAACCTTTCATATGTTTTCGGCTGAATCATTTGAATCAACATATTTGTCTTGTCATCCTGAGCGAAGCGAAGGATCTTTTACATAAAGCCGCTGTAGATGGTAAAAGATCCTTCGCTGACGCTCAGGATGACAAGGGCGATATCTGATGCATGAACAGTAAGTATCTTTTAACAAAAGATCCTTCGCTGACGCTCAGGATGACAAGGGCGATATCGAATGCGTAAACAGTAATGATTTTTAACAAAAGATCCTTCGCTGACGCTCAGGATGACAAGAATGCCAGTTCAACCGTCGAGGTTGAAGATATTGCGAGTAAGGCACAAAGTTGCTTCGAAAGGGGGGATTCTTCAGATAGATGCGGTATTCTGATGATTTAATCGAAGAGGTTCGTTCCAGAAACGATATCGTAGACCTGATTGGCGGTTATGTTCACCTGAAACGGACCGGAAGCAATTACGTGGGCCTGTGTCCCTTCCATAATGAAAAAACCGCCTCCTTCAGCGTGAGCCGGCAAAAGCAGATGTATTACTGCTTCGGCTGCCATGCGGGCGGCAACGTCTTCACCTTCATGATGGAATATAACAGCATGACCTTCGTGGAAGCGGTTCAGTTTCTGGCTGAACGCTCTGGCGTGGATTTGCCCAAAATGGATTATTCCGAGGAAGCCAGGGAACTGGCGGATCGGAAATCCGCCCTTCTTGCCATTCATAAGGAGGCGGCCACATATTACTTCCACATGCTTCGCAGGGAAGAGGGGGCAATCGGCCTTTCGTACCTGAAAAACCGGGGGTTGTCCGATGAGACGATCCGCAAGTTCGGCCTTGGATTCGCGACCAGGAAAGGCGGCCTTTACCGGCATTTGAAAAAGAAAGGGTATTCCGACGAGCTGCTTTCCGGGTCCGGGCTGTTTACATTTGACGAACAAAGAGGGGTCCTTGACAAGTTCTGGAACAGAGTCATGTTCCCGATTCAGGATGTGCGAGGGAGGGTGATCGGCTTCGGCGGCCGCGTCATGGGGGACGGGTTGCCGAAATACGTGAATTCTCCGGATACGGACCTGTTTAACAAGGGCTATCATCTTTTTGGCCTGAATATCGCGAGGTCCACCCGCAGGAAATACATCATCCTGTGCGAGGGGTATATGGATGTCATCACGATGCACCAGGCGGGATTTGACAATGCCGTGGCTTCGCTCGGAACGGCCCTCACGGGGCAGCAGGCCAACCTTCTGCGGCGGTTCGCGGACACAGCCCTTCTGCTGTACGATTCCGACGGGGCGGGAAGGACGGCGGCGATACGGGCATACCCGATCCTGAAAAATGCAGGGATTTCCGCCAGGGTGGTCGATTTGAGTCCCCATAAGGACCCCGATGAGTTCATCCGGGCGCTTGGAAATGAGGCGATGGAGGAGAGGCTTCTTCACGCCGAGGACGCATTCATGTTCGAGGTCGCCGATTTGGAGGGCCGGTACAGGCTGGATGACCCGCAGGAGCGGACCGCTTTCCAGCGGGAGGTTGCGGTCAGGCTGCTGGGATTTCCGGAGGATCTCGAGCGGGAGAACTATATTGAGGCCGTCTCGAAAAAATACTATATGAAGCCGGAAGCGCTCAGGAAACTTGTCAATACGATGGCGCTGGAAGGGAAAACCCCCGCCCGCAGGCAGGCGCAAACTTCCCCGGAGAGGGATGAGGCGGCGAAGATGGCCGGGAAGGAAAATGGGTTCGTCAAGTCCGAGAAACTGATGCTGACGTATCTGGCAAATTACCCGGAAGCCTATGCCCTCACGAAGGATTATGTCGGGCCGGATGATTTTTCTGACCCGCTTTGCCATCTGATTGCAGAGAGGCTGTACGCCCAGCTGGCGGAGGGGAAGGCAAATGAAGCCTCGCTGGTCAGCCAGTTTTCCGATGCCGGGGAGCAGAGAATGGTCGCGGAACTCTTCCACACGACGATCGAGACAAATGACCCTAAGGATCAGAATATCGTTTTTACCGATACGGTCGTGCGGATTATGACTGCGAGCAATGAGAGGAAATTCCGGGATCTGGAAGGGCAGGGGATGGAGGCTATTTACAAGCAGATTGAGGGAAAGAAAAGGATAGAAGCAATCAGGAACAGTGGCAAGGTGTTCGAGCTTGTACATTTGCCATGATGGCGTGAGGAGAAACCAAGGCATGGTTTCGTCCCGCGGGGACGGTCCTTTTGGGCCGAAATTTTTCGACCC
>JAUMWM010000264.1 GCA_030529705.1 Lachnospiraceae bacterium
CTGAGAGTAAGCGAAGGATTGCTCGGTTTCGTATTTGTAGCTATCGGTGACCGTTTTCTTTGTCATCCTGAGAGTAAGCGAAGGATTGCTCGGTTTCGTATTTGTAGCTATCGGTGACCGTTCTCTTTGTCATCCTGAGCGTAAGCGAAGGATCTTGTACCGTTTGCGGCGGCTTTATGTAAAAGATCCTCAGTGGAGGAAGGGTATAACATGAAAAGAAGAGTTCTTGCGGTCCTGGCCGCAATCATGATGATGATGACGTCGCTTATGGCAGGCTGCCGGGGCGGGGCATCAAACATTAGGGCGGAAGGATCGGAAGGAAGTACAATTTTATCGGAATCGGAAGCTGATGGCGAGTCGATAGTCGAAAATGACGGCGATGCCGCTCTCCCGGTGGCCGGCGAAGGCGATGCGGCCGTCCTCACGGAGACTGGAGAAGACGAGTCGGTTGCTTCCGGGCAGACTCCCAAATATTGGAACGCAAAAGTCGCCGTTGCCTTGTCCGAGCGTCTGGACTCCCGGGTCGGCCAGATGTATGTAGAGATGGTGTCCTATATGGCAAACGGCCTGGGATTCCAGGCAGAGAATATAGATATGCTGGACTGCGGGCTCGATGCAAATCTGCAGGCCGAGCAGGTTTCCATCCTTCTCGGCAAGAAGCCGGATGTCATGATTATTGCCCCGTGCGACGTCAATAACGTATCCGAAATGACGGACATGTGTGCAAATGCAGGCGTCCCGATCGTCTATATCATGAGCGAGCCGGAAGAGTCTGAGGAAATCCGATGGGAGAAAGAGAAGATTCGGGCTTGCTATATCGGTCCGGATGGCGTCAGGTCAGGCGTGGATCAGGGAGCCATTGCGGCGTCCTGTCCGAAGTGCGGGGATTTGAACGGCGATGGCGTTGTGAAATATGTCATGCTCCAGGGGGATCCGAACGATCCGACCACGCTTGAGAGGTCCGAATACTCGATTCGCGAGCTCACGGAGAGGGGAGTTTCATCAGAGATGGTCCTGCTTGCCAGGGCGGACTGGGAGCGCGAGAAAGCAGAAAAGGTGATTGCGGACGCGCTTGACCGTTTCGGAAATGAAATAGAGGTGATATTTTGCGGCAATGACGAGATGGCTCTGGGAGCGGGGGATGCCGTCTTTAAAAAGGGGTTAAAGGAGGGGAAGGACGTTTACATAATCGGGGCCGTGGGAAGCCCTGAGGCCATGAAGGGCATTCTTGACCGGATAATTACGGGAACGGTATTTGATGATTATAAGGCTCAGGCTGAATGGGCCGGCAACAGGGCCGCGGAAATGATAGATGGAGGTGCGCCTGAGACGGTATTTTATACGAATCCGACGAAGGTTACATTTGCAAATGCCGCGGAGATTTACGAGTACTGCAAGTAGATATTGTTCAGGCAATTCTTGTGCATCATGACTCCAATATGTTACAATATTATCGCTTGCAAGCACAGTGTTTCATAAGTAATGCTACAGAACTTATGAAATGTTGTACTAGTATAGATGAAATGCGCCATTTGACGGATGAATATGTGACGGCAAAGGAAGGTTCATCCGGAAATAAAAACAAATCGGGGGAATGGATATGAAGTACAGAATAGCTATGGATAGTGCAGGGGAATTTTCCGAAAGTATGAAAGGCATGGATGAATGCCGGGTAGTGCCGCTCACCCTGATCTTCGGAGATGAGGAATTTATTGATGACGGGACGCTCAATCCGGGTTTCCTGGTCAGGAAAATTGCGGAATGCCCCACATGCGCGAAGACGGCATGTCCGTCCCCGGAAGCGTATTACAGGGAATACGACTGTGGCGCAAAGCATATCTATGGCGTGACGATTTCCGGAGAGTTGTCCGGTTCCTATCAGAGCGCGGCCATCGCCAGGGAAATGTATCTTGAGAAGCATCCGGATGCGAAGATACACGTCTTCAATTCCAGATCTACTTCCGTCGGGGAGACGATCATCACTCACATGATTGCCGAGATGGAGGAGGCGGGGGTCGCATTTGAGGAGATTTGCGAGAAAATAGAGACATGGATTCTTGAAAAGAGGACCTATTTTACGCTGGACAATCTGGAGACGCTCCGCAAGAACGGGCGGCTCAGCCGGCTCAAGGCCCTTGCAGCAACCGTGCTTAAGATAAAGCCGATCTGTATCGGAAACGAGGAGGGAGTCATCGAGCAGATTGACCAGGCAAGGGGGTCGAACAAGGCTCTTATCAAGATGGTGGATCATGTCATTGCCGGAACGGCCAATCCGGAGGAGAAGATTCTCGGAATCAGTTTCGTCAACTGCAGGAGCAGGGCCGTCATGGTACGAGACGCCATCTTGAAGCGGATAAAGGTCAGGAAGGTCATTATGCAGGAGATGGGCGGCTTGTCGACGGTTTATGCAAATGACGGAGGAATTATTGTTGTCATCTGACCGCCTTCGTGGTATATTTGTCAAGTATGTTTTTCTTAGGGAAAGATATCGGTTTTTCTGACGGTTACTGTTCACACTTCCACGCTAAAATCGTCCGTACCCATGGTATATTGGGCGTCATCCCAAACATAGCGAAGGAACTTTTACATAAAGACGCTGTAGATGGTAAAAGACCTTGTCATACGCTCATGATGGCAAGGACGCTATCGGATGAGTTAACAGTAACTTCCGATGTTCTTTCCTGCCGCACTGAGCCGCCGTCGGCGGGTCAAATTGGCTTAGAAGGGAGCGCGTTTTATGAGCCAGAAAAAAGTAGATGCATATAAAGAATACAAGAAGAATAAGAAGCAGATTCTGAAAAAAGAAAAGCGCATGGCAAAAATCGAGACCGGCCTGGTGATCGCGGTTTTGGCGGTCTTCATTGGCTGGTTCGGCGTCTCAGCCTATCAGACGGCTACGAGGCCGAAGGATGGCGAGGAGACTGCGATCGAAGCTACGGAAGTCAATATGACGGACTACATGGAGTACGTCAACGGCCTCTCCAACGGGTATTAATGATTTTCCTTGGGGACGGTCCTTTTGGGACGAAAGCATTTGTTCCTACAGAAACGTTCCAAACCAAAAGAGATTCCCTTGGGGATGGAACTTTGGGACGAAAGCATTTGTTCCTACAGAAACGTTCCAAACCAAAAGAGAGTCCCCTTGGGGATGGAACTTTGGGACGAAAGCATTTGTTCCTACAGAAACGTTCCAAACCAAAAGAGATTTCCTTGAGGATGGAACTTTGGGACGAAATTATTTGCCCAAAAGAACCGTTTTCGGGTGATATATTGAGAATAAAAAGAACCGTCCTTCTCATATGGACGGTTCTTTTATATCCGAATCAGAATTATAACCTGAATTATAATTTGACTACATTGGCGGCCTGCATTCCGCGAGCGCCCTGCTGAAGGTCAAACGTCACAGCCTGTCCTTCGTCGAGTGACTTGAAGCCCTCTGCCTGGATGGCGGAGAAATGTACGAATACGTCATTTCCGTCTTCACCGGTGATGAAACCGTATCCTTTTTCGGCATTGAACCACTTCACAGTACCCTTGTTCATTTAGTGTTCCCTCCATAAAAAATGCTTCTTTGACTAAGGATTCTGACATAAAAAATGTTTCGGTTGAACTATTTATGAATGGATGGATCCTTAATGTCAAATTAAATAAAACAAAACCAAAATGCATTATAAACTTGTGCATGTTAATCGTCAAGGAAAAACGGTCAATCGGGGGAAAAAACTTCAGCAACTTCAGCACATCAGCAAAAGTTCCAGCAAAACTTCAGCAACTTCAGCACATT
>JAUMWM010000265.1 GCA_030529705.1 Lachnospiraceae bacterium
CGAATAACATCCGTTTACTCAATTCTCTTCCGCCCGGGGGGAGGGTCCTTTGGGGTAAATTTTTTCCGACCAAAAAGGTCCGGCCCCGCGGGCCGAAATTTTTTGGTCCAAAAGGTCCGTCCCCGCGGGCCGAAACTTTACATGGGCCGTCCCGCCCGCTCCATCGTAAACACGAGCACGCTTCTCCTGTCCATCCGAATCCGATTTCCGGGGACATACACGGGCATGTCCTTCCGGGACACCGAGTCGGGCAGGTACCACTCCGACGTATCGCAGGCAATCTCCCACCGATAGCCGGGCGCCGGATCTGGCAGGATGCACATCTGGGCTTCCCAAAACACATTGACCGCCAGGCATACTACATCGTCCCCGTCATCTTCATCGGCAAATGCGCCCTTCCCATCGAAACCCATTTCCTCACAAGCGCCCTTCCGGTCCAATTTCTGTTCCGCATGGCCACCCTTTCGGCCTGCTCCCGGTTCCCGTCCTGCAACCTCAAATCCATCCGGCTTTCTCTTCCGCCCGGCATACAGAATCCGAAGGACATGCGCCCCCTCGTCCGGCAGGATGGCCCGCATCACCGGGAACCCACAGTGCGCCCTGCCGCAAGGCTTCCTCACCACCGGATGGTTCTTTCTCAGAGCAATCATGTGCCGGACGAAATTCCAGTGATCCGCATTCTCCCGCATCCTGTTCCAGTCAAGCCATGAGACCTCGTTGTCCTGGCAGTAGGCGTTATTATTTCCAAATTGCGTATTCAGGAACTCGTCCCCGGCTAGGAACATCGGAATCCCCCGGCTCATAAACAGGACCGCCATGGCGTTCTTCGCAAGCTTCTTCCGAAGGAACACAATCCTCGGATCGTCCGTCTCCCCCTCCTCGCCGCAATTCCAGCTCCGGTTGTCATCGGAGCCATCCGTGTTGTTCCAGCCATTTGCCTCATTATGCTTCCGGCTGTAAGAATACATATCCCAGAGCGTGAAGCCATCGTGGCAATTCAGGAAATTGACCGAAGCCGTGCTGCCCCGGGAGGCAGGGTCATAGATATCCTCAGACCCCATGATGCGCCTCGCCGCAATGCGGGTCAAGGAAATGTCCCCTTTCAGATAATCCCGCATGTCATCACGGTATTTGCCGTTCCACTCGGCCCACCGCCTCCATGACGGGAACGTTCCGACCTGGTAGAGGCCGCCGGCATCCCAGGCTTCTGCGATGAGCTTTACATTTGCCAGAATAGGGTCAAATGCCAAGTTCTGCAGCAGCGGAGGATTATTCATCGGCCGCCCATCCTGGTTGCGCCCCAGAATGCTGGCCAAATCGAATCGAAAACCGTCAATGTGGTAGGTCACGGTCCAGTAGCGCAGCGAATCGAGGATAAGCTGCTGCACGACCGGATGGTTGCAGTTCAGCGTGTTGCCGCAGCCGCTGAAATTGTAATACCTGCCGTCCGGAGAGAGCATGTAGTACACGTTGTTGTCGAGCCCCTTGAAGGAGATGAACGGACCGCCCTCGCCCTGCTCCGCCGTGTGGTTGAAAACCACGTCCAGGAAGCACTCAATCCCATTGTCATTCAGGGCCTTAATCAGCTTCTTGAGTTCGCGCCCCTCCCGGTTATACTCAACTTCGGACGCATAGCTGGTATTCGGGGCAAAAAAGCTGATGGGGTTGTAGCCCCAGTAATCAATCATCTTTTTCCCGTCGACTTCTCGGTCGTCCCGCATCTCGTCGAACTCGAAAATCGGCATGAGCTCCACCGCATTAATTCCGAGGTCCCGCAGGTAGGGAATCTTCTCCCTGAGCCCGTCAAATGTCCCCGGATTCCTCACCCCGGACGATTTGTGCTTCGTGAACCCCCTCACGTGCAGTTCATAGATGACGAGGTCTTCCATGGGCAGAAGCGGATTCCGGTCCGTCCCCCAGTCGAAGTCATTGCGCACGACCCGGGCCTTGTAGAAGTCTTTCTTCCTATGTTTCTCCCCCCATACGCTCTGCCCCGTCACGGCTTTCGCATAGGGGTCGAGCAGGATTCGGTTTTTGTCAAATGTAATCCCCCTGCGAGGGTTGTTCGGCCCGTCAACGCGGTAGGCATATTCGAAGTTTTCTATGTTGAGGTCAAATACGATCATCGCATAGACATCCCCGATTCGGTAGGATTCCGGGAATTTCAGCACGGCGTAGGGCTCCGTTTCCGTCCGTTTAAAGAGCAGGAGCTCCACGGAGGTCGCGCCGTGCGTGTGCAGCGTAAAGTTGACCGCTCCGGGCAGGGCGGTGGCGCCGTACAGTTCATAAAGGCCCGGACGTACCGGGAAGCCGCCGACTTCGTCCATGGCGATCATTTGTATGTTTTCGAGCGGACTCATATAAACATTCTTTCTCATTTAGACACCTGCCCCTCCCTGCATAAAGGATTCGTAACTGTTCGGCACCCCCCTGTCATTCAGCACCCCCTTGTCATTCTGAGCGTCAGCGAAGAATCTTTTCTGGAGTGTAAATTTCGGTTAAAGCTTTGCCTTAAGTTCAGAATAACAGACATTTCGGCCCCTGCCTGTCAGTTACATATGCATCACGTTTAGGATCCTTCGCTAACGCTCAGGATGACAATGATTTTATCTACCTACTAAGTAGTTACCTGGACTCTTATAATTCACCCGTAAAAATATCTATCTTAAGATTACACAACACGATAGCCGCCAGCACCAGTATAATCCCGATGATATTTCCGACTCCCGGCCGCTCCCCGAATAAAGCGGCCCCGATCAGCGTCGCCACGACCGGCTCTATGGAAGCAATGATGGCCGCCTTCCCCGTCTCAACCCCCGCCAGCCCGAAATTGTACGCAATATACGGAACCATCGTCGTGACCAGCCCGCACAGCACGGAGAAAACAGCCATGGACAAGTTCGAAGTACACACGGTAAAGATCTTCCCCGCATCGACCAGCGGGATGCAGGCAAGCGATGCGAAAAGAAACGTATAGAGATTAATCGTGAAGCTGTGATAGCCCCTCATAAGGGCAAATCTCCCGAAAATGGAGTAGAGCGCATAACCCAGCCCGGCTCCAAGCCCCAGCAGGATGGCCCTCCCTGTCAGATGCACACGGCTCCCCACGACTCCCGTGACAAAGCAGCAGCCGACAAACGTCAGAACCAGGGCGGCCACCTTCACAGCCGTTATCCTCTCGTGGAAGATGACGGCGGACAAAAGCATGACAAATGCAGGCGCAGTATAGAGCATGACCGCCGCCACGGAAAGCGACGAGATGCGGATCAGGCCGAAATAACAGTAATTGAAGAATACCATGCTGACGATGCCGGTCCCGGCAAAGCACCAGATATCCCTCAGCCGGATTTTCAACAGGCTCCTGTCGTATACGGCAAGGAAGGCCGCCATGAAGACAGCCGTAAAAACCGAGCGCACGGCTACGATGTCCATGGAGACAAGGCCCAGGGAATTGAACTTCCTGACAAAAATTCCGATAGATCCCCAGCAAGCCCCCGCTATCAGAATAAAAAAGATGCCGGAAATCCCGCCTTTGTGCCCGAACTTCCCTCCACCTTCTTTGTCCATCATACTCCACTCCATACATATCTTATAATGCTAATTTTACTATCAAAAAGCCGCCTCCTGCAAGAAAAATCGCAGGAGACAGGGGTTTTCGGGTTACTGTTCACGCTTCCACACCAAAATCATTTGTACCTATGGTATATAGGGTGTCATCCTGAGCGTAGCGAAGGATCTTTTACATAAGGCCGCTGTAGATGGT
>JAUMWM010000266.1 GCA_030529705.1 Lachnospiraceae bacterium
ATTTTAAGAAAGACTTTCGGTCCGCGGGGACGGTCCTTTTGGGTCAAAAAATTTTTACCCAAAAGGACCGTCCCCGCGGGCCGAATTTTTTCGGCCCAAAAGGACCGTCCCCGCGGGACGAACTTCTCGCCGAATCCCTATTCTATACGCTTTTCACCGTTGAAGCAAGTTCTGTTGTAAATCTTTTCAAATTATGTACCATATCCGCCGTCTGAACCGGGCCGTGGTAGAGGAAATAAGCCCCGCCGGGACTCTGGTGCACGCTGAACATCCCCCCGAAAGAGCCGATGATCCGCCCGAGCTGCATCGTGTCAAATGTCGGATCCGGCCGCACGGTAAGGCGCACCTCCCGCGACCTCTGCTTGATCTCCTCGATGGAAGCCGCATGCGCCGACGCCTTCAGCTCCGCGATGAGCAGCAGGTTCTGTACAGTCTTCGGCAGCTCCCCGAACCGGTCCATAAGCTCATCGGAAATCTCCTCATAATCCTTGTCGTTCTCAATCGCCGCGATCTTCTTATAGAAGTCCAGCTTCTGGAACTCGTCCGCGATATAGTAATCCGGAATATAAGCATCCACATTTATGTCAACCACCGTCTCGAACGACTCCTCCGGCACCTCGCCCTTCAGCTCCTTCACGGCCAGGGCCAGCATCTTGCAGTAAAGGTCGTAGCCCACCAGGTCCATATGGCCCGACTGCTCCTTCCCGAGCAAATCCCCGGCCCCCCGGATCTCCAGGTCCCGCATGGCAATCTTAAATCCGGATCCCAGCTCCGTAAATTCGCGGATCGCCGCAAGCCGCTTCTCCGCCACCTCTTTCAGCTGCTTGTCCCGCCGGTACATAAGGAAAGCGTAAGCCGTCCTGTTGGACCGGCCGACCCGGCCCCGCAACTGGTAAAGCTGGGACAGGCCCATCCTGTCGGCATCATGAATGATGATGGTATTTGCATTTGAAATATCCAGCCCCGTTTCGATGATGGTCGTCGTCACCAGGACGTCGATCTCCCCGCCTATGAACTCGAACATGATATCTTCGAGCTGCCGCTTATTCATCTGGCCATCGGCGAAGGCTACATTTGCCTCAGGAACCAGATCCTGAATGCGCTTGGCCATGTCGGCGATGTCCCGGACCCGGTTGAAGACGTAATAGACCTGCCCGCCTCTTGCCATCTCTCTGCAAATGGCTTCGCGCACCATCTCCCAATTATGCTCCATGACGTAAGTCTGAATCGGCACGCGGTCCTGCGGCGGCTCCTCCAATACCGTCATGTCCCGGATTCCGACCAGGCTCATGTGGAGCGTGCGCGGAATCGGCGTCGCCGTCAGCGTCAGCGCATCCACGTTCTTGCGGAGGTTCTTGATCTTCTCCTTGTGGGTGACGCCGAACCGCTGCTCCTCGTCCACGATGAGCAGGCCGAGATCCTTGAACTCCACGTCCTTCGAGAGCAGCCGGTGAGTCCCGATCACGATGTCCACGAGGCCTTTCTTCATATCTTTAATGGTCTGCTTGATTTGCGCCGCAGTGCAGAAGCGGCACAGCAGTGCCACGTTGACCGGAAATTCCTTCATCCTCTGGACAAATGTATTGTAGTGCTGCTGGGCCAATATGGTCGTCGGCACGAGGTAAGCCACCTGCTTGCCGTCCTGGACGGCCTTGAAAGCCGCTCGGAGCGCAATTTCCGTCTTGCCGTAACCGACGTCGCCGCAAATGAGCCGGTCCATGATTTTCCGGCTCTGCATGTCCCGCTTCGTGTCATCGATGGCGATGAGCTGGTCCTCCGTCTCTTCGAACGGAAACAGTTCCTCAAATTCCTTCTGCCAGGGCGTGTCCTCGCTGTATGCGAATCCCTCCGAATTTTCCCGGACTGCATACAGGGCGATCAGGTCTTTCGCGATGTTCTGCACCGAACTTTTGACGCGGGCGCGGGTCTTCTCCCACTCCTGCCCGGAAAGACGGTTCAGCTTCGGGGCGGCATTTTCCCCGCCGCCGGTATATTTCTGCAGGACATCCAACTGGGTGGCCAGCACGTACAGATTTCCGTCCTTATACTCAAGCTTGATATAATCTTTCAGAACGTCGTCAACCTTAACCTGCTCGATGCCCCGATAGATGGCGACCCCTCGGTTTTCGTGGACGACCGGATCCCCCACGTGCAGTTCATTGAAGCTGGCGATCTTCTCGCCGGTGTAGCGGGTCCGTTTCTTCCGCTTCTTGGGCTTGGCTCCCAATATGTCCGTCTCCGTGATGACGGCCAATTTGATCATCGGGTATTCAAATCCCCGGCTGGCCCGCCCATACACGACCGCGACCTGGCCCGGAGACAGCACAAGATTCTCGTCCTCGGTATAGAAGGCCGGAACCTCCTGCCGGAAGAGGTCGTCTGCCAGACGCCTGGCCCTCGTATGGGAAGCGGACATGACGATGACGCGGTAGCCCCGCTTCCTGTATTTCCTGATATCCCCCGCAAGGAGTTCAAAACTTCCATTATAAGAACTGATGCCCTGCACGGTCTGGCTGAAATTGGCGGTGACGTTCCATTCACCCTTCCTCGTGTCCAGGGCGGAGAGAGAGACGCAGCGGCATTTGTTCAAAATAGAAATAATCTGGCTTTGGCCGAGGATGTCGGGTATCTTCTCTCCCTTTTTGTAGTCGCCCTGGGCGACCCGGTTCTTCACGCTCTCGCGGAATTCGTCCTCGGTCGTTCGGGCGGCATTCAGGATGTGGGTCGGCTCGTCGATGAAAATCATGCAGCCGGGAGGCTGGGAGCCGATGAAAGAGCCGCCCTTGCGGATGCCTGCATTTGCCGGCGCACTGGATGCCGTCACCGTGCCGAAAGCTGCCTGCGCGCTATCCTTGCGGGCGCCTGCATTTGCTCCTTTACTTCCATCCACAGGAAAGCTGACAGTCTTCTTGTTTCCGGCGCTTTCCATGCCAGTTCTTCCATCTAGAAACCAGCTGAAAAAACTCGCCTTTCTTCCTATATTATCGACCGCCGGGTACACCATGACCCGCTGCAGGGTCTCGATGGACCTCTGGGATTCCGGGTCAAATGTCCGCATCGAGTCAATGTCATCCCCGAACAGCTCGATCCGAAACGGGCGGTCCTCCGTCAAGGACCAGATGTCGATGATGGACCCCCTCACGGCAAATTGTCCCGGCAAGGTCACCTCCGGGCATCTCTCGTAGCCGATTTTAATCAGGGTTTCCTTGACCCAGTCAGAATCGACCTCATCGTCTTGTTCAAATACCACCCTCGCATCGGACAAATCCTCCCGGATGCTCACCATGTCCATTAAGGCCGCGATGGGCAGGACGATGGTCACGTGGCCGTCCTCCAGCAGGGCGCAGTAGGCCCGCATCCGCTGGATGTCCAGCAGGTTGCTGGTGATGTCCGCCTGGTAAAAGAGAAGGTCCTTCGCGGGATAAAGCAGGGCGTCCGGCTCGTAGAAGACGAGATCCTCGTGCAGAGATTTCGCGGCCAGGTCATTTTCCGCGATGACCAGAGTGACGCCCGCATCATAAGAAAGCCCGTAAATCATGTGGGCTTTCTGGGCGCGGGCGCAGCCCGACAGGGATATGATGCCGTCTTCCTTCCGAAGGCGGGAGCGGATTTCATCGTATTCGGCCAGCTCGGCGAGCGGCGCAAGGAACATTTGCATAAGACACCTCACAATGATGCCGGTTGCATCGGTGAGATATTATAACAAATGCGGCCAAAAAAGAAAAGGACAGGGATGCAAATCATCCCTG
>JAUMWM010000267.1 GCA_030529705.1 Lachnospiraceae bacterium
GTCCTTTTGGGTCGATTTTTTTCGACCCAAAAGGACCGTCCCCGCGAGCCGAACCTACGCCATCAGCCATTGGAGGTACAGCCATGAAAGAAATCGGCGGATATCTTGAATTTGAAAATTTTGGCGGCCGGGAATATCATCCCGGCTGTTTAAAACTGAACCTGGGCAGATGCGCGGCGGCCTGGTTTTTAAATCAAGCGGGCTGCAGGACGCTCTATTACCCCTGGTTCATCTGCGCATCCGTGACGGACGCTTTGACCGCTGCCGGAATCCATCTGAAACGCTATCGCATCCGACCCGACTTCCGCCCGGAAGAGGCCGATCTGCCGGAAGCGCTGGGCGATGATGAGTGGATTTTCATAAACAATGCATACGGCCAGCTCACAAATTCAGAGCTTGCTGCCTATAAGCAGCGTTTTACCCGCATTCTAGTGGACAACACGCACGCCTTCTTCCAGAAACCGGCAGACGGTGCGGCAACGCTCTACTCCGTCCGCAAGTTCCTCGGCGTCACGGACGGAGCCTACCTCTATACAGACCGGGATATGGACGGACCCGAAGAAACGGACATGTCCCACGGCCGGTTCGCCCATATACTGGGGCGCTACGAGGTCGATGCCGGCACTTTTTATCAGCAAATGCTTGCAAATGCCCACTCCTACGAAGGCGCCGCCCCCGCCAAGATGTCCCCTCTGACGGAGAATATCCTGGGCGGCCTTGACTATGACAGGATTGCGGAAAGGCGCATGACAAATTACCTCGCTCTCAGGGAACATTTGGCAAATTATAACGAGCTGGAAATGAGCGGCCATCTCCGGATACCGGATATAGGTCCTTTTGTCTACCCGATGCTCGTATCAGGCGGCGCCGCTTTGAGAAAGAGGCTTGCCGCGGAGAAGATATTTGTCCCGACTTACTGGAGCGACCTTGCAGAGGGCGCCCCGTCCGGCTCCGTCGAGAGGCGGTACGCATCGGACATCCTGGCGCTGCCTTGCGACCAGCGCTACGACGAAGAGGATATGCGAAGGGTCGCGCAGGCCGTGCTTGCGTGAAATTTCGTCCCGCGGGTTTTCGGCCCGCGGGGACGGTCCTTTTGGGTCAAAAATTTTTGACCCAAAAGGACCGTCCCCACGGACCGAAAAAATTCGGTCCAAAAGGACCGTCCCCGCGAGCCGAAAACCAATACAAACACTCTGGAGAGATTGCCATGGAAAAGAAAACGATTGTAATTTTGGGAGCTCTAGAAGAATTCGTGCCGCTGGTCCAGCGAGCCGCAGGACAGGGCATCCGAGCCGTCGTCATCGATGGAAACCCGGGAGCGCCGGCAAAAGAAGAAGCCCTGCGCCTTGGGGGATCCGCCTATGATGCGGACATAAGGGATGCAGAAACGGTTGCCGCCATCATCTGCAGGGAGCATGCGGACGCCATTACCACGGCCTACTCGGATCTGCTCCTCGAATGCATGGTGAAAATTGCGGACTTGGCCCACCTTCCATGCCACATCAAGCCCGCCCAGCTCCCGTGGTACCGGGACAAGGATGTCACAAATAGGACCTGCGAAGATCTGGGAATCGGAACCACGAAAAGCGTCCTCTTAAAGAAAGATTTCGAGGATTCCGCCCTCAATGGATTTGCATTTCCGATGATCATAAAGCCTCTCGACATGTACGGTTCCAGAGGGCTTCGCATCGCAGGCGGCATTCCCGAAATACGAGCGGCATTTGCCTCCTGCCTCGAGACTTCGCAAAGGCCGGAAGTCCTGGCGGAGGAATACAACGACGAATATGAGTTCAACATGCAGTGCTGGGTAAGAAAGGGAACCGTCCGGGTTCTCGGGATCGCCGACCGGGAGAAAACGTCCCACGACCCCTCTGAAATCCCTTTGAGCACCAGGAACATTTATCCGTCAAGGCTCATCGACAAGGTGTATGAGCCGGCTCTCGATGCCCTCTCCCGCTACATCGCCCGCACCGGGCAGACGGAAGGACCGCTTTCCATGCAATTCTTCTGGGGACCTGGGAAGGGCTTCATGGTCGGGGAAATCGCCGCAAGATATCTCGGATACGAACACGAACTCATCGAATACACGACTGGCGTATCCATCGAAGACATCCTGCTTGCGGGGGCATTTGACGAAGACAGGCTGGACGCATTGCTGGACGCTTGCGATCCATTTGCAGCAAATTCCGCAGCAGTCATCTATTTCCACGCCAGAGACGGAATCGTTTCCGATATTTCTTCCGCTCTTGCCATAGCAGCAAGAAAAGATGTACAATATGGAAAGATTTTCTATTCCAAGGGAGACCGAATCGGGTCGCCGCAGCGGATGCCCTATGCCGCCCGCTATTACATCATCGGGGGAAGCCGCGAGGAGATCGACGCACGGACGGAAGATATATTGTCGCAAATGGCGATTCGCGATGCTGCAGGCAACGACCTCCTGTACCCCAACAGGATCGGAACCTACGCCCTGTAAGAAATCGACCCACGGGGACGGTCCTTTGGGCCGAACATATCATAAATACAAGACTCGGAGGATATGATGATTGATTTTAACGTCCCGCCCAGCACCGGGAAAGAAACTATTTACATGCAGCAGGCCATCGACAACCGGAAAATCTGCGGAGACGGCATGTTCACAAAGAAATGCCAGGCATGGATGAACGAGAAGTTCAACGTCCCGGCCACCTATCTCACGACTTCCGGGACATCCGCCCTGGAGATGGCCGCCCTGCTCTGCGATCTGAAGCCGGGAGACGAAGTCATTCTCCCGTCCTATACATTCTGCTCGACGGCGGATGCATTTGTGCAGAGGGGTGCCACCCTTGTATTCGTGGACATACGGCCGGACACGATGAATATTGATGAGAATAAAATCGAGGCGGCCATCACCGAGAAGACGAAAGTCATCGTCACGGTCGATTACGCCGGCGTCGCATGTGAAATCGATACAATCCTGGCTCTCGCGAAAAAGTATGATCTGAAAGTAGTCGAGGATGCGGCCCAGGGCTTCGGCGCCACCTACAAAGGCCGGCCGCTCGGCACCGACTGCGATTTCGGCTGCTACTCCTTCCACGAGACCAAAAACCTGTCCATGGGCGAGGGCGGCGCACTCGTCCTGCCAGACTTAAAATACAGGGACCAGGCTGAGATTTACCGCGAGAAAGGAACTGACAGAAGCAAATTTTTCCGCGGCCAGATCGACAAATATACCTGGGTGGACTACGGCTCCTCCTATCTCCCGAGTGACCTGAACGCGGCTTACCTGTGGGCCCAGCTCGAAGAATATGACGCAATTTACAACGACCGCATGGCGACATGGAATTATTATGACGAGGCCTTAAAGCCGCTCGCTGAGGCGGGCAGGCTAATCCAGCCGACCATACCGAAAGAGTGTGGCCACAACGCCCACATGTACTATATCAAGCTCCGGGATCTCGAGGAAAGAACCGCCCTCATAAAGCATCTGCGGGAAGACGGCATCTATGCGGTATTCCACTATATCCCGCTGCACAGCGCGCCTGCCGGCATGAAGTTCGGGCGTTTCCACGGCGAGGATGTCTATACAACGGCGGAGAGCGAGCGCCTCCTGCGGCTGCCGCTTTATTACAAGATTACAAATGAAGACCGCGAGAAGGTGGTGTCTTCCATCTATCATTTTTTCGGCAGTCAGTCATGATAATCCTGAGCGCTTCACCTGTGTCAGCCTGAGTACTTTACCTGTTTCATTCTGAGTACTTCACC
>JAUMWM010000268.1 GCA_030529705.1 Lachnospiraceae bacterium
TACCATCTACAGAGGCTTTCTGTAAAAGATCCTTCGCTACGCTCAGGATGACACCCAATATACCATGGGTACAGGCGATTTTGGTGTGGAAGAATGAACAGTAACACCGAAAACCACGGACCGGAAACCGTAGGCCGAAACCATGGACTGAACCCGCAAGATTCAAATCAGCCCGAACTTCTCCATCTCGCTCCTTAACCGGGCGGCGTTCTCCACCTCCATATCCGTAAGGGGCATGCGCATCGGGCCTGCCTCAAAGCCGATGTATTTGAGTGCAGTTTTGACCGGTATCGGATTCACCTCGCTAAACAGGGCGTTGATGAGCGGAATTGCATCGTACTGGAGCTTCCGGCAGGCGGCGATATCTCCCTCGAAGAACTTCGCACACATGTCATGGGTCTGGCGGGGGGCGATATTGGAAAGCACGGATATCACGCCGAGGCCGCCGCAGGCCAGTATCGGAAGCACCTGGTCATCGTTGCCGGAATAAAGGTCGATGCAGCCGTCCGCAAGGCGCATCATCTCGATGGTCTGGCTGATGTTGCCGGTCGCATCCTTGATGCCGACGATATTCGGAACCTCCCGGCAGAGCTTTGCGGCCGTGGCCGGAAGGATGTTGCAGCCGGTGCGGCTCGGAACATTGTAGAGGATGACCGGGATTTGTACTGCATTTGCAATAGCCGTATAATGCTTTATGAGGCCGTTCTGGGTAGCCTTGTTGTAGTAGGGGGACACGAGCAGGAGGCCGTCGGCGCCGGCAGAGGCGGCCTGCGTGGAAAGCATGATTGCAGTTTCGGTGCTGTTTGATCCGGTTCCGGCAATGACGGGGATCCTCTTCGCGACCTTGTCAATACAATAGCGTATGACGTCGATGTGTTCCGCTTCCGAGAGCGTCGCAGATTCGCCCGTGGTACCGCAGACGATGATGGCATCGGTGCCATTTGCAATCTGGAACTCGATGAGCCTGCCGAACTCTTCGTAATTGACGGAACCGTCTTCAAAAAACGGGGTTGCGATGGCGACGCCTGCGCCTTTGAAAATTGCCATGATGATTACCTCCTCTTATCGTGCCGCCTCAAGGCGGAGTACAACTGAGTATTTTGCACATAGATGTTTTTATGCACACAATTTTCGCATATACAGATGACTTCTGAGCAGAAGTATGAATGGCTTATTTCATAATCGCCTGTGGAAATGGGTTCCATAACCACAGGTATGAACAATCACTGTAAAATTCTGCTTGAAGCAGGTTAGCTTGGTGCATAAAAAAACCGTCCGAGTTGGACGGCATCAAAGAATTTGTCCGAATTATCAGGTCAAATGCAATAGCGATACCTGACAATTCCATTTCTTTGGATAGCGCCCCATCTTTTCAGATGACAGTCGCACAGCTATTTGCTGTACGCCCAAGACTCCTCCTCGCAGGAAAAGGAGCTTTCGGCGCGTTTTCCTTTCGCAGTCCTTCATCTGTGCCTGCCACATACGGAAAGCTACTGATAAAACGCGCAACCTCTATCTCTTGTTTCCAATACAATAACAGTTCGGGGGCATTGTGTCAACTGGAAAATGATAGCCCGAGGGTTGAGGTGGCGGATGTTTTTGTGTACTATAATAAGGAGAAGGCGCATAGCATGTCGAACCAGGCGAAATGTGCGCCCAAGAGGAGACAGCTGTGGTCCGACTGAAAAGCGGCACGGCATGTCGGTTTAGGCGAAATGTGCGCTTAAGAGGAGGGTATCATGATTGATCCTAAGCAATATCTGAAAACGCTCATAAAGAAGACTGGATTCGATGGGGAGGGGGTTCCCGCCCTCGAAGCAAATTATCACACGCATACCTGGCGCTGCCACCATGCCTCCGGCACGGAGCGGGAGTACGTGGAGGCGGCCATCGAAGGCGGCATGAAAGTCCTTGGTTTCTCGGACCACACGCCATACCCGTTCCCGAACGGATATTGCTCGTCCTTCCGCATGGAGGTCTCCCAACTGGAAGGGTACGTGGCAACCGTGGAGAAGCTCAGGGAGGAATACCGTGATGACATCGACATCCGGATCGGGCTGGAGGTTGAGTATTATCCGGAGTTCTTCGATGATCTTACGCATCTCACGGATCAATACCCGATCGAGTACTATATCCTTGGGCAGCACTTTATCGGCAATGAATTCGGGGAAGCTTACAGCGCCGTGCCGTCTGTCAGCGTGGAAAAACTTCATCGCTACGTCGAACAGGTGAAAGAAGGGATGGACACGGGGCGGTTTGTTTACGTGGCCCATCCTGACCTCTTTTATTTCATCGGTTCTGACGAGCATTATGAGAGAGAGATGCGCAGCCTTTGCCAACATGCGAAAAAGAAAGGGATTCCTTTGGAAATCAACTTCCTCGGCCTGTTTGAAGGAAGATCTTACCCGCGCCAGCTGTTCTGGAAGATTGCCGGCGAAGTTGGCAATCAGGTGATATTCGGGTGCGACGCGCACAAGCCGGACATGGTCAACAATCCGTTTTCCATGCAGGAGGCATTGAACATGACGGAGAAGTATGGGCTTGAACGCATTGTTTTTCTCGACTTGGAATACCAAATCACACCACGACCGTAACTCCCTTCGGCGCATTGTCGTATTTGTGAATTTGCTCCGTATAGAACACGTACTGCTGGATAATTCCGGCGATGTCTCCGAAGCCGGGGAATGGGTCGCAGCCGCCGCACTCCTCGGCAATCATGCGGCGAATCCAGGTGTCGACCGGCGTACGGGCAACGCGGCCGTAGCCGAAGAGGCAGACGCAATTTGCAACTTTTATCCCGACCCCATGAACCTTGAGGAGTTCGTCGAACAGGGCCTCGTCATCGAGGAATTCGAGGGCGGCGAGGTCCAGCTTCCCGCTGTAGACCTTCGCGATGGCATCCTCGATATAGGGAAGGCGGTAGCCGAGGGATGCGGATTCCAGCCCCTTGCTGCCAAACCAGGTTAATTCCTCGGCGGTCGGAAAGGAGCGAAGCCTTTCAAATGGCGTATTGATTTCATGGCCCGCATGCTCTGACAGCCATTCCACCGTCTTTCGGATGGAAGGGATGGACTTCCGCTGGGAGATGATGAATGTGATCAGCATCTCGAACGGATCCTGCCGGAGTACCCGTATCCCTGCACCCTTGCGGACGGCTTTCTGTATGAAGGCATTATCCGTGATGATGCTCTCGCGTATTTCCTGATAGTCCCGGTCAAGGTCAAAATACTTTATCCAGAAGGATTCCCAGGAGTCCGGATCGCAGATGACGTCGAAAACCCCGTCTTCATCAAGTTTCTTTATGTAGCAGACTTCATCTCTGCAAATGAATCTCCAGTATTCGTTATTCATCTGTTTCACGCGGAAGCACTGTCCGCTGATGGCAATTTTTCTCAGGTCGAAATCATCGGAAATGTAGACTGTCATGATAACATCCTTTCTTATTATTTTGCGTTAATCATCAAGTGGAAGAAAAATCAATTTTAAGAAATGAGACGAAATGGCCGGCCGGGTCATGTTGGTACATCTATAGCACAGATGCGGGCATGTTGTAAATACGATTTGCAAAAGTGCGTAATCCAGTGCAACAAATCGGGCAAAGTTCGTAATTTTTTACAATTCGTCCCATGGGAATCGGCCCGCGGGGACGGTCCTTTTGGGTCGAAATTTTTCGACCCAAAAGGACC
>JAUMWM010000269.1 GCA_030529705.1 Lachnospiraceae bacterium
TCAGTACATATTTGCAAAGATTCTGCAAAGATTGACGGGTTAGACTGTGTACGACGCATGAACAGAGGAGAAATAATTATGATGGCACTTCGGGTACAGTGCTTCGGAAACTTTGATGTATTTACGCCATCGGGCGAGCATGTGAGATTTAAGAGGAGCAAGGCAAAGGAGGTATTTGCATATCTTGTCCATCGGCACGGGAGTTCCTGCACGACCAGGGAAATCTATGCCGCCATATTCGAAGATATGCCCTACTTAGAGAAACAGCAGAATCTGCTTCAGACGTATATCTATGCGATGATTAAGAGCTTAAAGGAAATCGGGGCGGAGAGTGTCGTGGTGCGAAGCTATAATTCTCTGGCGGTAAATCCGGATCTTCTGGATTGTGACTATTACCGGTTCTGTGAACTTGATCCCGGGGCGGTAAATGCTTACGACAGGGAGTATATGAACCAGTATTACTGGGCTGATTTTCTGTACAACGGCTTCTAAAGGAAAGGTATTGACTTTTGGGTATGGAAACGAGTTGGGAACTTCCCTATTGTATCGGCGATGTCATTTAGCCTGACGGCTTCTCCTTTGAGACTAATTTCTGATAATTCTGATTTGGTTTGCAAAATATGCAAATACTCTATCATTCCCTTGTATATTTCTGCCTGCAGTGCAATAATAGATGTAACTAGTCTTACTTTACACCTGATTATTGGAGGTGATTACCGAATGAATACACATGCAGACATCGTTGTTGTCGGTGCAGGCAACGCCGGTCTCTCAGCCGCCCTGCACTGCGCCGTCGAAGGCAAAAAAGTGCTGCTCATTGAACAGCACAATCTGCCCGGAGGCTGTGCCACCAGCTTCGTGCGAGGCAGGTTCGAATTCGAGCCCTCGCTGCACGAACTCTGTGACATCGGTACAGAGGAAGACCCGGGCGAGATCCGGCAGATGATGAATGATTACGGCGTCAAAGTTGACTGGAAACAGGTCCCGGACTGTTTCCGAATGATCAGCAAGTATAGGGACGGCACGCCCATGGATGTCTCCATGCCGTTCGGCAAGGAAAACTTCATCGACAAAATGGAGTTCTATGTGCCGGGCTCCCGGAAGAAGATGGAGGAGTTCTTTGAACTTCTGGAGGAGATCATGGCAGGCACCGCTTACATCAGCGCCTCGAACGGCCATGCGGATTCCGAAGTGCTCAAAAAAGAGTATCCGAACCTGCTCCGGACCGGTGCCTACCCGGTAAAAAAGGTCTGGGACGCCATGAAAATCCCCGCAAAGTGCCAGGACATTATGTCGACCTACTGGGGCTATCTCGGAGTCGACATGGAGCGGATGGCCTTTATCCACTACTGCAACATGTTCATGAAATACGTTGCACGGGCTGCCTACATCCCCGCCCACACGTCCCACGAGATCAGCAATGCGATGGTAGAAAGGATCCGCGAGCTCGGCGGCGAGATCTGGTTCAACTGCCGGGCGGAGGAGTTCCTGTTTGACGGCGACCGCCTGTGCGGTGTCCGCACGACCTCGGGCACAATCGAGTGCGATTACGTTCTTGCAAATATAAATCCCGACATCATCTACGCCAACATGATGCCGAAAGAACTCATCCCGGAGCGCGAGAAAAAGCTCAGTACCGCCAGAAATCACAATTACAGCGCCCGAATGCTCACGATCTATGTAGGTCTCAACAAGACCGCGGAAGAGCTTGGAATCAGGGATTACTGTATTTTCATGGCAGGCACATCGGATTCTGCCGTGCAGTACAAAAATCTTCTCGGAGGCTACAAAAAGAACGATTTCTCCATCTTCCTATGCAGCAACATCGTAAATCCGGATGCCTCTCCGGCAGGCACATCCGTCGGCTTCTTCACATCCATGGGCGGCCACGACGAATGGTCCAGACTGAAGACCGAAAAGTACGTCGAGTATAAGAACCTGTATGCCAGGAAATTCATCCGGCAGCTGAAGGACACGACCGGAATCGACATTGCTCCTTATATAGAGGAGATATGCGTGGCGACACCGTGGACATTTGCAAGATACCTCGGCGTTCCGGAAGGCGCAGTCTACGGATATGAGACCGCCGACTGGGACGGCATGATGGCACGAATGATGATGCTTGGCTCCGATTACCCAATCAAGGGACTTCGCCCTATCGGCGCAGCCGGCCCTAGAGGGGATGGCTACAGCTCCGCCTACGTCTGCGGCAGGCTGATGGCGAGACTTGCACTTAAGGATCTTCGCGAGGAAGGAGGTTAACTATGGCAGTAAACGTAAAAGTCGGCCTGATCGGTCCTCTTGATATGCTGAAATTCAAGAACATGGCCAAGGTCCGGGAAGACTATATAAACGCCGCTCCCGCAAATGAAATCACCGCCGACTACAGAATAAACACCAAAGCCCGTCTTCTGCACCCCGACTTCCAAAAGCTTGTGGTGTCAGAAATCATCGACCACCCGGAAGCCTTCGCCAAAACGTACGTCTTTAAGGCCAAAAACGGCGGCCCTCTGGCATACTTCAGAGCCGGTCAGTACATCTCGCTTAAAATGAAGATTGGAGAAAGCTTTATCTCAAGGCCCTACTCCATATGTTCGGCTCCGAAGGATGCCCTTGACGGGAAGATTTGCATCACGGTGCAGTCCAAGGAGAACGGCTTCGCCGCCGACTACATTCTTGCCAACACTGCGGTCGGTGACGAGTTCACGGCATCCGGCCCCCAGGGCAACTTCTACTATGAGGAGCTCCGCGATGCGCCAAACGTACTCGCCCTCGCCGGCGGCAGCGGCATCACTCCGTTCCTTTCCATGGCCCGGGCAATCGCGGACGGAACGGAAGACTTCCGTCTGACGATCCTCTATGGAAACCGTACGGAAGACCAGATTCTCTTTAAAGATGAACTCGATGATCTGGATGCGTCCTGTGACAAGATTAAAGTCGTCCACGTGCTCTCCGACGAAGTGAAAGAAGGTTTTGAGACGGGATTCATCACAGCGGACCTTATCCGGCGCTATGCGCCGGAGTCTGTCAGCCTGTTCATCTGCGGCCCTGAAGCCATGTACCGATTCTTGGCAGACGAAATTCTACAGCTGGATTTGCCCGGAAAAAACGTCCGCAGAGAAATCATGGGAGTCCGAAATGTTGAAAATCATCCCAACTTCCCAAAAGAAGCCGCAGGCAAACGCTTCAAGATAACCGTCCGTCAGGGCGCTAATACATACATCATCCCGGCGGCTGCCGAGGAATCCATCCTGGTAGCTATAGAAAGGGCGGGAATTATCGCTCCATCGAGATGCAGGGCGGGCGAATGCGGCTGGTGCCGATCAAAAGTGCTGTCCGGTGAATTTTTTGCACCGGAGGAGAATGAGAGCCGCCGTTATTCGGACCGCACAAATGATTACATCCACCCTTGCGTGACGTTCCCTGTCAGCGATCTGGTAGTTGAGGTACCGGCGGAGTATGTGTAACTATTGAACTGCCATCTGACGGTTGAAGTTACAAAAAATCCACCAAATACAGTGATCCGCTATATGATCAACTGTAATTGGTGGTTTTTTATGTCATTTTATGAGGAGTTTTATATGCGCCGTCGGCGAACGTTACGATGATCCTTATTTTCTGTCAATTAACCCAGCGCCACGTCCAGCACCATCATCAGCACAAAACCCAGCGCGAAAGCCACCG
>JAUMWM010000054.1 GCA_030529705.1 Lachnospiraceae bacterium
TGAACGCTCCCCCAAGTTCTCCCATCTCACTCCCTAAAAGTCAGGCTGTTCCCCCGGGTCTTCTTGCTTATATACAGTGCTTCGTCAGCGCCGGCATACAGTTCCTCAAAAGCGACTGACTCTCTCCCGGATCTCAACATGGCGCCAACGCTGATGCAGACCTTTTCCCCGCCGAGCTCCGGTATCTTCAGATTATCGATTCGGGCAAACAAACGCCCGATAATGCTCTCCCCCAATTCCCGATTGGCTATTCCGACGGCAAATACCCCGAATTCATCTCCGCCCAGGCGCATGATGATGTCATACGTGCGGAAAGTATTTCGCAAGGCTTCCGCCACGGCAAGAATCACGCTGTCCCCCACCTGGTGTCCGTATGTATCATTGATGGATTTGAAATGATCGATATCCAGTTCCAGGAACATCCCTTCGCTTTCAGCGGTAAGCAGCTCGTCCACTTTGCGCTTCCCGCTTACTCGGTCATTAAGGCCCGTCATGCGGTCTGTTTCGGACAGAGTCTGCAACTCTTCCTCGCGCATTTCCTTATGATAAATCTGGACGCTGAGCCTCATAAGATCAAGTTCCGCTCCGAGAACATGCAGGAAAACGGAAATCATAACGGCCACGGCCAGCGCCAACGCGATGGGAAAAGCCACAAGGAAAATCCTCAGGGAACGATACCAGATGTCCGCATTGATGAGGCTGACGCTATGCCACCCGCCTTCAAGTTCGTCGGAGTAAACAGAAAAACTTCCCTCCTGCGTTTTGATATCAAACCCATTATCCCCATCCCGAAGCAGCTTTCTTGCAACTTCGGCGCCGAGACCGTCCTCCTGTTCAAGATAATTCGCCCCAATCTGCGTCTCGTCCGAGTGGACAATGACTACTCCGTTCTCGTCAATCACGAAGCCCTGGCTGCCTTTCGGCGTGGACGCAATCTTCTCAACAATCTGCTGGATGGATTCGAGACTGACATCCATGGCAACCACGCTTTCCCCGTCGTCCAAAAGGCAGGCAATCGTAACCATGACGGTATTCGTCTGCAAATCAAGATATGGCTCGACAAATGTCGTTCTCTTGCCGGAATATAGGGCCTGCGTGTACCACGGGCGTTCGGTGGGCACATAACCCTCATCAGGAGTCCAGCCCGCCCCGTCCATGTATTCTCCGTTAATCCATCCGTAAAGGCCGGTGGTGCTCATCCCCAGTTCCTCAATAATATTCCTGGTCTTGTCCGTGATATACTTCTCTATCGCCTCATTATCATCGCCGGCTTCGAGCATGTCATCCACAGTACAGGCCGTCAAAGTCATGACGTTCGCCTGCGTGAGCAGATAGCGTTCATATTCCATGGCCGACTCTTTGGCATTCAGTTCGCCTTGCAGCAAAAGGGCCTCTTTCTTTGTGGTAAAAAATCGAAACCCGACAAATACGGAAATAGCGATTATGACGATAAGGACTGCCAATGCTATTCCAATAAACCTCTTGCCGATAAACCGCACTATGTCTCTTAACCGGTCAAGCCGATCTTTCACATAAAACACCCCCATCCTGTTCCAATCTTTCAGGACACATCCGGAAACGAATGAATCTTTTAACGGTCTTTTATCAGGCAGTGCCGGACAAAAACTGATTTGATTCCTATTTATATTTTACATATCTACAGTACTTTTTCAACATATAACAGGTAGAAAAATTATTTAAAATAAGTTATACTTTTTTACGTAAACATTCCATTTTTGGAGGTAGAGCTATGCGTACCAGACGAATGCTGTGGTTCGCATTGTGTCTGTTCATTGCACTGAATGCAATGCAGCCAGTCCCAATAAACGCACAGGAATCAGAAAAAAAAATCGTACGCGTCGGATGGTTCGATTCTGCATATAATAATATGGATGAGTTCGGCCGCCGCTCGGGATACGGGTACGAATATCAGAAACGAATATCTATATACACAGGATGGACTTACGAATATGTGACCGGAAGCGGGTCTGAACTGTTCGAAATGCTGATGGCGGGTGAGATCGATTTGCTTTCCGATGTATCCTACACGCCGGAGAGGGCTGAGAAGATCCTGTATTCATTTGAAGCTATGGGAGCAGAGAGTTACCATGTCTTTATTGCGCCTGACAACACGGAAATCAGGCCGGACGATTTATCTTCCCTGAACGGAAAGCGGGTCGTCGTCAATAAAAGCGGCATACAGACTCAACTCTTTATCGACTGGTCAAAAGAACACAACATTTCTTCGGAGATAATTGAATCACAGGAGTACGACCTGGAAATGATCTCAAAAGTCATTTCCGGCGAGTACGATGCAGTTATAACGCTGGACACCTACGGCAATTCCACCAATGTGATACCGGTATGGAAGATAGGATCTTCCGAGTTCTTTTTCGGCATAAACAAAAACCGTCCGGACCTCAAGGAAGATCTGGATGAGGCCATGAACCGCCTTTTCGAAGAGGATCGGGATTTCAATCAACATTTAGCAGAAGATTACAGCAAATCAAGCGCTCTCAACAACTTCCTCACCGCTAAGGAAATAGAATGGCTGGCGGACCATGACACAATCAAAGTCGGCTACCTGGATAACTATCTCCCGTTTTGTGATATGGACGAGAGTACGCATTTGCTCACAGGCACTCTTCAGGATTATCTGACATCTGCCAAGACCCGTATAAAAAATGCGTCTCTCGAATTTGAGACATTGCCGTTCACCTCTGTGATGGATGCATTGACTGCTCTCACAGCCGGTGAAATCGACTGTATTTTCCCATTAAGCATCAGCGCCTATGACGCCGAAAAATATGCTGTCATTGTTACTGACCCCCTCATCAACGCTGAAGTTTACCTTGCCGTAAGAAATGCAGAACACAAGGGTCTCGATCGAAACACGGAGAAGACCGTTGCGATAGTCGAAGGCAATCCCAATTTTGAGGCATTTCTGATGGACAACTTTCCGGGATGGAACATAGCATATTACCAAAACGGGCAGTCAGCCCTGGAAGCCGTAGCGAAAGGGGAAGCAGACGCCGAGCTCATAAACAGCTACCGTATCAGTCAGGTGACCGGTTTGCTTGAAAAGTATAAGCTTTCTGCCCTTGCAACAGGCGAATACATGGGAATGTCCTTCGGAGTGAACGAGGCAGATGACTGTCTGTATTCAATCCTGAATAAAATCACGAGAATGACCACGAATGATACGCTCAACGCATCCCTGACCAGTTACGGTTTTCGTGATGACAAGGTCACATTCACCCAGTTCGTCAGAAAATATCTGATTCATATCATTGCGACAGCCGCTATCATCGCAGTGATCTTTCTGCTGTTAATTCTCAGAAATTTCAAAACTCAGGCAAAGATGATGGAAGGCCGCCGAATCATCTCCGAAACAGAGCGCGACAACCTTACCGAGCTGTATAACTGGAATTACTTCCTCGTATATGCCAATCGGCTGTATCACGAACACAGGGAAACTCCTATGGATGCAGCCGACCTGAATATCAATCAATTCCATTCCGTAAACGCACTGCACGGACGTGAGTTAGGGGACGATGTTCTGCGCACGCTCGGCAGTGAAATTAAGAGTTTTTTAACGGAGACCGAAGGCATTGCAAGCCGCTTTGCGGCAGACAGGTTTGATATTTACTGCGCGCACAGAGATGACTGGCAGGACGTTCTTGATCGTTTTCAGAAAAAACTGGACAGCCTGTACCATGGTGCAGACATTCGCCTGCGCATGGGCGTAAAGCCCTGGGAAAAAGGAATGGAACCGATCATGCAATTCGACCGTGCCCGAACCGCCTGTAATAAATTGCGCGGCGATTTTAAATCTCAGATCCAGATCATGATTTATGATTCCGAGATGGGAAAAAAGGAAGAGCGCGAGCAAAAGCTTCTGAATGATCTGAGCCGCGCTTTGAACGAAAACGAGTTGATAGTCTACTATCAGCCAAAGTATAATATACAGGCTGAAACGCCAACGCTGTCAAGTGCCGAAGCACTGATTCGCTGGCAACATCCGGAACTCGGAATGATTCCGCCGTCTGAGTTTATACCGCTGTTTGAGCGAAGAGGCCAGATTTACAAGCTGGATAATTATGTCTGGACATCTGCCGCGAAACAGATTGCATTCTGGAGGGACAAATACGGCATTACGCTTCCGGTGTCCGTCAACCTTTCACGCGTGGACGTATTCGACCCGGCTCTTGAATCCACATTGGACAGCCTTATAGATAAGAATGGTCTGAACCATAGCGATCTCAAATTGGAGATCACGGAATCTGCTTATACGGAAAATGCAGAACATCTGATTCGGGTCATAAAACTGCTTCGCAGTAAGGGATACGAAATAGAGATGGACGATTTCGGATCCGGCTATTCTTCGTTGAATATGCTGTCATCGATGCCCATCGATGTTCTGAAAATTGATATCGGATTCATCCGGAATATTGAAAGAAATGAGAGAGATCTGCATCTCGTAAGACTGATTATCGATATCGCCCGAAACCTCAAGGTTCCTGTCGTAGCGGAAGGCGTGGAAAACGAAAAGCAGCTTATGCTCCTGAAGGATGCAGGCTGCAATCTGGTACAGGGTTATTATTTCTCCAGACCATTGCCGCCTGCTGAGTTTGAAGAAACATTCTTCGCGTCCGCTGACAAATAAGATCCTTCGCTTCGCTCAGGATAACATGTGTGTTATTCCGCACTTGTCATCCTGAGCGGAGTGAAGGATCTTTTTTCAACATGTACGTTATTTCATACATGCCATCCTGAACAAGCGAAGGATCTATTTCCAACCTTCATCAAGCTTTTTTATAGCCGCTTTATTCTCTCCACAGCCTCAATCGTATTCTCCCGGTCTCCAAACGCTGTCAGGCGGAAATAGTACTCCCCGTGCGGGCCGAAACCCGCCCCCGGCGTTCCCACGACATTTGCAGTTTCCAGCAGATAGTCAAAGAACTCCCAGCTCGTCATCCTATCCGGCGTCCTCATCCAGATATAGGGGGCATTGACGCCGCCTGACAAGGCATATCCCGCCTCCTTAAGTCCCTCCGAAATAATCCTGGCATTCTCCATGTACACGCCTATCTGTTCGGCAATCTGCTGTCTCCCTGCTTCGGAATACACAGCTTCCCCCGCCCTCTGAACAATATAAGGTGCGCCGTTATACTTCGTGCCATGTCTCCTCGCCCACAAATCATGAACTGACACACCATCGATCTTCAACTCCTTCGGTATCACGGTGAATCCGAGCCGCAGGCCCGTAAACCCCGCTGTCTTGGAAAACGACCGGAATTCTATGGCGCATCCCTTTGCGCCTTCACACTCGAAAATACTGTGCGGGACATCCTCCTCATGAATATAAGCTTCATAAGCAGCATCGTAAAGGATTACGGAGCCGTTTTTATTTGCATAATCCACCCACTCCTGCAAATCCTCCTTTTTCATAACTGCACCTGTAGGATTATTCGGAAAGCACAGATAAATCAAATCAGGAACCTCATTCGGGAGTTCAGGTGCAAATCCCGTTTCCGCCGTGCAGGGCATATAGATTACATCCCGAAATCTCTGCAGCTTTTCATCATACGTTCCGGTTCTGCCCGCCATGACATTTGAATCCACATAAACAGGATAGACCGGATCCTGGACCGCTATCTTGTTGTCCGGCCCGAATATCTCCTGTATGTTCCCGCAGTCGCACTTAGCCCCATCTGAAACGAAAATCTCATCCGCCGAAATCTCACATCCTCTGCTCTGAAAATCCTCCTTAGCAATCACGTTTCTGAGAAAATCATATCCCAGATCCGGCGCATAACCGCGAAAAGTCGCTCTGTTTCCCATCTCATCCACAGCCAGGTGGAGGGCCTTGATGATTTCCGGTGCGAGCGGCTGCGTGACATCACCGATACCAAGGCGGATCACTTTCCTGTCAGGATGCGCCGATTCGTATTCCCTTACCTTCTTTCCGATCGTCGAAAACAGGTAGCTTCCGGGAAGCTTCCTGTAATTCTGATTTATACTTGCCATTTATTCAACCTCCTCTAAGGCTTGAAATATTTTTTTGACCCTGTCATTCTACCGTTACGCTCTTAGCCAGATTACGCGGTTTGTCCACATCAAGACCCTTCGCCACGCTGATATAATATCCCAGTAGCTGCAGCGGGACAACCGCCAGGATTCCCGCAAAATGCTCATCCGTCTCCGGAATTTTGATGGCGAAATCAAGGCTGCTTGCGACTGCTTCGTCCGCTATATCCGTTATCCCGATGAGATAGGCTCCTCTGGCCTTGCACTCCTTCATATTGCTGATCGTCTTTTCCACCAGCTCTTTCTGCGTCAGGACGCCGATAACCGGGATGCGGTCTTCAATCAGGCTGATTGTCCCATGCTTGAGTTCGCCTGCCGCATACGCCTCGCTATGGATATACGTAATCTCCTTCAGCTTAAGGCTTCCCTCCATGCTGATCGCATAATCCGCTCCTCTCCCGATGAAGAACGCATCTTTCGTGGTCGAATATTTGGATGCGATCCACTGGATTCTTTCCTTCCCGGTAAGCAGGGCGCCAATCTTCCCCGGAAGCGTCTTTAATTCCTGAATATAATGCCTGTACTCATCCTGCCCGATTTTGTTCTTTACAAATGCAAGCCTGACGGCAAACATATACATCATGACCAACTGGGACGAGAAAGCTTTCGTGGTTGCGACGGCAATTTCCGGGCCCGCCTTGGTATAGAGGACGCCGTCCGCTTCGCGGGCAATGCTGGATCCTTCCACGTTCACGATTCCGAGCGTCCTGATTCCCTTCTCCTTCGCGATGCGGAGCGCTTCCAGGCTGTCCGCCGTTTCACCGGACTGGGAGATTACGATGGCCAGGGAATTTGACCCGGGCAGAATCTTTCGATACCGAAACTCCGAAGCCAGCTCCACTCGAACCGGAATTTCCGCCATATCCTCCAAAACATACTGGGCCGTCATGCCTACATGCCAGGCCGATCCGCAGGCCACAATATAGATAGACTCCGTATTTTTCAGGAATTCATCCGTAAGTCCCGCACCGCCAAAATCCAGTTCATCCTGCCTCAATATGCTGTCAATCGTATTCTTAACCGCCTCCGGCTGCTCATGGATTTCCTTCATCATAAAGTGCTCATAACCGTTCTTCTCGGCGCCCTTTATATCCCATGTCACCTCCGATTCCGGAATCGATATTTCGTCTCCGTTCAGGTCAAAAAAGTGGGCTTCTCCCGGCAGCAGCCTTGCCGCCTGACGGTTTCCTATATAGTAGACCCGCCTTGTAAGGTTCAGCATCGCCGTCACGTCCGAAGCCAGGAATGACTCGTCTCCGGAGACGCCGATAATCATCGGGCTGTCTTTTCTGGCCGCATAAATCTCCCCGGGATAATCCTTGAACATCAGCGCAAGGGCATAGCTACCCCTGACGCGCACCATCATTCGGTTAATCGCGTCAATCGGACCGATTTTATATTTTTTGTAATAATAATCGACAATCTTTATTGCGACCTCGGTATCTGTATCGCTATAGAAAGAATAGCCGTGGCGCAGAAGCTTCTCCTTTAGCTCCTCATAGTTTTCGATAATGCCGTTATGCACGCCGATTACATCGCATTCGGAATAGTCCTCCTGCTCCTCCTGAAAAGCGCCGCTGATATGGGGATGGGCATTTATTTCATTGGGTTCTCCATGCGTCGCCCATCTGGTGTGGCCGATTCCACAGTATCCGGGGAGATTCCTGCCCTGGTCCGTCTTTTCAAGCAGGTTCCGGATTTTCCCCATCGCCTTCACCATCTTGACCGTCCCGCTCTCCGAAAGGACGGCCAGTCCTGCCGAGTCATAACCCCTGTATTCTAATTTTCCGAGTCCTTCCAACAAAATGCCGGCGGCCTGCCTGCGGCCCGTAAATCCGACTATTCCGCACATATTTTAAACCTCCTTTTTATTTACTTCAAACACGGTAAATGGATAAAATATCCTCCCATTCCTAACTATGCCAAAAAAGCTTTTTGATACGAATACACCATAAAAAAGAAAAAAACGCTGCGGACCATAGAATCCAAAGCGCCTTTGCTTATTTACCCATATTCAAATAAAATGAATCCCCACCCACATGACACCATCTGTAGCCTTATCACCCGATAAGCCTAAAATCATCCCATCTGTTGTGGATTCATCCATGATGTCCCCATTGACATCGTAGATAATTCTATCCTTAAATTGCATTTCCGTCAAGTTATTTCAGGCAAAAAAGACCCCGCAAGGCAATTGCCCTGCGGGGTCTCTCCCATATGGAATCAAAGTTTAGCACATACTGAATCAATTATTCCTCAACAGAGGTAACACGGCCTGAACCAACCGTACGTCCACCTTCGCGGATAGCGAATGTAAGACCCTGCTCCATAGCGATCGGATGGATCAGCTCGATGTTCATGTCAACGTGGTCACCAGGCATGCACATCTCTGTTCCTTCCGGAAGGGAGATAACGCCGGTAACGTCAGTTGTTCTGAAATAGAACTGCGGACGATAGTTGTTGAAGAACGGTGTATGACGGCCACCCTCTTCCTTTGTCAGAACGTAAACCTGGCCCGTGAACTTGGTATGGCATGTAACTGTGCCCGGCTTGGCAACAACCTGGCCGCGCTCGATACCTGTACGCTCAATACCACGAAGAAGGACGCCAATGTTGTCGCCTGCTTCTGCGTAGTCAAGCAGCTTGTGGAACATCTCGATACCTGTAGCAACAGATGTCTTCTTGCCTTCACGAACGCCGAGGATCTCGACCGGATCGTTGAGCTTAAGAGTACCTCTCTCAACACGGCCTGTAGCAACAGTACCACGTCCGGAGATCGTGAATACGTCTTCAACCGGCATAAGGAACGGCTTGTCTGTCTCGCGCTCCGGTTCCGGAATGAAATCATCAACTGCATTGAGCAGTTCCATAACGCAGTCGCCTGCTTCCTCGTCGCCTTCAAGAGCCTTAAGGGCAGAGCCGCGGATGATCGGGCAACCCTCGAAACCGTACTCTTCAAGCTGCTCTGTGATTTCCATCTCAACAAGGTCAAGAAGTTCTTCGTCATCAACCATGTCGCACTTGTTCATGAAAACAACGATAGCCGGAACACCGACCTGGCGGGCAAGGAGGATGTGCTCCTTTGTCTGAGCCATAACGCCGTCAGTAGCAGCAACAACGAGGATAGCGCCGTCCATCTGAGCAGCACCTGTAATCATGTTCTTTACATAGTCAGCATGGCCTGGGCAGTCAACATGTGCATAGTGCCTCTTCTCTGTCTCATACTCAACGTGAGCTGTATTGATCGTGATACCACGCTCTCTCTCTTCCGGAGCCTTGTCGATGTGTGCGAAATCTACAAACTGGTTGCCCGGGCACGGAACTCTCTTAGCCAGAACTTCTGTGATAGCCGCTGTAAGAGTTGTCTTACCATGGTCTACGTGACCGATCGTACCAATGTTAACATGCGGTTTTGTTCTCTCAAACTTCTGCTTTGCCATTTTTGTATCTCCTCCTTAATGACAATGACATGCTCTTCTCATTATAATGTGTTAGTCAAGAGCATACAGTTTTTGTTCAGCGCCAAAATGCTAAAGATGATTATATTTCAAATGTTGACGCTTTGCAAGTAGTTTCTTAGTATAATTTTCTTGTAACTATTCAGCAAAATGCCTAAATCCTTGTCATCCTGAGCGTAAGCGAAGGATCTTGTACTTAAAACACATGTTAAAGATAAAGATTCTTCGCTAACGCTCAGAATGACAGGTGAGCTGCTCAGAATGATAGGGACTCTGAGCAGTTACATTATCCTTGAGATTAATTGTTAGTCCTCATGGGACAGGATTTTGTTCGCAATATTCTTCGGAACCGGCTCATACCGTTCAAAGAACATGGAATAATTCCCGCGTCCCTGCGTCCTGGAACGCAAATCCGTCGCGTAGCCGAACATGGCGGAAAGCGGAACGTAGCCGATTACCTGCTTGCCGTTCCCGACGTCCTCCATGCCCTCGATGCGCCCGCGCCTTGAGTTGATGTCGCCGATAACGTCGCCCATATACTCTTCCGGCATCGTGACTTCGACCTTCATGATGGGCTCCAACAGAATCGACTCCGCCTTCTTCATGGCTTCCTTGAAACACATCGCGCCTGCGATGCGGAACGCCATTTCCGAAGAGTCTACTTCATGATAAGAGCCGTCATAGCAGTTCGCCTTGATGCCGACGACCGGATATCCGCCTAAGATGCCGCACTTCATGGCATCCTGAATGCCCGCGTCGACTGCCGGGATGAACTCTTTCGGGATTGCGCCGCCCGTGACGGTATTCTCGAATTCGTACAGGTTGTCCGCATTCGGGTCGGTCGGCGTGAACACGACCTTGCAGTGCGCGTACTGGCCTGAACCGCCGGACTGCTTCCGATGCCTGTACTCCATATCGATTTCCTTGCCGAACGTCTCCTTGTAGGAAACCTGCGGCGCGCCGACATTTGCCTCAACATGGAACTCCCGAAGGAGCCTGTCCACGATGATTTCCAGATGTAGCTCGCCCATGCCGGCGATAATCGTCTGCCCGGTCTCAGGGTCGGTGTGCTGCTGGAACGTCGGATCTTCCTCAGCCAGTTTCGCGAGGGCGATGCCCAGCTTGTCCTGGCCGGCCTTGGTCTTCGGCTCGATAGCCAGCTCGATAACCGGATCCGGGAACTCCATGGACTCCAGGATAATCGGATGCTTCTCGTCGCAGAGCGTGTCGCCCGTCGTCGTCTGCTTCAGGCCAATCGCCGCGGCGATATCGCCCGAATAGACTTTATCCAGCTCCATTCTCTTGTTCGCATGCATCTGAAGGATGCGCGCGATGCGCTCTTTCTTTCCCTTGGTGGAATTCAGGGCGTAGGAACCGGAATCCAGCGTTCCGGAGTAGACGCGGAAATAAGCAAGCTTCCCGACAAACGGATCCGTCATGATCTTAAATGCCAAAGCGGAGAAGGGTTCCTCATCGGATGACTCCCTCTTATCCTCTTTCCCGTCCAAATCAACGCCGGCAATGGCCGGGATATCGAGCGGGCTGGGCATATACTCGATGACCGCATCCAGCATCTTCTGGACGCCCTTGTTTCGGTAAGCGCTGCCGCAGCATACCGGAATCGCCGTGCCCTCGCAGCATCCCTTCCTCAGGGCTGCCTTCATAGCAGGGACGGACGGCTCCTCGCCTTCCAGATAAACCTCCATGAGTTCCTCATCAAGGTCGCAAATCTGCTCCACCAGCTTCGAGCGGTATTCTTCCGCAAGGTCCGCCAGGGCATCCGGAATCGGCTTGACGACCACCTGTGCGCCGTCTTTTCCTTCATAATAATATGCCTGCATTTCAAAAAGGTCTATCAGGCCTTCGTAATCGCTCTCAGCCCCGATTGGGATCTGCAGACATATCGGGTTCTTTCCGAGACGCGTCCTGATCTGGTCGACAGAGCCAAAGAAATTCGCGCCGACGACATCCATCTTATTGATGAAAGCCATACGCGGCACGTTATACTTGTCTGCCTGCCGCCATACGTTCTCGGACTGCGGCTCAACGCCGCCTTTTGCGTCAAATACGCCGACTGCGCCGTCAAGGACGCGCAGCGAGCGTTCTACCTCTACCGTAAAATCGACGTGGCCGGGGGTATCAATGATATTGATCCGATGCTCAAGGGCATCCGGCATCGGCTTGCCTTCCTTTTCCAAAGTCCAGTGGCAGGTCGTGGCTGCGGACGTGATCGTGATGCCGCGTTCCTGCTCCTGCTCCATCCAGTCCATGGTGGCCGTGCCTTCGTGCGTGTCGCCGATTTTATAATTTACACCGGTATAATACAGGATGCGCTCCGTCAATGTGGTTTTACCCGCATCAATGTGCGCCATGATACCGATGTTTCTGGTTCTCTCCAGGGGATATTCCCTTCCTGATCCAGCCATTAAGATTTCCTCCCTTTACTTATGAAACACCTTTTTCCGGCCTTTCATTCATGGTGGCGCACTTGTAAGCGCATAAGTTATTAGAACCGATAGTGGCTGAATGCCTTGTTGGCATCCGCCATCCTGTGCATTTCTTCCTTACGCTTCACAGACGCGCCGGTATTGTTAAGCGCATCAAGAATTTCATTTGCAAGACGGTCTTCCATTCTCTTCTCTGAACGCTTGCGGGAGAAATTGGTAAGCCAGCGAAGAGCCAGAGCCTGCCTTCTCTCCGGACGGACTTCGATCGGTACCTGGTACGTTGCGCCGCCGATACGTCTTGCCTTGACTTCGAGGACCGGCATGATATTGTTCATGGCTTCCTCAAATGCCTCAACCGCCGGTTTCCCGGACTTATTCTCGACCTTTGCAAATGCGTTATACACGATTTTCTGTGCAACGCCCTTTTTGCCATCAAGCATGATCTGGTTTACAAGCTTCGTAACAAGTACGCTGTTGTACATCGGATCTGCCAAGGTCTCACGCTTTGTAGTATGTCCTTTACGTGGCACGTTACTTCCCTCCTAAATCATATTGATTTCATCATAGGTACTCACATGGTCTTTCTATGTGTTCGCACGGACGTAATCTCTATATGGCCCACAGCCGAACGGGACACTAGGGATGCCGTTACTTACAGATTGTTACTATGTGAATCTGATGACAGTTACTTAAATTACTTCTTCGGTCTCTTTGCGCCGTACTTGGAACGGGCCTGGCGGCGGTTCGCAACGCCGGCGGTATCCAGAGTGCCGCGGATGATGTGGTATCTCGTACCGGGAAGGTCCTTGACACGGCCGCCGCGGATCATAACAACGCTGTGTTCCTGAAGGTTGTGGCCTTCGCCCGGAATATAGGATGTTACTTCAACGCCATTTGAAAGACGGACCCTGGCAATCTTACGAAGCGCAGAATTCGGCTTCTTCGGCGTCGCAGTCTTAACGGCTGTGCATACACCACGCTTCTGCGGAGAAAAAGACTTGACGCTCTTCTTCTTCAGGGAGTTGAACGATCTCTGAAGAGCCGGCGCCTTCGGTTTCTTTGCAGAAGTCTCTCTTCCTTTTCTGACTAACTGGTTAAATGTAGGCATTCCTTTCTGTTTCCCTCCTTTACATAGTCCGCGCTTGCCAGCGCCGCCCCTCCTATAATAATATGAAGAAAAGCTTTGCTTCGCGCGGCGGGTTCGGCTGTTTACTCAAAGAACCAATTATAGAAAATAATTGTTTCTTCAACCTGCGCCGGCCGCCTGCCGTCTCAAGCGGCAATATTCAGATGCAGCCGGGAGCATTCGTCATGCTCGCATATGTATTTGCACACAAAAATAGGTACGCATACACACGCACTTGACCATTATAGTACGAGAGGTATTTTTTCGTCAAGCATTTTATTTTTCAAAATTCTTATAATCCACATAAAAAGTTACTGTTCACACTTCCGCACAAAATCGCCTGTTTTTGCGGCAATT
>JAUMWM010000006.1:0-6755 GCA_030529705.1 Lachnospiraceae bacterium
AGTTTGAACCTGCAAGATAATTACCACACAGACAAAGTGAATCATTAGCCCACTCTATAACCCCTTTCACTTACTTAGGTTGTATAATTTAAATAATAAGGAAGAAATAAGATTTGTCCCTTTCTACACTCTCCAATACCGTTAAAAAGCTCCATTTGCTCATCCTGTAAATGGAGCTTGTTTATATCAGCAGCAGTTTTTTCTGTTAACAGTTTGCTGAGTTGTTCTGGGGACGGTTTCCGGTGGTAACTCTCACAGGTATTGATGCCAGATACCATTAACGCGTTTTAAACGTTTTATGGGCGAATGGTTTGAATTCCCACTAATGAGGAGGTTTCGGTGATAGGGTCGAAAGGCAGTTCATTTCGGAAAGTACATTGAAACGATGCACCGACGTAGTATACTTTATGGAAGGCAAATATCACTAGTATTTGAAATTTCAAATATTCTATTTGCACAATTTTTCGCTCTATGATATGCTTTATTCAGTGATAATCCATCTTATCGGGAGTCCCGCAAGGAACTCCCGATAAAAGCTTGCATAGCAAGCCGCAATTTTATCATAGGAACTGCGTAAGCTGATTAACGACAAAATCAGGAGAGTGGCATGGCCCGGAGAATATGCTATAACAAGCTTTGGAAGCTGTTAATCGACAAGAATATGACAAGAACTGAACTGCGAGAGAAATCTGGAATAAGCACAGTGTCGCTTGCCAAACTCGGGAAAAATGAGAGCGTAACAATAGATGTGCTGCTGAAAGTCTGTAATGGGATCGATTGTGATATTTGTGATATTCTGGAAACCGTGAATGAATAAGAGGGGATGTGGAGATTATGCCTAAAACACCTGAACAAATAGCGAGAGAAGCGATTGACCGCCGATTGATTGAAGCAGGATGGGTTATTCAGGACATGGACAAGATTAATCTGTCGGTCTCTTTAGGTGTGGCTATCCGTGAATTTCCAACAAGCACCGGCCGCATTGATTATGCCTTATTTATTGACGGAAAGCCGGTTGGAGTTGTGGAAGCGAAAAAGGATACTGCGGGACAGAACATAACGATTGTTGAAGATCAATCCTCCCGTTATGCACAGAGCACTTTTAAATATCTTGACAGCGGATATGAAATCCGCTTCGCTTATGAAGCGACAGGCCAGTTGACCAGATTCACAGATTTTCATGATATCAGCTATCGTTCACGAAATGTCTTTTCATTCCACCAGCCTGAAAAACTTGCAAAACTGATCGCCGCACCAGACACGGTCAGAAATAACCTGAAACATATGCCTGCGCCTGACAAGACAGGATTTCGCAAATGCCAGGAGATAGCAATTGAGAATCTTGACGAATCCTTTGCCGAAAACAGGCCGAGAGCCCTTGTCCAGATGGCTACCGGTGCCGGAAAGACATTTACGGCTATCACGGAGTCTTATCGGCTTCTTACTTACGGAAAGATGGAGCGCATTTTGTTTCTGGTAGACACAAAGTCTTTGGGAGTACAGGCAGATACAGAGTTCAGGGCGTATGTTCCGAATGGAGAGCAGAGGGTCTTTTCTGATATTTTTGGCGTGAGACTATTGAAAAAATCCTCCATGTCCCCATCCAACAATGTCTATATCAGTACCATTCAGAGGATGTATTCCATCCTGAAGGGGGAGGAACTTTCCGAGGAGGATGAAGAAACGGAAGATGAGATTGATCGCGATAATGACAGGCGCGCGCCCCTCCCGGTTGTATACAATAAGAAATATCCGCCGGAGTTCTTTGATTGCATCATAGTTGATGAGTGCCATCGTTCTATTTACAATGTGTGGTCGCAGGTCCTGGAGTATTTTGATGCCTTTATTATCGGCCTGACTGCCACCCCTGAAAAACGCACATTTGCATTCTTTAACCAAAATGTTGTAAGCGAATATACCCGGGAAAAGGCAATCGCTAATCGTGTGAATGTAGGAGAGGACATCTACCTGATTAATACGGAAGTTACCCAGAATGGGGCGGCTATCATGAAGCGTATGATCGAGTACAGAGATCGCATGACCAGGGCGAAACGATGGCGGCAGATGGATGAGGATGTTTTTTACAATTCCTCGACAATGGACGTGGATGTAGTCAATCCGAGCCAGATTCGCGCAGTTATTCAGACTTACAGAGATAGGCTGTTTACTGAACTCTTTCCGAGAAGGAAAAATGTCCCTAAAACACTGATCTTTGCAAAGAATGACAGCCATGCCGATGACATCGTGCAGATTGTACGGGAAGTATTTGGCGAAGGAAATGAATTCTGCAAGAAAATCACATGCAAGGCAAAAAGAGCCGAAGAAGCCCTGAGCAGCTTCAGAAACCAGTTTTATCCGCGTATCGCCGTCACGGTTGAGATGATTGCAACCGGTACGGACGTCAAGCCGCTGGAATGCCTGATCTTTATGCGCGATGTGCGGAGCAAATGCCATTATGAGCAAATGCTGGGACGCGGCACCAGAGTGATTAAACTGGAAGATTTGAAAATGGTTTCCGGCGAAGATGCGACGGAGAAGGATCACTTTGTCGTGATTGACGCAGTAGGTGTTACAAGGTCAAAGAAAACAGAGACACGGCCGCTGGAATACAAGCCGCAAATGGATATTTCGGAACTCATGAAGCGGGCATCACTCGGAACAAAAGACCCGGAGATCCTGACATCCCTTGCAAATCGGCTCATCCGCCTCAGCAATAAAATGAGCAAGGATGAACTGGCTGAATTTAAGGAGAAGATTGGCCAGCCGATAGAAACCGTGGCGGAGAACCTGCTGAATGCTTTTGACGAGGATGTCATCGCAGGGCGTGCAGGAATAACGCTTGACCCTAGTCCACCGATGTTAAGGGTGATATATATGAAGGGTTGCTTCAGAAAAATGCGGAGGATACCAAGAGCGGCGCCGGGCAGTACTTTACGCCACGTCCGCTAATCAGGGCAATGGTACGGTGCATGAGGCCGAAGCCTATGAAAACCATAGCGGATCCATGTTGTGGAAGCGGAGGGTTTTTCCTTGCTTCTCAGGATTTTATAGCCAACGAATACAGGGAGACGCTCGACCGGGATCAGAAAGAGTTCCTGAAAAACAAAACCTTCTACGGTACGGAACTGGTTCCGACTACATACAAGCTGTGTTTGATGAATTTGTACCTCCACAATATCGGCGATATCTATGGGGAGGTGCCTGTGAAGCAGGCAGATGCGCTGCTGACGGATCCGGGATACCGCGTGGATTATGTACTTACAAATCCGCCCTTTGGAAAAAAGTCTTCCATTACTTTCACAAATGAAGAGGGCGAGACTGAAAACGAAGATTTGGTCTATAACCGTTCGGAATTCTGGACAACTAGTTCCAACAAGCAATTGAACTTTGTTCAGCATATCTATACGATCCTGAATGCAACCGGGAAGGCTGCCGTGGTTGTTCCCGATAATGTTCTCTTTGAGGGCGGTGCGGGAGAAACGGTCAGACGGCAACTTCTTCAGAACACGGATTTGCATACGATTCTCCGTCTTCCAACGGGTATCTTTTACAAACAGGGCGTGAAGGCAAATGTCATCTTCTTTGACAAGAGACCGACAGGCCCGGATACAAAGACCTCGGATGTATGGATTTATGATTTCCGAACGAATGTTCATTTTACCCTGAAGAAGAATCCTATGAAGGACAGCGATCTGGATGACTTCGTAAAATGTTATAATCCTGAGAACCGTCACGGTCGGAAGCAGACCTGGTCAGAGGACAATCCCGATGGAAGATGGAGAAAGTTCACAGTCGATGAGATAAAGAAGAGAGACAAGACAAGCCTGGACATTTTCTGGGTGAAAGATAAGGATCTGGCGGATCTTGATAATTTGCCTGAACCTGATGTATTGGCAGAAGATATCATTGAGAACCTGCAGAGTGCATTGGACGGATTTCGGGCTTTGCAGGATAAGCTGAATAAAGCCTGATACCATGCTCGGTGTATTTGAATCGGCAACTTAGGATTGGGTCAAGAATTAATGTCCCGAATTTTTCAGTATATAGGGATAGAAATCGGGACATTAATATATGAATCAATCCTAAGGCTTTTTGATTTATAACAGCAGAATTAGGTTTAGGAAGCCAGGTAATAGTGAGATTGGGAATCGGAGAAAACAGAAGAGCCGATAAATGGAATAATTTAAGTGGAGCATGATAAAGATTATGAATGATTTGAAACTAGAACAAATACCGGAACGTTATGAGGCGTTTTGTAAAGAGTATCCGAATCTTAGCATTTGCCTCGTAATATTACAGGAAAAAGGCCTGTACCAGATTAGCAGTACAGAGGGAACGCACCGGGCGCGGGTATCAGGCAAATTCCAGCATGACATAAATTCCATTTCTGATTATCCTGCTGTAGGCGATTATGTAATGGCAGACCTTAACGGCGCAAGTACGGCGGTAATCCATACCGTGCTGCCGCGGAAAAGTGTTTTCCTTCGAAAGGCTGCGGGCAGCGGAAATACGGAGCAGGTCGTTGCGGCAAATGTCGATACCGTATTTCTCTGCATGGCGCTGAATAACGATTTCAATTTAAGGCGGCTGGAACGTTATCTCTCTGTGGCCTGGGACAGCGGCGCGATGCCTGTCGTCCTGTTGACGAAAGCAGATCTCTGCTATAATCTGCCGGAAAAACTCGCACAGGTGGAGAATGTTGCAGTTGGGGTGGATATTATAACGGTTTCCGCAATGGAGAGTGATGGCTGTCAGTCAATTGCGCCTTATTTAATACGAGGAAATACATTGGCATTTGTCGGATCTTCGGGGGTGGGAAAATCTACGCTGATTAACGCTTTGTTGGGTGAGGACAGGCAGAAGACGAATGGTTTGCGGAACGATGACAAAGGCAGGCACACAACCACGCATCGGGAGATAATCGCTCTGCCCGGCGGTGCGATGGTGATTGACACGCCTGGCATGCGCGAACTTGGCATGTGGGATGCGGGAGAGGGGCTTTCTGCTGCATTTGCAGACATAGAGGCTCTTGCCGAAGGATGCCGTTTCAGGGACTGTACCCATCAGACAGAGCCGGGGTGCGCCGTTCGCGCGGCCGTGGAGCGGGGCGAGCTTTCAGAGGCCAGGCTTCTGTCTTACCGAAAGCTCAGAGCGGAAAACTCCTATTTCGAGGATGGCGAGAGTTATCTGGCGGCAAAAGAAAAGAAATTCAAAAAGATTGCCAGGATTAACAAGGCAAATCAGAGGAAGTGAAAAGGACGGTATAAAAATGGGGAACGCTTTCGGTTTTATGAATGCGGCGTTGCCGTGGATTGCAATGGGGCTCCTGCATTATATTTTGATAAATCAGAAATACGGTATAGATACGGAGGCTGGTTTGAGGACATACATCCATGACATACTTGGTAAGGCATCATGAAGCAGTTATTTTTATTTATGGAAGGATTCGTTCCGAAGAGTTAAGTGATGGCAAATTTGTTTTTGACATAAAAGCTTACATAGCGAGCTATGTAAGCTTTTTTTGAACGCCGATGGGGAAAAGACCGACAAGTTGGATAATTTTTGTGATGAATCCTGAGTTGCCAGAAGTGATGGGGCAGGGGATAGAAAGTTTCCCAAAAGGACCGTCCCCACGGGACGAAATTTTCCCAAAAGGACCGTCCCCGCGGGACGAACCCTCGCGGAACCACTGCGGGACGAAATTTACGCAAAAAAGATTTGAAAATATGCCCTCTCCATTATATCATAGTTAGTGGATGACCATTATAAAGAAAAGAGGAATCAGTGATGGAAATGATCAACACATTGGATGGACAGATGTTGCTTTGGATCCAGGATCATCTCAGAAACCCCTTTCTGGACAAACTGATGACCTTTTACACCAGGCTGGGGGATTACGGCCTGGTCTTCATCGCCATTGTTCTCATACTTCTTATCATACCTTCCACCAGAAGAATCGGTTATATGGCCGCTCTCGGTCTTATCATCACAGTCGTTCTTTTTATTGCATTAAAACACATATTCATGAGGCCGAGACCCTATCTGACAGTGGAGGGACTGATTCCGCTGGTGCTCATGGAGCGTGATCCGAATTCATTTCCGTCGGGACACACCGCCATGGCATTCGCAGTGGCCGTATCAGTGATCCGTCACTTGGATAGCAAGTTTATGGGTGGAGTCATCATTCTTATGGCCGTTTTCATGGGCTTTTCCAGATTGTATGTCGGCGTGCACAATCCGACTGACGTCCTGGTTGGAATCTTGGTTGGGATTCTGAGCGCCGGCCTTTCATTAAGGCTTGCGCCCATTTTGGAAAAAAAGATCGAGCAAATGAAAGCTTCGAGGAAGGGGGCAGAATGAAGAAAAAATATCTGGCTGCAATTCTTGCGGCGGCCATGCTTTCGGGGTGTTCCATGCCGGACGTGTCATTTGAAAATGCGAATTCCTCCCTCTTTGTAAAAAAGGAAGAAAAAGATGCCGGGGGAGATCTTTCTGGTGGGGAGGCCGTTGTTTCCGGAAAGACGGAGGACGGTTCTCTGGCAAATGGCGGCCAGCCAAATGATTCCGCTTCCTTGTCAGACGTAAACGAAGGTAGTGGGAAGAAGGATGCTTCCGATGGAGGAAGCGGAGTGGATGCAAATGATGGTAGACTGTCTGGAGGGGATGAGAGCAATCGCTCAAAGGACGTTTCTGATGGCGGAGACGGAGCGGATGCAAAGGATGAAAATCTGTCCGGTGGGGATGATAGTAAATCG
>JAUMWM010000006.1:6855-35431 GCA_030529705.1 Lachnospiraceae bacterium
CAGGCCGCGCCGGATCAGTTCGGGGTTAGGCTCGTCCGGAGCACGGATCGCAGTTACGACAAGAGTTCCGGCAACACGCAAGCCTCCATCGACTATACTTGGGTCCAGCTTACGGATGACGCGGCTGCAAAGCATCCGAAACTGAAATCAGCCCTTGACAAAACTGAAACGGACCTTCGGAAGCAGATGGCGAAAGAGTTCGAAAATCTGAAAAGCAAGGCGAAAACGTCTGCCGGAAAGAGCGGGAGGACGTGGTCCATAGAGCAGAAGGAGCTTCCGGTCCGTGCGGACAGCGACGTATTCAGCACTTTTACCGTGGTTAAGGAGAAGCAGGGGACGAAGTCGGAAACCAGCTTAGTGTGCAGCAACTTCGATTCGCAGACGGGCAAGGGGATTGAGCTGGCGGACGTCATCGATACGGATGACTTGCCCGGCTTGCTGGCAAAAGCTTACGCCGCCACCTACCCGGACGATCCGATTTCCGGCTTTGAAGAAATGGTTGACGGGTATTCTGACGGCGATTACGTATGGGCTGTTTCGAGGGATGGGCTTAATTTCTATTTTGCAAATGAAGAAGACGGGTCCGTCCTGGCCGTGCAGGTTCTTCGGGAAGGAAATGAGGACAGCTTCACGGGCGACTATGCGGATGCGGCGGACTCATTTGCCGTGCCGGTGGGAGAGGGCGCGTATGCATTTGACAAATTAGATGACGGAGAAACGGACCTGCTTTCCGTCTCGCTGGGCGAGGACGAATCGTCCGTGACGGTCAGCATGAACGGGAAGAGGGCCGTCGGAAGATTTCATGCATACGCCATCGAGCCTGTTCTTGTACGAACGGAAAAAGAGGGGTATTATATATATGTGAGCTGCTCTCTTGACAACGACTACCAGCAGCTTGCCGTTTTCGACATAAGCGAAGATACCCCTGTGTTTCTTGGACTGGTTCAGAATGCCGGATTCCCGAAGGAATTCGATTCGGATACGCAGGCGACGATGGTCACGCTTCCGGGAAATCCGGATGAGTTTTTCCTGTCTGAAAGCATGGACCTTCTGAGCACGTATGACGCCGCCCGCCCCTACAGCGTGGGGGATGACGGCATGCCGAAAGCGCTAAGCGAATGGCTGTATCCGAACCGGGAGATCGAATTGACCGTCCAAAACGGCTTCTATGCGGATGCCGTGGATGCGCAGACGGATGAGATTGATGAAGAGGGCGTGAAGATTGCCAAGGGGACGGAGCTTACGATTTTCCGTACGGACGGGAAAAGCGCGGTTGACTTAAAGGCGAAGGACGGCGGGATTTTTCGGGTTGACGTCGATGCGTCGGGGGGGTGGCCTCAGACGATCGATGGGACGGACATTCAGAAACTATTTGATGGAATCATATTTGCGGGATAACGGGAAAAAGAATGAGCGATCAGAATATAAATCAGAACGTAAATCCGGGCCAGCCTTATCAGGGCATGGATGCTAACGGACGTCCTTATTATACGGGGTACGATGAGAAGGGGATTCCGTATTATGCGGGATATGATGACAATGGGCAGCCATACTATGTGAGTTATGATGATAATGGCCGCCAGTATTACATGGGGTATGATTCTTACGGAAACCAGTTCACGAGATACGTGGACGATGCCGGAAACGGAGGCCAGGCAGCGGGAGGGACCGCTTACGCTCCGGCCGGTGGAGGGTATTCTTCAAATGTAAGTCCGTCTCCCACGCGGAGAAAAAGGCGGCCTGCAAGGCCGCAAAGGATGCGGCCGTCTTCCGACGTGGCTTATCCGGGCGGCACTTCCTCGAAGCCGAGGAAAAAAAGGAAGATGACGCCGGAGGAAAGGGAGGCTGCTGAAAGGCGGAAGCGGCGGGAGGCCAAGAAGCGCGAACAGGAAGCAAGGAGAGCGGCGCTGAATCGAAGGATTTTGCTGATAGGAGGAGGGATTATCGTTTTCCTGATTTTCCTGCTCATCGGTTTCCTGATTGGGCGCAGGCAGGCGGACGCCCGCTATGCCAGCCAGATTGCGGCTCAGACGCAGAGCGCATATACCGCCAGCGTGCAGATTGACGAAGGGGAAGTCATGGCGCAGGATGCTGATGGTGATGAAGTGCGGCAGGGGGAGTAAGTTAGGTTGCCGCAGGGTTTTTGAAGGAGGAACAAGGGTACTAAAGTGGGTGTAAGGGCTGTTGCAGGGGTTTTTGAAGGGGAGAACTATGATTATCAGCGAGCGAATATTTGAGTTAATAAAAGAACGGGGTATGACTCAGCGGGAATTTTCAATCAAAACGGACATATCGCAGAGCGCAATCAGCGACTGGAAGAGGAAGAAGACAAATCCTTCCGCTGAAAAGATCATGCTTATATGCAATGTCCTGGAGGTATCGCCGTATGAACTGCTTGGGGAGGCTGACGTAAACACGGACAAGAATCCGGAACATATCATGATTGAAAGTGATTCCGACGAGCATTATTTAATCAAAAAATACCATATGTTATCAAGAAGTCAACGAAGCAGGGTGCTGGGATACATGGATGCCCTGGCTGAGAAATGATTCGTTAATGAGAAGGAGAGAAAGCAATGGATAGGATGGAGAGGCTTCAATGCGTTAACGACACGCTTCGAACGCTCAGATACGATAATACTCTTTTAGGTGAAATGTGCCTGCGCATCCAGGAATATGTGAGCGAGGAACGATTTCTTCCATCCGAACTCCAGGATAACCTCCTGCGACTTGTGCAGGATATGCGGGAGGGGCAGAACAAATGCCGTGCCGGTTATAAGGCCGTCGTGGGCAGCGCGGATCTGCCCGATACCTATGCCGAAGCGGAACGCCGGCTGAAAAAGCAGCATGAGCTGTTTTGCAAAGAAGATATCGTCCAGTCTGCGGTTATTTTTAAAAGGCTTGTGACGGATAATCCCAGTGAGGCGGATGCGCTAAAGAGGGCACAGGAAAATACTGTGATCGTAAGTCCGGCCAACATGACTATGGAACGCTGCCGGGAGAGGTATAAGCCGTACATGGATTTCCTTGCCGCTCTTTCCGAGAACAATGCGGGAGTCAGGATTGGCTATGTCAGGGAGCTGGAGAAGCATTTTGCACCGGAACTGATAGCCGGCGCCGTCATCACGAGGGACATCTATGACCCGGAGGAAAATGGGGAGTCCTATGAGGATGATCTGGATGATTACGACGAAGGCATCGAGGAGTCGGTAGCCTCGCCGTCTTATCTGTCGGAAGAAAGCTCCGATGAGGATGCAGATTCTTTTTCTGACGGCCGGCTGGAGGCGGAAGAGGCCGAGGCGGCGCGGGTTGCAGAAGATGTTATCCCAGTCAAAAAAAAGGTCGCACCAACCGAAGAAGCAGCAGGCCGGGAAAGGGAAGTAGGAGCTGCGCTTGCGCCAGAGACCACCGAGGATGCTAACGAGGAGATTACTTCGGAAGCAGAAGATACCGATGCGGAAGTCCCGGAGAGAGGGGATGCTGGCATGGAAGCAGCGGAAGCAGAGGATGCAGATGCGGAAGTTCCGGAGACCGGGGATGCTGTCTGGGAAACTGCGGAAGCAGGGGATGTCGATGAAGAAGCCCCGGAGAGCGGGGATGCTGTCTGGGAGACTTCGGAAGCATCGGATGCCGATGAGAAAGTTTCGAATACAGGGTATGCTGACGAAGAAACTTTGAATGCAGAGGATGTTGATGAGGAAACCTCGGAGAGCGGAGATGATGACTGGAAAGTCCCGGAAGCAGAGGATGCCGATGGGGAAGTTTCTGAGACTGGGGATGACGCAGCCAGAGCTGATATTTCGTATGCTGCGACGGTTAGCAGCGATGGGCAATATGTCGAACCGGAGACGGCAGACAATAATGATGAAGAGGATGTCGATTCAGAAGATAAAGATTCAAGGAATTTAGACTCAGAGGTATCGGATAGAGAGGCAATCTCCGAAGAGACAGAAGGATTTGAGGCATGCCGCGAGTACGTGGTGCAGGGAGATGAGGAAGCATTGCCCGGGTTCAGGGAAAATGCCGTCTCGGAAGTGACTGCCGAGGATGCGGAGGAATCCGTGTATATGCTTTCCATGTCGGATGAGATGGAAGAATTGCCGTCGGATGCGGATGTTTCAACGGAAAACGTAAAAGCATTTTGGAACTGGCCATCAAATCAGGCAAAGCCGGATGATGTCGAAACGGCGGAGTTCGGGAAACAAGATAAACAGGCGGAGCCGGACGAGGCTGAAAATGCGGCGTCCATAAATGTTGCGGACGAGGCTGAAGCGGCGGCTTCTATAAGTTCCGATGAACCGGAAGTCCTTGATTACCTGGCTGATTTTGATGAGAATTATATAGAATACTACCTTCAGACAGCGGATGCTAAGGAACCCATGTCGGCAAAGCACCTTCCAACATGGCCGGGACAAGGCGGGGCTTTTAAGATAGAAGGCGTGAAAGACGTGCTGACGGCGCTTGGATTCCAAATCGATACTTTGGAAGAGCTGGACAGAATCAGAGGAAAATACGAGAACTATAACGTGGTCCTTGAACAGATGGACAGCCAGCCCGCCAGGGACGATGCTGCTTTTGCCAGCTTTCGGAGGGAGGCTTGCATGACAGGCTTCCGCATAGTCTGCCTGTATGGGGCATTCAGCGGAGAAGAGCTGTCCAGGGCGTTCCGTGAAATCGGAAACAGGTATCACACGCTGATCCTGTTCCAGAATCCGATGACGCAGGGCATCAGGCGCAGCCTGATAAAGCTGGTACGTAGGCCGGGGCTGCAGAAAGAATTCGCCGTTCTTGACAAGGTGGCTTACCGTTATCTTGACGACCACTACAAGCCCGACACAATAAACGACATGTTCCTTGACATTGTCATGCCGGGGCCTGAGATGCGATAGTCATTATCGATCCGCAGGTTGCGTTAAGTTTTCAAAGCGCGCCCGCAATGCGCTTCTTTATCAATACAATTTGCCCTGTACGGGCTGTCCCCAATGTCGAACATAGCAAAGACCGGAGGCTGAAAGTGGGAATAGGAGAACGTATTTCGGAACGCAGGCATCAGATTAAGATGAGCGTGGAGGCATTTGCAAGAAGGACGAATGTAACGCCCGACACTGTTCTAGGCTGGGAAGAAGGGAGGCTGATTCCGGAGACCACCCGCCTTACCGGCATTGCGCATGCGCTAAATACGAATGTCGGCTATCTGCTGGAGGACGATCCTATCCATAAGAGATGGCAGCTTAACGACAGGATGTTTTCCGAGGACAACATGTACAAGTTCATTGAGCGCAAAAGCCGGGAGCTGAATTACCAGCAGACGAGGGCGGCGCTCGAGTTCATGAAGAAAAGCCACGAAGGCCAGTACAGGAAAGGCGCGGACAAAGTTCCCTATATAAACCACCCTCTACTGATGGCATGCCATGCATTTGCAGTCGGGGTTGCGGAGGACTCGGTGATTGCAACCTGCCTGCTGCACGACGTGGTGGAGGATTGCGGCGTGCAGGCGGAGGAGCTTCCAGTAAGCCGCGAGGCCAGGGAGGCGGTCCTCCTGCTTTCATTTGAAAAACAGGAAGGACTTACGAAAGAGGAGTCCAAAGAGCAGTACTACGAGAATATCAAAAGGAGCAAGATTGCTTCCATTGTCAAATGCCTGGACCGCTGCAATAATATCTCCGGCATGGCCACGGCATTTTCGCGGGAAAAAATGGCAAATTATATTGATGAGACGGAAAAATACGTCATCCCGATACTGGATAATATGAAATACCAGTATCCTGAATATAACACCGCATCTTTCCTGCTCAAGTATCATATGAGGAGCGTGCTGGAGACGCTGAAGCACGTGCTGTAGCATGAGAAGGAACATCTCCGTTTAAGCGGGAATTCTGCTTCATGTGGGTTGAAAAAGGAGAAGATGAAATGCGTAGAATCCTTGCGTGCTCGGACATACACGGATTTCTGGAAAATTTTATAAAGGTTCTGGAGAGAGAGCCGGATATAGATGCAATTCTCGTTGCCGGGGATATAGAGATGAAGACGGAGGAGCTAAAAAGGGCCGCCGGTCATCTGCCCTGCTACATTGTCCGGGGCAACTGTGATTATTATTACTCCCGGGAATTGCCGGACGAGCTTGTCATAAACGAGTGCGGCCATCGCATCCTCCTTACGCACGGCCATCTCTACGGCGTGCCCCGCATCGCCAGGATACGCAGCCATGCGAAGGAGGCGAAGTGCGACATGATTGTGTTCGGCCATACGCACCAGTACTTTGAGAGAATGGTGGACGGAATCATGTTCCTGAATCCGGGGATGCTGAAAGGGCGGCCCGAGTGGGGGACGCAGTCCTATATGCTGATCGATTTTAACAATGACGGAAGTATTGATATTATAAAGAAACGGCTGAGATGAGGCCTGACTGGGGACGAGCGCAGTCGGAAAAAAGACCAGCAAAGTTGAAAAGATTATATATGATTCCAGTGCAAAATGGGCATTTTTCCCTGTGCAGTCTTTTTGCCCCATCTTGCACCACAACATCTGGGAACGATGCACCACATCGCCCCCAGATGTTGTGTCACAAGCTGGAACAAAAATCCTTGCACAGGAAAAGATGCATTTTGCACTGGAATCATTTATGTCAGGATTCTAGTGCAGCATTTCATAAGAAATGCAACAGAACTTATGAAATGCTGTACTAAGAAAGGCGGTAGTTAAGAAAATGCCCCTTCTTGCAAATTATCACACCCACACGACCTTCTGCGATGGGACGAGCACTGCGGAAGAACAGGTTCGGCATGCTGTGGACATAGGTTTTAAACATCTCGGCTTTTCCGGCCACATGGATCCGGATATCCACATGCAGATAGAGGATTACTATGCCGAGATTGGCCGCCTGAGAGATATATATGCGGACAGGATTGAAATTCTGTGCGGCGTGGAACTGGACAATCTCTACGATCCCGGTTGCGCAGACAGGGCGGAATATGTGATTGGATCCACGCATTTTCTGGATGTCCAATCGGAAACGCCCATGTCCGTGGATAATTCGGAGGAAATTCTGGCCGAATTATGCCGCAGGTTTTTCGGCGGGGACTATTATGCCATGTCAAAGGCTTATTATGAATTGGAGGCGGGGGTCTATGACAGGCTTCATTGTACATTTGTCGGGCACTTTGACTTGATTACGAGGTTTAATGACTCCATGCATACTATCGATGAGGCAAATCCTCGCTACTACATGCCCGCATTGGAAGCCATGGAGTATCTTGTATCGAAGGGAATTCCTTTTGAAATCAATTGCGGGGCGGTGAACCGGGGCAGGAAGAAGGAATTCTATCCGAACACGTTCCTGCTTCGGAATCTCAGGAAGTTCGGCGGGGAGATTCTGATTAACTCCGATGCCCATCATCACGCCCTGTTAAACGGGGGCTTTGACGCTGCCGTACGGAAAGCGGTGGAATGCGGTTTTACGCATACCAACATCCTTACGAAGAAGGGCAGCGGAAAGGTGCATTGGGAACAGGTTGCGCTGGATTCCCTTGCTGGGGAAGGGATTTAACTAAGTAAGCATTTGGGGCGAGTGCAGTCGGAAAAATGCCCGGCAAGTTGATTCACTGTTTATGGAAGGTTCCGTAAGCGTTGTTGAAAGGTTTGATATGAAAGTAAAGCTGCAGGATGTTATAGACGGGATTGCATTTGCAAATGCCCAGTTCCAGTATTTTTACCACAAGAAGACAGAAGAGGTCCTGGTCCTCATGGATAATATCTATGGAATCGGCAAGGACAAGGCCATGCAGGAGGATGTTGATAAAAATGCGGATGACTATATCAGCCTCCCGAATGAGTACGAGGTCGATGAATTTGCCATGATGGCTGATTTCGTGGAAGAACTGGAGGACTCTCTTGCGGCATCCGCCTTGTTCAGGGCCTTGGATGCGGAACCGGATACAGCCCCTCGGCTATTCCGCCAGTCCGTGAAGGCGTTCGACCTTGCGGAAGAATGGGAAGCATTTCGGAATAGTTGTTATTCCGAGGTCGCAAGGCAATGGTGCGAGGAGAATGGGATTGACTGGGAATAACGGTGGACTATCTTTCCGGTCATGCTGGTGTGAAAAACGCGTGAAGGGAAGGAATTAGGGGCATGACTATCTTTTCGGCCATGCTGATGGAGAATGAAGAATGCGTGAAGGGGGAGGACTTATGGGCATATATGAGTCTCTTGAAAACCTAAAAAGGATTGCGAAGGAGGACCCTGCTGTGAGGTCGGCTCTTCTTAACACGGCGAACGCGCCCCATCCGATTGATGAGTTCTGTAGGATATGTAGCGAGCTGGGATATCCGATTTCGGCTATGGATCTTGTCACGGCAGGGGAGGAAGACTATGCTGCCATGAAGCGCAGTACCAACGGAGGCGGCGAGAACTCTCCCATGCTCGAGGGAGCAGATGACTATTATGGGATGTTCCTGGCGGAAATATGAGTTGCTATTCATGGAAGTATCCTAATATTCCACCCCGAAACAGCCTTTGCGTTTGATAAAATGAGCGTCATCCTGAGCGTAGCGAAGGATCTTTTACCAAAAACAGATGTCTTATGAAAAAAGATCCTTCGCTTGCGCTCAGGATGACAAATGCGATATGGGTGGCGTGGACAGCAACAAATATGGCTCCTATGACTAAAATCACACATTTACAACACATACCTAGATTTGATATACTAGTAAACCGAAGTCTTTGAAAAGGACAGCTGTTAAAAGGGCAGCTTACAGATACTTATTGGAGGAAGTCGTGGCTGATAAATTCAAGGAAGACGGAAAGGCCGACGGATTATCTTCGGATGGCCTTGAAGAAAACTTTTTTGAAGAGTTTTCATTCGATGATTTTGAGGATGAAGTTCCCGGAAACGTGGAAGATGGTTTTCCCATTGGTCGGAGCGATGACATGTTTACAGGAAGCGATAACGGCGGTCTGTCCCTTTTGAATAAGAGGGGGACGGGTATGGAGCAGGACGTCTTGATTAGGGATTCTGACAGCCTCGCTCCGAAGACGGAAATCGAACCGGAAGACCCTATGCTCGGAGAGTTCGAAGCCGCTCTTGCGGCGGAAATCCAGCGCGTGACGCGCGAACAGGAAGCTGAAAAGCAGAGGATTGCCTCTGTGCGATCTGGAAGGCGGCTGGAAACCGTGGCGGGCAAGGCAGCAGACCGTCACAATTCGGCCTCCAATGTTTCGGGCGAGTCAATCAGGTCCGGGGGATGGAGCAGGAGGCGGCGGGGAGGACCGCCGGTTTCCGAAATCGGTGTAACGAAAGGCAGAGACTTTATTCCCCAAGCGCCGGTTCTCCCGCAGCCTGATAAGTCCGAATCGTCTCCGGATATTGACCGGGAAGCTGAGGAGGAGCTCAAAAAGGAAGCAGAACGCGAGAAGGTTCGCGAGATGGAAAAGCAACGGGCCGCTGCTGCGAGAGCGGAGCGGGTAAAAGCCGCAAGAGCGGCACAGGCGGAGGCCGAAAGGCAGGCTGCAATTGCCCGCAAGCGTGAGGCGGAAGAGGAAGAGAGAAGAAAGGCGGAAGCTTTGCAGGCTGCCCTGGCCGAGGATCGCAAAAGGGTGCTGGCTGAATCCCGGAAAGAAATCCATAATGACGAAGAAATTCTGGAAACCCGGAACCGATTGGAATTGGAGGAAACTGCCAGGAATCTGAAAGCCTCCGAAGAGTCTGAAATGAGTCTTTTTTTACCGCCCGAAGACAGGGGCTACGATGACGATGACGATGACTATGACGACGAGGGAGGCGGAAAGGGCAGGACGATTATCACGGCATTCATTCTGCTTGTCCTGCTTCTTCTGGGCGTTGGCGCAGGAATGACATATTTCTGGTCGAGCCAGTCCGTCAACCGGCCGGGCGGGTCATCAGCGAATGCTGCGGCCACGGATCAGAGTGAAATACCCGGTCAGACAGCGGATAAAAAAGAGGAGGACCAGAATGCTGTCGCAGGAGGGGCTGTAATGGACCCGGAAGAGAGCCGCTATCTTGAAGAGAGCAGGGAGGCCCAGGCTGTATTTGAAGAAGAAAAAAAGGCGGCGCTGGCGAGAGCCGAGGAGCTTGAAAGGGAAGAGCGGAACGCTATGCTGGCCGAGGCGGGCATGGTCGGCCTTCCGGATATCAGCACGAGGGATCTGAGCGAGTATCTGACCGAGATGCCTGCGAACGGAGCATCGATATGTTCCACCAAATCCGTCATGTATTCTTATGACCAGATGGTGAAAGAGCTGTATTTCCTGACGGTCCAGTACGGGGACTATATCTCGATGGAAATCCTCGGAAACACCATGGACGAGAGGGCCATCTATGAGGCCGTCATCGGAAATGCGAACGCCACAAAGCATGTCATCATATATTATACGCTTGAGGGTTCGGATTACATCGATTCGGTTCTTGCCATGAACCAGCTGGAATCTTATTGCAAAGCAAGAAAGAATGGGGCTTCCTACAAGAACCATACTCTCGACAGCATTTTTGAGGATGTGTGCATACATGTGATTCCGATGGCGAATCCCGATGGCACGGCCGTTGCCCAGTATGGAATCGATGCTTTGAGGACCGATGAGGCGAGGGCTTTAGTTCAGGCCGCTTATGATGCGGATGTCGCTGCCGGGAGGACGACGGATTCGATAGAGATTTACGCTAAGACATATTGTGCAAATGCCGCCGGCGTCGATCTTGACAAGAATTTTGATATCGGCTGGGAGGAGTATGTAAGCGGAACGGACGGGCCGTCTGCCTCGGGCTATAAGGGCGAGAGAGCGCTCAGCGAGCTGGAGACGCAGGCAATCGTCAATCTTGCGGAGACTGTGGACGCTGTGGCGGTCATCGGGTATGGGACGACGGGCGAGAAGATTGAATATGGCTACGGCTATGAAGGTCCTGCCGAGCAGGGCGTTAGCGGTTTGGCAGACATCGGAATGAACGATCTTGTCTCCGCTTTGGCTTCCAAGACTGGCTACGTGGCGACGAAGACGCCTCTGCATGGCGAGAATTCCGGCGGCGGAGCGGTCGAGTATTTCCTGCATGTGAAGCATATCCCGGCCGCCAAGGTCATGGTCGGAACCGGAGAGGCGCCGCTCGACGTAACGGAGATGTCGTCCATCTGGAAGGCAAATTCTGAAATATTCCAGATGATCGGCAATCTATATACGAATGGCCTTTGAGAGGGATTGCTATAAAAATATACTATAACATTGACTATCGGGAATTATTGCAAGCCTATTGACCATCGTTTCCGATTGCTATAAAAATATATTATTAACATTGACTATCATTATTTTTAAGGAGGAACCTATGCTTCAAGAAATTATCGAGGAATTGGCCCAGTACACAGATGTTCCAATCGAACAGATAAACGAGACGTCAAATCTGATTGACGACCTTGAACTCAATTCATTCGACGTGCTGACGATTGTATCAGACTTCGAGGATCAGTATGGAATCCATATTTCCGATGAGCAGATCATGGAGTTCAAGACGGTCGGAGATATAGAAGAGTTTCTGGAGAATAATAAGTAAATCATTTACGGCAGATGCGAGAAATCGCATCTGCCATTTTTTATATTGATATCGTTTCTTTTGTTCATGCAATCTGTTTCTCCTTTGTCATCCTGAGCGTAAGCGAAGGATCTTTTACGTAAAGCGTATGTTTTTGGTAAAGATCCTTCGCTACGCTCAGGATGACGCCTCTTTTCTCGCAAAGCAGGCGATTTCTGAGCAGAAATCCAGAACAGTAACTGGCTACCTTATTTCTTGCCTTATTTCTTACCTTATTTCTTAGGGCTTTTTTCATATTTAATGCTTACATTTTTGCCTATTTCGTTTATACTGTATAGAGGAGTTTTTCGCCCTTGGCGGCCCGAAAACAAAACATGAGAAGAGGTATTCATAGTTATGGCAAACACATTAATCCTTTATGACGGAAGGCAGAGTTCAGCGGAGCGGGTTGCAAATGCAATCGGCTACATCATCGGCAATGTGAGAATCGCCGAGATAGGGGATTCGCCGGAGGACATTTCCGTTTATGACGGGTTCTGTTTTATCTTTAACTTTTACGGGGCGCTCACGGCGGGAAAGACGAAATCGTATTTGTTGAGCAAGAGAGAGAGCCTGCTGGGAAAGCGGATCGCATTTGTAGGAATGGGATTTTCCGATGCGGGATTTACGAAATATGTCGTGGATATGGAATTTGCCGTGGGCGGGGATTTATCCATAACAGGCATGTTCCTGAAAGATGAGAGGACGACATCCGAAATCGGATATCAGATCGCAAAAAAACTGCGGGCGCCGGTATCAGTCATGCCGGAGGACATGTTGAGCCGGGAGATAGATGCCTTCATCTGCCGACATACCACGCTTGCGCTCTCAACGGGCGGGGGCGCCCGGATTCGCTGCACTCCTTTGGAGTACCTGTACCTGGATGGGATTTTCTATATCATTTCCGAGGGAGGCCTGAAATTCAGCAACATTCTAGACAACAGCAATGTCTCGGCTGCGATATTTGATGAATATGCGGATGACGCGCAGCCCCTGGCCGGCCTGCAGATGTATGGCGTTGCGGAACAGGTCGTCAGGGGGAGCGATGGATATTGGCAAATCCTTGGTCATAAGGGAGTGACTCCGAAAGTCCTTCGGGATCTTCCGGTGACCTTATTCGTGCTTCGAATTGTGCCGATGTCGTATGAATATCTGAATTCGTCATTTGCAAATATCGGTTATGACGCTCGCCAGACCCTTGACACGAAGTTCAGGGCGGAACGGTGGGAGGCAGGGTATGCGTCCCTGCATGCGGCGAAGGAGGCCGAGGAGGCGGAGAAAGCTGCGGCAAATGTAAAGAAAGAGCCGCCAAGGAGAGCAGCATTCATGGCCGAGAGGGCTGTGCGGGAAGAACTTGGACAGGAAATCCGTAACGTGTTGGAGGAGAATGCGCCAAAGAAGACGGCTTTGGATGAGGAACGCGAATATCAGGAGATGTCCGAGTTTATAGATGGAAGCGGGAGCGTGAAGGAAGCGGAATCTGGAACGGAGGAAGACGAACTTTTCCAGAAAGTGGCGAGGGCTTTAAGTATGTCTACAGAGGAAGACCATGGGGAAGAGTCTGCAGATGGGGGCGTTTCCGTGGAGGAAGAGTCCGAGGGGGAAGCCAATGAGGAAGAGAATGTAGCTCTGGAAGTGTCCATGGAGGAAGGGACTGCCATCGGGGAAGTGTCCTCAGAGGAAGGGACTGAAGGGGATGACCATGAGGAAGAGACTGCCGCAGGGGAGGTTTCCACGGAGGAAGAGTCTAAAGAGGATGACATTGAGGGCGAGCCTGTCGCCTGGAAAGTTTCCAATAAGGTAGAATCCGCAGAAGGAACCTATGGGGAAGAGACTGTTAACGAGGAAGTTTACGCAGATGCGGAATCCGCAGGAGAAATCTATGAGGAAGAGACTGTTACCGAGGAAGTTTCCGCAAAGGCGGAATCCGCAGGAGGAATCTATGGGGAAGAGATAGCAGTAGGGGAAGCTTCCGGCGGGGAAGAGTCCGCGGAGGGTGTCTATGAGAAAGAAGCCTTAAGCAAGGAATATTTTGTTAAGGGAGGATTCGTAGAGGAAAACTATAAGGGAGAGTCGGCAGGCGGGGAAGCCTCTGCTGAGGTGAAACCTGTAGAGGAAATCCGAGAGGAAGAGCCTGTAAGCGCGGATGCTCCTGTGAACGAAGAATTCGTGGTGGAAGGCAATAAGGAAGAGACGATAGCCGAGGAGCTTTCCGTGGAGGAAGAATCTGTAGAGGAAACCCATGAGGGAGAGAATTTAACCGAGGACCTTCCGGAAGACGCGCCGGCCGTAGAGGGAATACAGGATAAGGATGTGACGAAAGAGGAGGTTTCTGTAGAAGGAACTTCTGATGGAAAAACATCTGAGAATGAAGTGGCTGCTGGTGATACAGTTGGAGAAGAGGAAACGATTGCATGGAAAGGGAAGGCTGCAGATGAGGCTGCGGCTGCACGGAGCGAGAACGTTTCAAATGAGGATGTGGTAGGAAGTGCTGAAAAATCCGTTGAGACAGCTACGACAGCGGATGCGCCCTCCCGCATAGGCAGGGTTGAAAAGCCTAAGTATGGAGGCACCAGGACGACGCTGGGCGAGCCCCTGTATCGAAATCGGCAGACCGTGAAAGATGATATCTTGTCTGAGAGTTTGGAGGCACAAAATCGCAACCTGGGCGCAGAAATCAGGAAGATATTCTCGGGCGGCGGCCTTTCATTTGAAGAACAACTGGAAAGAAAAAGGGCGGAAGCAGAAGGTATCTCGCCGGAAGAGTCCGAAGAAACCAGAACCGCTAAGAAAGGAATCTTCGATAACGAGATAGAATACAGGAAGAGCATGCCCCGCAGCAGCTCGCCTGAGACAAGCAACGAGGAAAAAATCGAGGAGCCGGAGGAAGAAAAAGAGTCCTACACGCTGGAAGACCTTGAGAGAGACACGCTTCTTGCGGAACGCGAAGAGGAAGAAAGAAAAGCCGAGGGCAAGAAAGGGACGCGGAAGGGGTTGGCCGGGTTCTTTAAAGGCGTAACGAAAAAAGAGGTATTCGAGGACGAGACATTTGCGGACGAATTTGAAGATATGGATTCGGACGACTTGGACGTTGAAGATTTTTACGAAGACGATGATGAAAAGGAGGAGGAAGTCCCGAAAAAGAAGAAACAGGGAGGCTTTTTCTCCACTGGTTTCGGACGCAGTTTGAGCCGTATTCTCGGCATCGGTCCGGATGAAGATGAGGAAGAGGAAGAAGAGGAGGAGTACGAAGAGGAGCTTGACGAAGAGGATGACGATTTTGACTCGTCTGATGAATCCGAAGGGACGGAACCCGGCTGGATGGCGCGCCTCAGGGAGAGACGCGAGGATGAAGATATTGATTCCGATGAAGACGACTTCTCGATACACGGCGTAGGTGGCAGAAAAGAGGATTCGGATACGATTTCCGCAGCATCAGAGGAAAGAGACGATGAAGACGGAGACGCTCGGAAAGAGGAAAAGCCTTCTTATTCCGAGCAGGCGATTGAATCGGAATCAGAGGAAGCGAGAGACGATGAGGATGCTTTGGAATCGGAAGGGGTGAAAGAGGAGACCGCAGATGATGAGGAAGAGGCTGAGGGCTTTATTGATGTCCCGGATTTCGAGATAGATGCGATAAGTGCGGCGCTTCTTAGAAGCCTGGAGGAGGTTGAGAAGGAGAGTGCTGCGGATCGTGAGAAGGAGAATGCCGTGAATCGTGAGACGGAAGACGGTGATTCCGAGGAGGAATCAGAGTCGGACGGAGATGCGAAGGATGAAATAACGGAAACTGACGGCCAGGAAATTCAGGAATCGGAAGAAACTGACGATGATGACTGGGATCAGGAGCCGGAAGAGCTTGATGATGACGGGGATGAGAACCGGGGTCAGGATTCGGAGATGTCTAAGGAATCGGATGATGATACGGGTGTATCTCGGAAAGCAGAAGAATTTACTAGTGATAAGAAACAGGTTCTGGATGCGGTAATATCGGGCGATGACGAAGATTGGATGGAAGAGCCGAATGTGGTGAAAGAAGTGGTTCGGGGGGCTGATAGCCATAGCGAATCAAAAGAGACCGGTGGGAAAGATGATAAATCAGTTGATGTTGCTGAGACCTCGGACGAAGAAGACGATGAGTATGAGGATGAATTTGAAGACGAGGACGAATTTGATTATGAAGATGAGGATGAATCTGAAGAACCTTCCTTCATAACCAACTTCGCCGACTTGCTGCGCTCTGCCATCGAGAGTCTTCGCGGGGGTTCATCTGAACAATCGGATAGGTCAAAAATCAGGATACCGGGAAGAGAGGGAAAAGGAAATAAGGAAAAAGCTATAAAGGAAAAAGAGAGGGAGGACGAACCGGAACTGGTTGAATTGGAGAAATTCCTTTCGGAGCGCGGACTCGGAGATTCGGAAGAAGACACTCATTCTGCAGGAGAGCATGAAGATGAGATAGAAGATGTGGACTCCGATTTCGAAGACAAGGTGGACGGTGAGGACTCTGATTTTGAAGACGAGATGGACGATGAGGACTCTGACTTTGAAGGCGAGGTGAAAGGAGAAGCTAACGTATTTGAAGAATTGTCTGAAGAAGCCACTGTAGATAGTGTGGGGGATGATTCGGGAGAAGCTGAAGAGGCAGTCGGAGATATGGAAGAAGGAGATGATTTACAAGAAGATGAAGATCGGGAGTACGAGGATTCGGACCTCGATTTCGCTGATGATGACGACTCTGACATCATTATCCCCGGTGCAGGAGCGTTATCGGATCAAGGCATAGTCATCCGGGGGTTCGACGATGATGAAGATGCTGAGGAATTAACATCGGTGGAAGATGACGAGGAAGAGGATGGTTATCAGGAGGAAGACTGGAAGATTGATTATGAGAGAATAACGCATAAATCAGAAGAACTCCACGATGATGCCACCGAGGATGCAGAATCGGATTACGATGAAGCGGATGATGCCACCGAGGATGCAGAATCGGATTACGGTGAAGCGGATGATGCCATCGATGATGCAGAACCGGATTACGATGAAACGGAAGATATTGATGGGGACGAGGATTGGGACTATGATGATCCGGATGATGATTCCGAGGCTGGATACTATGAATTTGCCGGAGATGATATGGACGATCTGGATGACGAAGATGAGTGGGAGTATGAGGAAGACGGAGATGTTGTAGACGGGATATATGAGCCTGTTTGAAGAATCCGAAGGCGCCATTTGTTAACAAGGAAAAAAGCTGGCAACGTCAGAGAACGTTGTCAGCTTTTTTTAATATGTCCAACCACAAAAGCCGCAAAGAAAGCCAGTATGTCGATTAACACGATTGTTGAACCGACGGGGGTTCCCGCCAATATGGAAATCAGGATGCCCAGTACCGCACAGATTACCGAGAGAACGGCAGAACAGATCGTAACCGACAGGAAACTGCGGAATACTCGCATAGCTGAAAGCGCCGGGAAAATGACCAGGGCGGAAATCAGCAGGGATCCGACCAGGTTCATGGCCAGCACGATGATGATCGCAATCGTCACGGCAATCAGGAGATTGTATCCATTAACGTTCGTTCCGACTGCCTTGGCGAAATCCTCATCGAAAGTCACGGCGAATATTTTGTTATAAAAAATGACAAATGTCACCACGACCGCAATCGAAAGGATTACGCAAAGCCATACCTCGGAAACCGATAGCGTGAGGACCCTCGTCGATCCGAACAGGGTGCTGCAGACATCTCCCGAGAGATTCGAGGAGGTGTTAAAAATGTTCATGAGCAAATAGCCGCAAGCCAGAGCCCCGACGGATATCATGGCTATCGCCGCATCGCCTTTAATCTTTGTGTTTTGACCGGTCCGAAGAAGAAGGACGGCGCAGACGACGGTGGCCGGGAGGACGAAGAGCATCTCATTTGTAAGATTCAGGACCGAGGCGATGGCGATTGCTCCGAATGCTACGTGGGACAACCCATCCCCGATGAACGAGAAACGCTTTAGCACAAGCGTCACGCCCAAAAGGGAGGAGCAAAGGGCAATCAGGACGCCGACGATCATTGCATAGCGGACAAATGGAAAGCTGAAATAGTAGACCAGTGTTTCTATCATGTAGTATCCTCTTTTTCGTTACAGCTATTTTCGGCGTTTGGCATTTCGATTTTATCTGCACAGGCTTCGCACATAGAAACAACAGGCATACAGCTATTTTCGGTATCTGGTATCTCGACTTCATTCGTCTTAGGGTCAGCAGCAAATATTTGTCCAACCTGGCTCTCAAGATACTTCTCTTTGGTTCCAAAGAAAATCTTGTCGCCGATATGGAGGATGTGCGTTGCATACCGGACGGCCGCTTGCACGTCGTGCGAGACCATAATAATCGTAATGCCTTCGTCCTTGTTCAGGCGTTCGATGAGGGCATACATTTCATTTGTCACTTTCGGATCCAGGCCGGAAACAGGCTCGTCGAGGAGAAGGATTTTCCTAGTAGCGCAAAGGGCCCTGGCTAGAAGGACTCTTTGCTGCTGGCCGCCGGACAGTTCCCGAAAACAGCGGTTTGTGAAATCTGAAATGCCCATCCGGGCAATGTTTTCCCGGGCCATCTGTTTTTCCTCTTTTGTATAGAAGGGGTGGAACTTTCCGCTTGCCTGGCATCCGGAGAGGACGATTTCCCAGACTGAGGCGGGGAAGTCCCGCTGTATGTCCGTCTGCTGAGGGAGATAGCCGATTTCCCTGGCAGTCACGCCGTCGCCGGTCGTAAGCGTGCCGGATATCGGGTTCATCAGGCGCAGGAGCGTTTTCATCAGGGTGGATTTGCCGGAACCGTTCTCGCCGACTACGCAAAGGTAATCGCCCTTATTCACTTCAAAACTCAGGTCATGGACGAGGATGTCGCCCTCGTAGCCGAGCGTCAGGTTTTTGCATGTCAGTTGCGCCATGATTTCCTCTTTTTTATAAAACGAACGTACATCGAGCGTCCCATATGTTCAGAAAGCTTTTTCATTTTAGCACTTGATGCTTTTTTGTCAACAAGTCAGTTGACGCAGTTTCACATCACTGCCATTTCTGTCATTAAGACCTTGTCGTCCTGAGCACAGGCGAGGGATCTTTTACCATTTAAAGCAGCTCTTTGTTTCTGGCGTTCAGAGTACCGAACTCTTTTAGGCAGCAGATGACCTCTTTGCAGGATGCCGCAAGAGCGCGGGCGCGATGAAATGACGCGTCGGATATCGGTTCGAAAGCCTTTTCCGCCACTACTTCGTTTGCCAGCGCGCAAGCGATTGGGTATTCCAGGTCGTTTTCGTGGAGTATGCCTGCGGCAAATGCAATTCCCTGCCGATGCAGCTTTCGGTAAGTAGAAATGGCGCTGCCGCCACCGCCGATGACAAATATTTCCGGTTTTCCGGGGTTCTTTGGGAGTTCCGGAGAACCGCAGGACGTGAGATAGCAACCCTGTTCAATCCCGAACAGGTTTTTTATGTAATCATCATGGAAGATTTCCTCAGGCGTCCCGCATTTGTCTATCTTTCCGTCTTTAAGGCAGAGGATGAAATCTGAGATTTTCTGGGCAAGGTCGATTTCGTGCAGCGACATGATGACGGAGATGTTCTTTTCCCGAACCAGTTTTCGGAGCAGTCCCAGTAGTTCGAGTTTGTGCCGGATGTCCAGATAGGAAGTCGGCTCATCCAGGACGAGTACGCCGGGATCCTGGCAGAGGGCACGGGCCAGGAGGATGCGCTGCCTTTGCCCGTCGCTGACTGCCCGAAAAGGACGGTCGGCGATTTCTTGGGCGTGTACCAAAGCGAGCGCTTCGTCCGCCTTGGTGCGGTCTTCTCCTGACAGGATGCCGAGGCGTCCGGTGTAGGGATACCTTCCGGTTTCAACAAGGTCCCGGCAGGTCATGAGTTCGGGATCGATGCGGTCCGTGAGGAGGAGGGACATGCTTCTGGCGATGGCATTTGGCGACATTTCATGGATGGATTCTTTTCCGAGGTAGACGGATCCGGCCATGGGCGCAAGTTGCATGGAGATTGTACGGAGCAGGGTGGACTTGCCGGCTCCGTTCGGGCCTATGAGGGTAAGGATTTGTCCGGGATTGACCGTGAGGGTGACATTTGTGAGAATGGGGGAGCGGCCGTAGCCGGCTGTCAGGTTTTCGGTTCTCAGAGAGATGCTTTTCATGGGTGTAAGATTCCTTTGTATTTTGCCTTCCCGCTATTATATTACATCAAACGTCTATTCTTTTCAACGAGGATTATGGGACTGTCCCTGTTGACACTCGTTGACGCGTTGCTTATCTAAAAATGTCGGTTTTTGACATTCTTTCCTGTCGCACCGGGGAGAGCAGCGAGTCTATTTCTCGTTCAAAAAGGGCCTGTCGCAGACCCTGGGATAAGTAAAGGCTTTCACTTGTGTGAGAGCCTTTTTCTATATATAATGAGGATTGAAACATTTTGGCTCTTCTTATCAATGGTAGGCTGTTTAAGCGAAGTTACGTATGCTGACCATTCTCTGGAAAGCAAGGACAGCTTTCCGGATTTGAAGGATCTGTATGGGATTATGAAGGAAACGGATCTGTTTTTGATAAAATGAGCAAGGAAGGGCGCAAAGCTGTTTTTTGAAAGTAATGAGGGGGAGAGCATGAAATTTGAACTGAATGCGCGCGAGTTCAGCCGCACGGAACTGATACGAAGGCTGGAGGCGTGTTTGAACAAGACGCTTGGCGAGGTAGACGTCCAGAATGTATTTGACAAGACGAAGTCAAATCCGAAAGTGACGGGCATCGCAGGCGATGTCGTCGAGCAATCGATATTGGGATATCCGGCTGATAACAGGCAGCAGCCGGATCTGATTGTCGATGGTGAAAAAACGGAATTGAAAACCACCGGAATCAGGTACTCAAAAAAGGAGAAGAATCGATATGAAGCCAAGGAGCCAATGTCCATAACGGCCGTATCGCCGGACAAGATTGTGCTGGAGACATTTGAGACCTCTAATTTTTGGCACAAGCTGGAGAGGATGCTACTTGTCTACTATTTGTATGCCTCGTCTGAGACGGTGACAGCGGCGGAATATGCTGATTTTCCGATCAAAGGATATGAGTTCTTTGAATTTGATCCTGCCGACCGGGAAATTCTAAAGAATGATTGGACGACGGTGCGGGATTTCATAAGGCATTTGCAGGAAGAATATGAGAATTATAAAGACGAGTATCCCAGAATTTCCCATGAGCTGCGCGACAGCCTCCTGTATATAGATACGGCGCCCAAATGGCCGAATTATCCAAGGTTCAGGCTGAAAAGGAGCGTGGTGACGAGCATCGTGCAGAAACACTTTGGCCAGTCATTGGAGCAGTTGCCGGGCAAATATTCAAGCCCGGATGACCTTGAACGGAAATGCCGGGAACTTACTAGCCTGTATTATATGGATACGGTGGAGGAACTTGCGGACAAGCTGCATGTCGATGGGGGGCTTGATAGCAAGTCCATAGGCGAACAGCTTATTGTAAGGATGTTTGGCGGTCATGTGAAGAAATTGCAGAAGGTTGAGTTGTTCAGCAAGATTGGAATGACTGCAAAAACTATCGTGCTGACAAAAGCGGGTTTGCGGACGGAAGATATGAAGCTCTTTCGCATTGATTTTGACGAGATAATGGATCGCAGCCTTTCATTTGAGGAATCCTCGTTTTACGAATATTTTGCCGATCTCCAGATGTTGTGCATCGTGTTCAAAGAACCTGAGCCAAATTCGGCCTTTAAGGAGAACATGTTCTGGGGATTTAAGCGGTTGTCCTTCGACCAGGAGTTTATTGAGACAAATGTGCGCTTGGTTTGGGAGAAAATTCGTGATTTGATTTTTACAGATTCTCTGGAAGATGTGATTGATATTGACAAGGACTCAGGAATGCCTAGGATAAATGCGAAGACTGGGACGGTAAGGTCCGCCCCGAATTTCCCGAAGTCATCGGAGGGTGTTGTATTTGTCCGGGGCGATAGTAAAGACTCAACTGTCAAGCCTGAAGTAGTGAATGGAATCCGTATGTACAGGCAGTACATCTGGGTGAAGGGGTCCTATATAGCGGAATGCCTTTCGAAGAAAGAGTTTCTGTAAGGTTCGGATATATATGAAAGCTTCTAGTTGCAGAGGCTTTCTATGATGAGGATATTGAGGAGAGAGACTTTTCATGGAAAAAACTGTGTGTGAACTGTTCGCGGGCGTAGGCGGTTTCCGATGCGGACTCAATGATATTACATCAGCGGATGATTACAATAAGAAGGAAAAGTGGGAGACCGTGTGGTTTAGCCAGTGGGAACCTGCCGAAAAAAAGACGCAGTACGCCCATGCCTGCTATGTCTACCATTTCGGTTCATGCTATGATATCGATGGCAACGATACGACGAATTATGATATAGAAGAAGTAGACAAATGCAAAATACCAGACTTCAATTTGCTTGTAGGAGGCTTCCCCTGCCAGGATTATTCCGTGGCCTCGACGTTATCAACATCAAAAGGGCTGGAAGGCAAGAAGGGCATCCTCTGGTGGTCCATTCGGGAGACGCTGGAGGCCAAGCAGCCGCCATTTGTCCTGCTCGAAAATGTTGACAGGCTGTTGAAGTCCCCGGCAAAGCAGCGAGGCAGGGACTTTGGGATTATACTGGCATGTTTTCGGGATGAAGGGTATACGGTGGAATGGCGGGTAATTAACGCCGCAGATTATGGGTATCAGCAGAGAAGGCGGCGGGTGTTTATATTCGCATATAAAAATGACACGAAATATGCAGTCAGGATGGCAGGAAAGGATAAGGACTGCTTTAGTGCCTCTGATATTATTTCAAGCGAGGGGTTTTTTGCAAAAGCGTTTCCCATAGAGACGTTTGATGATAAGAGAATCGTTGCAAAAGAGTTGCCCTATGGACTGGGGGATTTGTCAGAACATTTTGTTTTTTGTTTTGAGAATGCGGGAGTGATGATGGACGGGGTTGCTTACACGGTCAAGACAAGCCCGAAGTATGACGGAGAACGCAGGACGCTCGGAGGCTTAATGGATGAAGGTGATGTCGCTGAGGAGTACTTTATTCCGGAAGACAGGTTATATTATACAGTTCCGGAAGCTACCCACAGCGATGAGACCGGAGGGCGGCTCTCGAGCGAGGCGCGGCATACCTGGCAATATATTAAGGGGGCGAAAAAGTATTATCGCAAGGCTTCGAACGGACACGAGTACGTCTACTCGGAGGGCCCCGTGCCCATGATAGATGAGTCTGACAAGCCGGCGCGTACGATGCTTACGTCCGAGGGGAATTTCAGCAGGACGACGCATATTGTCAGGGATAAGCAAACGGGGCGTATCAGGTTGCTCACGCCTGAAGAGACGGAGCGGATACAGGGCTTTCCAACGAATCATACGAAATATTGCCTGGTTGACGGAGAGGTTGTGCAAATGCCGGGGAAAAAGAGGCGGTTTATGATGGGAAACGCTTTGGTGGTGGATTTGATAAAAGACATGGAGAAGGTATTGTCGGATATTTTTGAGGAGGAATGAGGCGGGGTGGAAAAAGCTTGATGTTGCCTTTTGGGGCAACATACTTCGTCTCTTTGCGAGGTTATATTTTTTAAGAAGTTAGAGTTGTATATATTTCAGAAGAAATAAACGCTTCTATGAGAGGAAGTCAGGTACAGGCAAAAGATATTCAAGGCCGTGGGCCTGGATATTGCTGGCGCGGATGTGGAAGGAATCATGAAGAAAGCTGAGGAACGAATATGAAGAAAATTACAGCGGCGGTTCTTGCCGTCATGATGGTATTGTCGTTAGCGGCGTGTGCTGGAGCGGAAGAAACACAAAAGCAAATCAGCACGATGGAGCAGTCTGTTTCATACAGCTATACAGAATACCCTTTGGAAAGAAACGGCATTGATCTGCATCTGGACTGCTTGTCGGTCATGGGGACGAATCCGGATAGAAATGTCCTCCTGATCCATGGCGTCACGTATTCCTCCCACGAGTTCGATATCGACTATGAGGATTACAGCCTTGTACGGTTTCTCGCACGGGAAGGCTATGCCGTGTGGCGGCTGGACATCGCGGGATTCGGTCAGTCAGAGGAAGTAGAGGATGGTTTCCTTCCGGATTCGGATTATGCGGCGGAGGACATCCATGCCGCTGTGGATAAGATCTGCGAAGTATCCGGTCAGGATAAAATTGATCTGCTGGGCTGGAGTTGGGGTGCCGTGACTGCCAGCCGGTTTGTGGCCAACCACCCGGAGCATATAAACAGGCTGGTGCTTTACGCGCCGATTTTAAGCGGCCTCGGTGAAGTCGATGTGACAGAACCGTTCCATCATAACACGTGGGAGCATGCGGCGGATGATTTCCAGAAGAATGAAGACGGGACGTTCGATTATTCGATTGCGGATCCTGTTGTCATAGAAATGCTTTGCTCAAGCTCCTGGCATTATGACAAAGAGTCAAGTCCCAACGGCGGCAGACGGGATATTTGTGTAGACCAGGCAAAGTCTCTGATTGATCTGAAAAAGATTACGGTTCCCACGCTTGTTATATGTGGGGATAAGGATCCCTATCTGGATTTTGACCGTGTGAATGCAGTCCTTGACGACCTGCCTGATGGCTCCGCGCTGGAAGTGATCGAAGGGGCGTCCCATGTCGCCTATATTGAAAAACCGTATCATCACGATTTCCAGGACAGGCTGATCAGATTCCTTGGCAGCGCACAGGCAGCGGACGAAGGAAGCAATGTGCTGGATGCCATCCGCAAAAGCAATGTGTTGAAAGTAGGGACTGCAGGAGATTATCAGCCGATGTCCTATCTGGATCCGGAGACGAACACTTATGTGGGGTTTGATGCGAGGCTTGCCGAGGACTTGGCTGCATCTCTGGGCGTGAAGATAGAGTATGTGGAAACATCCTGGCCTACCCTGATGGAAGACACGCTTGACGGGAAGTTTGACCTGGCCATCTGCGGCATTACCGTCACTGATGCGCGGAAGGAACAGGCGCTGATGTCAGATGGCTACCTGGAAAACGGAAAGACGGTTCTGTGCCGCGCCGAGGACGCGGACAAATACACGTCGCTGGAAGCTATCAATAAGCCGGAAGTCCGTGTGATGGAGAATCCCGGCGGACTGAACGAGAAGTTCGCCCGTGAGAACCTTCCGGATGCCACGCTGATTATACATGATGTCAACCAGGAGATTCCGGGGCTTGTTGCTTCCGGGGAAGCGGATGTTATGATCACGGAGGTCATGGAAGCGGGTTACTATGTGGGGCAGGACGAGAGGCTTGCCGCACCTCTGATTTACGAGCCGTTCACACATGGTCAGCTTGGTGTGCTGATGCCGAAAGGATCGGAAGACCTGCTGGATTATGTGAATGAATTTCTGGAAGAAGAAAAAAAGACGGGGCGGATTAATGAGATGGCGGAAGAGTATATTTACCGATATGTTCAGGAGGAAATGGACGAAGCTGCCTGATGACAGACACAAGAATAAAACCGGAACAGGCAATTCACGGATGTGCAGGAGGCAATATGAAGAAAATAGCAGCGGCGGTTCTTGCCATTTATGATGGTATGGTCATTGGCGGCGTGTGCGGGAGCGGAAGAAAAAACAGAGGTACAGGAGCAAGCACAGACTGAAGCAGCCGCACCGGATGCCGACTGGAACGTCCCGGAAACAATAGAAATGCCGGAAGATGTCACAGCGGTAAATCAATGTAGAATAAAGATGCCTGGGAGGAGCGGCCACGGCTGTCCGCAGTAAGGCACTAATCCGCTCTTGCGCTCATGTTCCCACCTGTGCTTCACTCTGTGCAGGCGAGGCAGGGGTTCTCGCCTGTTACTGTTCACACATCCGATAGTGCCCTTGTCTTCCTGAGCGCAAGACAAGGTCTTTTATCATCTACAGCGGCTTTATGTAAAAGATCCTTCGCTACGCTCAGGATGACGCCCGATATACTATGGGTACGGACGATTATAGTGTGGAAGCGTGAACAGCCAATTTGACTCGCTGCTCTCCCCGGTGCGACAGGAAAGAACGGCGAAAAACAGCCATTCTTAGATAAGTAACATTGGTTCAGAGAGCCGTGATAATCTGGTTTCTCCTTTTTGCAAGGCTGTAGATGTTCTTATATTCTTTTTTTATGCCTCCCCCCATGATGATATTGGATACATTGAACAGGCCGTCAGTGATGATGATTCCCCGGAAAGGGAGGAGGGTGGCGGACAACATAAGCGGGAGGGGATGATAAAAGAACATTTCCTCAAAACTGGTAGTAAGGCACCGCACCTGGTAAACATCGTTGCCATCCATAGAAATCAGGATGCCTCCGTTTTTCAGGTTCCGCTCCAGTATAAACTTCTCGCTGACTGCCCTCTTGAAGCCGCGGACAATTGCCTGGCGTTCGGGTGAAAGGCCACTCCCTGACTCTTTAAGATAGTCATCTATCACGGATGGATTCTTCCATAAGGCATTTGCGATATCTATTAAGCCTTTGGTATCGGGGATGTTATTCCGCTCAATATTTGTGAGATCATTAACATGCAGCTTTTCATTTGCATAATTGATAAGCGGGTAGAAAAGCTCGAAAAACAGGTCTGAGTCTTCTTTCGATAGGACACCCCCTGAGTACGTGATGGCCGCAGGTTCCGACTGCGCCGCCCCCACATCTCCTGCTGGTGAATCAGCTAGGGCTTGTATCGCTCTTTGTCCCTTTGGATTTGCCGCATCATTCTCTGCTTGTCTGCGCTTGTCCGGCCAGTATATTCCCAAGTATGTTGCGTGCATGCATTTGTGGAAACTGGGATCTCCATAACCTCTCTCTTTTCCGGCAGATGCTAGGCGGTCATCGAATTTCTCCCTGAGAGACCTGGCAACGTCCGCATCTTCAAGACCGCTTATATCCTTGGCTATCGTTTGGAACATCTGCTCAACACCGCGATAGAGACTGTCCGGTATGTTGGTGTAGTACTCGATGATCTCCATTCCGTATTCAACATAGTGGAGTTTCAAATCAAGGATACTGTCCGGATCCGGGCATATCCTCTCATATCGGTCTATGATGTCTTTGGCTTCCGGAAGGTAGAGTTTTGCCTTTCCCTTTTTCGTGAAAAAACAATTGTGGAGCAAATCCTGCGTCTCGGCAAAGAAGGCGGATTTAAAAGACTCTCCGGCAAGACGGAGATTCAGGTAGTCAGCAGCATCCGGGCAGGATTTATATATGCCTTCCAGAAGGGCGGCCAAGTCCTCAGTTCTGAGATTTTTAGATACTTTGCGAATCTGCGGCAAGGTCATTCTTTTTGCTTTTGCGGTAGCCATTTGTAATCTCCCTTTATTTGACTCGATTTAGTAATGTCGAAGTTCTGAGAAATATTATAAATGCCCATAGGCGAATCTGTCAAACTCTTCAAAACTGCCCCAATGACTTGAAAACCAAGCCATCTGTTCGTTCGCAAATGTCTTTCAACAAGATTTGATTGCTAAAACACAAGATAGATGATATGGCAAAGATACTATGAGACAGTTGTCTCGAGCATTGACGAAGGAATGCTACTGTTCACATTGGCGATATCGCCCTTGTCATATTATGGGACCGTCCCCGTTAACACCAGTTGACACTTCTTGTCAATACTCGAACCACATGATAAGATTTAAAATGGTACCCATAGAAAGGACAGAACTGCGACGGATAAGGGGGGGGGAGCGGCTATGGATAAGGACGTTAGGCCGGGCAGTGCAATATCGGAGAAGGGCAACCTGTATTTTGCTCCTATGGAGGGGATTACCGGTCATATTTATCGAAGTGCCCATAGGAAGCATTTTGGTGGTATTGACAAATACTATCTTCCCTTTCTTGCGGCACATGCCACGCACACAATGAAAAACAAGGAGAAGAAGGATGTCAGTCCGGCAAATAATGCAGGACTTTGCGCTGTTCCCCAGGTCCTTACAAAGAGTGCCGATGATTTCCTGTGGGCGCTGGAGGAATTGATCAAGATGGGCTATCGGGAGGTCAATCTGAATCTGGGATGCCCGTCTCCCACGGTCACGTCCCGCGGGAGGGGCGCCGCCTTTTTGGGCGATTTGGACGGACTGGACCGCTTTTTTGATACCGTGTTCGAGGGGATGGGAAGAATGGGCATATCGGCATCCCGGCCTGCTGTAGGTGGTTCGGAGAAGGTTTCTTATGGAGAAAGGATTCACATCTCCGTCAAAACCAGAATAGGGGTGGACGAGGCAAATGAGTGGGAGAGGATATTTGCCATCTATAACCGTTATCCGATCAGCGAGCTGATCGTCCACGCCAGGACGCTTCGGGAATACTATAACGGACTGGCGCACCCGGACGTGTTCGAGGAAATTCTTAAGCGGAGCCATATACCGGCCTGTTATAACGGGAATATCTATACGAAAGGGGATTATGAGGCTGTAACGGAACGCTTCGGGGGAAATCCCATGTTCAGCGGTGTCATGATTGGGCGGGGGCTTGTGCGAAATCCGGCGCTTGCGCGGGAGATAAGGGGGCGTTTCGGGTTAGGCGAGGAGGAGTTTGCAGGTCACAGGGAGCATGGAAGATGCTCTTCGGGGCAGCTCGGGATAGCGAGGGGCTTGCCTTGTCAGACACGGAATTATGAGCATGGGAGATGCTTTTCGGGGAAGCCCGGGATAAATGCGGAGGAACTGTTGCATTTTCATGACGAGGTGCTAGCCGGCTACCGTCGGGAGTTGTCGGGCGATACCCATGTCATCAGCAAGATGAAGGAACTCTGGCATTATATGGGGGATTTGTTTGCGGAAGCGGACAGGCCGCTAAAGAGGCTTAAAAAAACGAAGAACGTGCGGGACTACGAGGCGGCAGTTCGGGAGGTCCTGAGATGTCCGTTTAAGGTGACATGAGATGTCGGCCCGCGGGGACGGTCCTTTTGGGTCAAAAAATTTCGGCCCATGGGGACGGTCCTTTTGGGAAAAAAAAAAAACGCCCCAAAAGGACCGTCC
>JAUMWM010000055.1:0-9776 GCA_030529705.1 Lachnospiraceae bacterium
GCACGTCCGGATCTGTGAGGGGCAGGGGAGAGCAATCTCCCTTGCCTACTCGACCATCTTACGCCTCTGGAAGCAATTACGCTATAGATTCCGATGTCACACTCTATGCGCAGTGGAAAAATCCAAAGGCAGGAGAGTTACAAACTCCTATACGCAGCGGATACAATTTTATAGGTTGGTTTACTTCTGCTACAGGCGGAAAACGGATTGATAGTACGACAACCGTTAGTGGGGACATAACCCTTTATGCTCATTGGTTTAACCCTTACAATATCGGGGACGAGACTTACTCATTTTACAATTATAGTGATATAGACTCCCCAGGTCATTGTTTCGGCATGTCGATGACAAGTTCGGGTTACAAAAATAACCTTCTGGATATTGGAAAAATTGGAGGAAATGCAAGCACTTCGTTATATAGCTTTAGCTTAACACCAGAAGTTAAGAAACCAATCTGCCGTTATCAAAAAGCACAGGATAAGTATAGCAACGCTGCTATAGTTGCAGGTGGAAAGGGGTATTTAAGTAGAAAGTTCGACATATCTTCGGATTGGTTAGACGTTGTAAACTATGTAAAAAACCATGATTATGACTATCTGGGCCTACTTCAAATTGGAATTCGCAAAATTTCTGATGGGTCAGTGAGAGGACACGCTGTGAACTTCTTGTACTATAAAAATGTTAATGGGGAGGATAGAATTTACGCTTATGACAATAATTTCCCAAATCAGGAAACATATTTTTATCAAAATTCATATGGAAGTGTGTTGCAAGCACCAGTGCAAACGTACTCTGGCGGAATAGATTGTATAGCTTTGCGTGACTGTAGGATTTATTTTGAATCGGTTCTTGATTTTGACTCAACACATGTTTTGTATGCTGCTGAAGATGCCATTACCGTTCAGGGATATACTTATTCATATATGGATGGATCGGATTATGTAATGTATGATATTCCTGCGGAACAGAATAGTGTTACTATCATTCCAAACAAGGATTTTGCAGATTTTGTTTATATGGATACTGAGTTTAGTTTCGGAGAAATAACAGATGACACACGTGGGAAACTGTATTTTTCATCTATGGATGATAATGATGGCGGTTCAAATGCAAGATTTATAATATATGAGAAAAAATCGGATACCCCGACTGTAACGTTGTCTCAATCGATTTTTACTTATAATGGTCTAGAACAGAAGCCGAAAGTTACTGTCAAAGTTGATGGTATTCTGTTGCGAGAACCGAAGGATTACATTGTTGAGTTTCCAGAAGATAGGGTAAGTGTCGGAACTCATAAGATAAAAATAACGCTAATTGGTGAATATGAGGGAGTACTTTATGCAAGCTACGAAATAAAGCTCGCTACGAAAAAGAGCATAGAAAAAGCTTCTGTATCTGGCGTTAGCCTATCCTATGGCTACTCTGGTAAAGCATACGTACCAACGGTTACCGTCAAACTAGATGGCATCACGTTGATGAAAGACAAAGACTACACCGTAAAATATATGGACAATAAGAACCCGGGGATTGCAACGATTACTATAACTGGTAAGGGAGAGTATACGGGAATCAGAATTAAAACCTTTGAAATCGTGGATTGTGTTTCCGCTCTTGTATCAGGTAAAACTTATCAACTGATTCCGAAGAATAATTCCAAGACAGCTGTCTGTTCATTTTCTGGAAGGATGGTCAACAATACGAAAGTCTATATTACGAATCGGAGCAATTCGGAGGCCATGAAGTTCAAAGCCGTGCAAAATAAAGATGGTACATGGAAGTTCATCAATTCGAAATGTGAATTGGCACTGGCGGTACATCAGAACAGTCTTAGCACTGGAGCCGGACTTGTCCTGTATGATCAGTCGACAAAAACAGCTCAGAACTGGAAATTGTCGAAGAAATCAGATAATTCATTTGCAATTATAAACGCTGCAACTGGTTATTCGATCGCCATGTCTGATGCATCTGCAATCAAGGGTACCACACTGTCCATGGCTGAGACGAAGAGCGATGGTTTGCAGAGGTTCTATCTTGCTGAGACATCTGAGGTTGATGCCGTATTTGATGGAATATATGCTATAAAGGCTTCTGCTAATAAGACATTTGCTCTCAACATAGCAGAATCATCAAAGAATGATGGAGAAAATGTAAATCTTTATACCTACAGCAATTCGAACGTCAAGAAATACAAGGTCATATACAGTGGAGGTGGTTATTATCGTATTGTTAATATGAATTCTGGTCTGGCACTGACTGTAAAGGGGAATGTAAACACGGACGGAGCAAATGTCATCCAAAGTTATTGGTCTGCGCAGAATGGTCAGCGGTGGAGAATAACAGAGAACTCGAATGGTACGGTGACGTTTACAAATGCACTTGGGACAGTGCTTCATCTGGTTAGTAACAAGACAGTGAATGGGACGAATATTGTTGCAAAGAAAGCTTCAACATCAAGTGCTCAGAAGTGGTATCTCGAGCAGTGCTAATTGCTATTTTCGTTATGTAAAAAAGGAGGGTATCTCGTTGTAGAATTGCCTCGTACTCTCTGAGTTGAGTTATTGTTCGGGGGCAAACAGAATCGTGTTTGCCCCCGAGTTATGTTAGACATGATAAAATATACTGCATACTTCGGCGCATGAAATATAAGTGAGATTTGTCGAACGAATGATTGTGGGATAAGTAGCTGTGGGCATGCTAATTTATTCTCTTCACTCTTTTAAGGACATCTCTTCCGAAAAGGTGAAATCTGGGTTTTAAAAATCAAGAGTTCATGTGCCTAACTGTTACATGAAGGTGTATTTGGGGGAGGACAACAGGATATCTTTTGAGGGAAGTATTTGTCCTTAAGCGTCCAAAAACAACTCATAAAACTGTGATTCCGAAAATACAATAATCCGGCTCGCTAATTTGATAGAGAGGGACACATAGTTTTTTAGAGTGGGTTTTGGATTTAGACTGCGCATTGTTTCAATATAAGTGCAGTGAAATATTGTGTATAATTACCTGGTGAGGTGAAATATACCTTGTATACTGTGTCACCTTCTATGCTGTTTTGCATAACAGAAAATGTATCGGGAAATTTAAGCAGGAGGGCTGCCGTGAACATAAAGGAAGCGAAGCTGGAAATCATCAACACGATCAGGGCCTATTTGGCCAAAGACGAAGCCGGCATGCCGCTCATCCCGTCGGAACGCCAGCGCCCGATTCTCATGATCGGCGCGCCGGGCATCGGCAAGACCGCCATCATGCGGCAGATCGCCGAGGAGCTTGGCATCGGTCTCGTCTCCTACACCATCACCCACCACACCCGCCAGAGCGCGATCGGCCTGCCGTTCATCGCGAAGCGGGAGTACGGAGGGGAGGAATATTCCGTCACGGAGTACACGATGAGCGAGATCGTCGCCTCGGTCTATGACCAGATTGAGCGGAGCGGCGTCCCCGAGGGGATCCTCTTCCTGGACGAAATCAACTGCGTCTCCGAGACGCTCGCGCCGACGATGCTGCAGTTCCTGCAGTACAAGACGTTCGGGACGCATCGGGTGCCGGAGGGATTTGTCATCGTGACAGCCGGTAATCCGCCTGAATACAACCGGTCGGTCCGGGACTTCGACATCGTGACGCTGGATCGCGTAAAGAGGCTCGATGTCGAGGCGGATTATGCCGTGTGGAAGGAGTATGCCCGGAGATGCGGCGTGCACGGCGCAATCATTTCCTATCTGGACATCCGCCGGGAGCATTTTCATTCTGTGACAAATGATGCCGACGGCCGTCATTTCGTCACCGCCCGAGCCTGGGAGGATTTGTCTGATTCCATCAAGGTCTACGAGTCTTTAGGGCAGCCGGCAGGCGGGCAAATGGTCTCAGCCTTCTTGCAGGATCCGGAAATTGCGAAGAGTTTTGCGGTCTACTATGAGCTTTGGAACAAATACAGGAATGTCTACCATGTCGGAGAAATTCTGGAAGGGGACTTCCCCAAGGAACGGGAGATGTTCAAGGCGGCGGCATTTGACGAGAAAATCAGCCTGATCGGCCTCTTGGCCGGCAGCATTACGCAGGAGTGCATGGCGGCGGACATGGAAAAAGCGGTGCAGGGGGAGATATTCGGTGTGTTGAAGAAGCTGAAGAGACGGCTGCAGGAGGCGAAAGAATCAGAGCCTTCCTCCAATACCGGGAGGGAAAATTCTGATCAAATTGCAGATTCCTGTGAGATGGGTGGCTTTGAAGTTAGTTCTGTCATGGAAATCCTGCGACAGCTTACCGCAGAATATGCGGACGCAATCGGGCAGAAGAAGAAAGCCCGCATGCTGTCGGTTCGGGAGGAGCGCATGGGCAGGAAGGCGGAGCATATCCTACAGGACCTTCTTCGGCTGTTAGCGCAGAGGGCTGTGGGAGATCCGGCGGCGGACTATGAAGTGGTGAAGACATGGTTTGCGGACCGGGAGACAGCGCGGAAGCATATGGTCAAGACGGCAGATGGTCACATCTCGAATGCGTTCCGCTTCATGCAGTACGCTTACGGGGAGGGGCAGGAGATGGTCATCTTCCTCTCGGAAGTCACATCCGGTTACTATACAATGAAGTTCATAAATGAGCATGGCAACGAGGAATATTTCCGCTACAACGAGATGCTTCTGCTGAAGGACAGGCGGCAGCGGATCCGGGAGGAGATATTCAGTCTGGGAGAAGGCTGAAAGTGCAGGGGAGAAATTCCCCTGCGTTATCGGATAAAAGTAATTAAGACTAAATCCTTGTCATCCTGAGCGTAAGCGAAGGATCTTTATCATAAAACATACGTTGAAAGAAAAGATTCTTCGCTACGCTCAGAATGACAGAAGCGTGTTGAGCGGTTGCGTATGAAACTTTGTTTCGAATCTGCAACAAAAGGCACCTGCACTTGCGCGGAGCCAATATCGAGGTGAAAATGAAGAGATGGAAATGCAAAGCAGGACAATGGCTGGCGCTTTTTATGATGTGCGCTTTGCTTCTTGGAACAACGGACGTATCCGCCGCCGTGCTTCAAGGCGATGAAAAAACGCTTTTCGAAAGCGGGGTTCAGGGGGTATCAGCACTTGTTGAGGGTACGGATGAATCCCTTGCGGATGCGGAACTCTCCACAGAGTCGAAATTGATTCCAGAGGCGGAACTTCCCACAGAATCGGAACTGACTTCGGAGTCGGCACTCACCACATATCCTAAATTTACTCCTGAATTGGAACTACCTACAGAGTCGTAATAGACTTGGTAAGCGGAACTCTCCGCAGATTCGGAATTGACTACTGAGACGGAACTCCCTATAGATTCGGAAACAACCCCGGAACCGGAACTCTCCGCAGATCCGAAAACGACTTCGGAAGCGGAAGTCTCCGTAACCCCAAAATCGACCCCGGAATCGGCACTCTCCGTGATGCCTGAACCCTTTTCATCCGAAGCCCCGGCAGGGGCTGGCACGGTAGCCGGGGCGGTCGGTGCAGCCGCATCTGCCGGCGAAGCAATGATGGAGGGCCTCTACATGTTTGAAGTCTGTCCGGACGGTTTGACCCAGAGGGCGCTGGCCATCCGTGGCAACAGCATGGAGGACTATGCGGATATCATCACGGGATCTTTTACCGAGGCAAATGTCCGTCTCTTCTATATTGAAAATGTTTCCGGAATCTACTACAGGATTCGAAGCCTGCACTCCGGTAAGTGCCTCCAGGTAACCAGCAACAAAACCGCAGACGGAACGAAAGTCCGGCAAAAAACGGCCGGGACAACGACTGCCCAGCAGTGGATATTTGTCAAAAGCGGCAAGGGTTATAAGATTATCGGTCGCGCTTCCGGCAAAGCCCTGAACGTGGCGGGAGGCTCTGCGGATACCGGAGCGACGCTCGAAATCAGGACGCCCTCGGATGCGCCCTCCCAGGTATGGTATCCGAGGGCAAGGCTGCCGATGCTTGCGGGGGCGGGCGTCTCGGTGGCCTGGCCGGACACCCAATGCTATACGGGCAAGGAGATCACGCCGGATGTAGCGGTCACCATCTATGGAAAAAAACTCGTGGCAAATGCAGACTATACCCTTGCATTTGCCAATAATGTCAAGGTAGGCATGGCTTCCGTCACGGTCATCGGCCGGAACGGATACAGAGGCCGGCAGACGGGGACATTTGCAATTTTTAACTACAAGACGGCCGTGGAATCCGGGGGCGTGTATTACCTGGTTCCGAAAACGGGAACGAAGCTCTCCCTGGCGGTCGCCGGAAACAGCGTTAAGAATAACGCCGCGCTCTGCCTTGCGGAGAGGACGAACACTAAATATAAAAAGTTTACATTCCTGAAAACCACGGATGGGACGTACAAGATTCTCCCGTGCAATTCGCTTTACTGCCTGGAAGGGGATGATGGAGGCGGCATAAAGCTGTATAAGCAGCTGAATAACGGATATCAGAGATGGAGGATGGTCAAGGATTCGTCTGGCGCGTTTTCCATCGTAAACAGAAATGCCGGCCTGGCGCTTACCGTCCGGTCCGGAACTGCGCCGGTCCTGGCTGCGAGGACGGGGGCGGATAACCAGAAGTTTCTTCTGATGAAATCCTCGGAGGAATTTCCGGGAGAGACTGCATATCTCGGGCAAATTTATAACCACTATGTCGAACTGATTGAAATGACCGCTGACATCACTCCGAAAACAACAAATACGAAAGTGAGCATTTTCAAGCAGGAGGCGGGAGCCAATGGCGATAACAGGTGCAGCGGCGTTTATGTGGACTTCGCCAGGAAAAAGATAGGGCTTTATAAAGGCTTTGGCATGAATGAAACGAGGAAGTCGTTGATTGAAAATGACATTCCATTTGATGTGAAACCCGGCCATCTCTATCAGGTATCCATGGTCCGGGCGGCGGACTGCCAGCTGTTTTTCTCCCTCGTCGATCCGGCTACCTGGGACGTCGTCTATTTGTACGGGTCCTTTCTCGAAACCGGGCGGGCCTGGGGCAAGTTTGAATATAAGGTCGATAAAGGTTCGGCAACCGTGACGAGCCTGAAGGAGAGAAGCCTTGCGAACACAAGGCCGCTGCTTGCCATGGTGGGAGACAGTTATATAGAGGGATATGCCCTGGACGTGGCCCAGGAAAAGCGGTATTCGGCGCTACTCCTGAAATATCTGAAAGGGAGCGCTTATGTCTGCGCAAAAGGAGGGGCAAAAAGCGCGAACGGCGTCGTATGGTTCAACCAGTACCTCTTCGAGACGGTGAGGCCGAAGTACATACTGCTTTCATTCGGGATGAATGACAATGATTTTGACAAATGGCTCTCCAACATGCAGAAGATGATCGCTCTCGCCGAGGAGAATGGCGCTACGCCAATCCTTGTGACAATCCCTCCAAATGCCACGGAGACCAAAGCCTACATGAACGATGTGCATCTGAAAATGTCGGCATGGGTGAGGGCGAGCGGGTACAGGTACCTCGACGTCGCAAAGGTGCTTACCAAAAATCATGACGGCGTGACTATGAATAAAGCCCTTTACTCGATTGACCTGATGCATCCTAACGAGGAAGGTCACAGGAAAATTTATGACGAATTCCTGCAGCGCTTCGGAGATATCAGGTGATATTGCGGGAGAAGAATACCGGGAATGACAGGGTGGGTGCTGAGCAGTTGCATGTCAGCGTCAGTATCGCAGGGGAGGAGACAAGCACGCCCCCGCAGAATCCTCTGCGGGGGTGTGCTTGTCTCCTCTCTGATTTATCAGGCGGCTTTCATGAAGTTTTCATCTTCTTTTTCCGCCGTGTTATCCTCTGTCTCTAAAGTCTCTGAAGTCGTTGTTATCATGTTGAAATAGGTATACAATCCGCTGAATACAAGTGGAGCAATCAAGTGAGCGGTGAGTGAATACTGGAATGCTGTATGCAATATCAGTTTTGCAAATGCCAGATCGAGAAATGGCCACAGGACCACACAAATAGCTGCTACACCGATAAATGTCATAATGTTATTTTTCGTAGTTGTACTCATAATATTTTTACCTCGCTTTTATTCTTATTCAAAACTTAGAGTTATTATCGCTAAAGAGTGTTGGGATTTTTTATTTTGTAATCCTTTGTGTTTTTCCACACAGCTTTATATACGCATGTCTGCATGGGAGAGCTAATAGGATAGTGATTGTTTTCAATTTTTTTTCATCGGATTTTTTGAACGCTGTGAAAGATCCTTCGCTTACACACCGGGATGACAAAGGCGGTTCAAAAATCGTTTTTATATACGAGAAAAAACAATATTGGAAAAAACAATTTGAAAGTGTAAAATAGAAACAACGGATTTTCAATGGAGCATCGTGCACAGATATTATGGAGCGGGATGGGGCAAAAGACCATGCAGAAGAATAGGGGTATTTTGCACCAGAGTCATTCATACCGAAAGAAAGGAGTAAAGGGTCATGTTTGATTTCCAGTATTTTACACCCACGAAGGTCGTATTCGGAAAGAACACGGAGAGCAGAGTCGCCGACCTCATCAAAGAGTTCGGCGGAACGAAGATACTCATCCATTACGGTGGAGGCAGCGTCATTAGGTCCGGACTTCTTCAGCGTGTGACGGATACGCTGCAGGCGGCAGGCATCAGTTTTGTGACGCTGGGCGGCGCCGTGCCGAACCCGCATCTCGGCCTCGTGTATGAGGGGATTGAACTTTGCAAGAAGGAAAACGTGGATTTCCTGCTCGCCGTAGGCGGGGGAAGCGCGATCGATTCCGCGAAAGCCATCGGTTACGGCGTGGTAAATGAAGGTGATGTATGGGATTTTTATGATTACAAGCGCAAGCCGGCCGGATGCCTTCCGCTGGGTGTCATCCTTACTCTTGCGGCTACAGGAAGCGAGATGAGCGATTCCTCCGTCATCACGAAGGAGGAGGGGCTTGTAAAGAGAGGATGCAACAGCGACTTCTGCCGTCCGAAATTTGCAATTATGAATCCGGAGCTTACCATGACGCTGCCGGATTACCAGACGGCCTGCGGGTGTACCGACATCATGATGCACACGATGGAGAGATATTTTTCAAATGGCGGCAACATGGAACTTACGGATGCCCTGGCGGAGGGATTGCTGCGCACGGTGAAGAAGAATGCCCTGATCCTTCGCGATGACCCGAAAAACTATGACGCGCGCGCCGAGGTCATGTGGGCGGGAAGCCTTGCCCATAACGGCCTTACCGGCTGCGGCAGTGACGGCGGGGACTGGATGACCCATAAGCTGGAGCATGAGCTCGGCGGCCTCTACGACGTGGCACATGGCGCCGGCCTTGCGGCTATCTGGGGAAGCTGGGCGAGATATGTCTATAAAAACTGCCTTCCCCGCTTTAAGAAGTTCGCATTGAATGTCATGGAGGTTTCAAATGCCGGAACCGACGAGGATATCGCGCTGCGCGGCATTGAGGCGGTAGAAGATTTCTATCGGAGCATTAATATGCCGACAAATCTCCGGGAGCTGGGCGTGAACCCGACCGAGGAAGAGCTGGCTTTGATGGCGAAGAAGTGTGCAATCGGTGTAGGCGGAGCGAAGGGCTCAGCCAGGCTGCTGGATGAGGCGGCAATGCTGGAAATCTACCGCGCGAGTCTGTGAAACTCCTGACAGCGCAAAAAACTTTGTCATTCTGAGCGTCAGCGAAGGATTTAAACGTAAAACACACTTTGAAGGTAAAGATTTTTCGCTAACAATCAGTATGACAGGGGTGCTGAGCAGCTACTGAAGATATCTGAAATGCAGGTCTCCCTATGAACGAGAAGATACGATTACTGAAAAATAA
>JAUMWM010000055.1:9876-13327 GCA_030529705.1 Lachnospiraceae bacterium
ATATCTGAAATGCAGGTCTCCCTATGAACGAGAAGATACGATTACTGAAAAATAATATGGAGAGACGGATTGTCGGCAAAGGGAACGTGATTGACAAAGTGATCATCACACTCCTTGCCGGAGGACATTTGCTTCTGGAAGATGTGCCGGGGGTCGGGAAAACGTCGCTTGCTAAAGCTCTGGCCGACTCCCTGTCGCTTTCATTTGCCCGGATTCAATGCACTCCTGATACAACGCCTTCCGATATCACGGGCTTTTCCATGTACCGGCCGTCAGAAGGAACCTTTCAGGTCCTTCCGGGCCCGGTCATCCATAACATCGTGCTTGCGGACGAGCTGAACCGCACGTCCCCTAAGACCCAGTCAGCACTCCTCGAGGTAATGGAGGAGCACAAGGTGACGATTGATGCGCAGGAACTTCAGGTTCCGGAACCTTTTATGGTGATCGGAACACAGAATCCTGTGGAGATGGCGGGGACATACCCTCTTCCCGAATCGCAGCTGGACCGGTTCATGGCCAGGCTCTCCATCGGGTACCCTGATACAAATGCCGCGGAAGACATGGCAGAGAGGTTCCTTTCCGGCGGCTTACACGAGGAAACCCGTTCTGTTCTGACAGGAAAGGAGATTCTCGGGATGCGCCGGGAAGTGAATTCTGTCAGCATACACGGGGATTTGAGAGCCTATGCGGTGAGCATCGTGGAGGCGACCCGCGCTCGGGCGGAGGTTTCCTGCGGGGCGTCCCCGCGAGCGCTCCTGTCCATGCTCCGCTGCGCCCAGGCGATGGCTTATGCGGACGACCGGAATTACTGCATCCCGGAGGATATCGCAGAAGCGGCAGCGCTCACGATTCCCCATCGGCTTGTGCTGGCCGCCGGTGCGCGGCTCGGCCGAATGACCGGGGAGGACCTGATGCGGAAGATATTGAATCAGGTGCGGGTGCCGTCAGCATGAAAATCCAGGTTGTTAAATTCAGAATGATAATGTATTTGCTCATTCTGGCAGCAAGCCTCATATTTGCAAGTTACCATGGCGGTCCGGTCTCATTTGCATGGCTTTATGCCGTGCTGCTCATCATCCCGTTCTCTGTCGCCTATATATTCCTGAACTACCACTTCCTCCGCATTTTCCAGGAGATCGAAGTACACAGGCTGGTCAGGGATGAAGACCACTCATATCGGGCGGTCATAGAGAATGCCGGTCTACTCCCGATCCACAAAATGCGCCTTTTTACCTTTCACGACCGGTGTGACCTTTACGAGATCAGAGACGGGCAAATGCTCTCCCTTAAAGCCCGCCAGAAAACGGAGCTGCACTCCGGCATCAGCTGCAAATATGCAGGCTCCTACGATGTCGGCATAAAAAGCGTAGGCTTTTCCGATCCGTTTTCCGTTTTTTCTGTGGATCTGGATGTTCCCTATACCTTTCGGGCGGTCGTCAGCCCGAGGATTACGACTCTCGCGGATTCGGTCCTTGAGCTGGAAAACCGCAGAAACAGTACCGGCCTAAAAAGCGACCGCCTGCGGGAGGATATTCCGGGGAGCGACATGCGGCCTTACCAGCAGGGAGATCCCCTTCATTCCATCAACTGGAAGGTCTCTGCCAGGTATTCCGAATGGGTAGTCAGGGTGCCGGACCTGATGGAAAAACGGTCGGTGACGATTCTGATGCTGGCTGCAAATGCCCCCGCAGACAGGCAGGACCTTTCCTTCCTGAAAAACCGTGACTACTTTCTGGAATTTGCCGTGTCAGCGGCCTGGAATTTTGCCAGGCAGGGCGTCCCCGTCCGTATTATATACCCGGCGGGAAAAGTCAGTGAAACAGTTGTGGATTCCTACGAGAGCTTCATGGATTTTTACAAATTGGCGGCGGACGGGATATTTTACAGCTCGCAGGGAGAGTTTGAAAAGCTCAGGGATATGCTTTCTGACATAGAGACACTTCAAGGAAACAGCGCAGATGAAAATGGCACCAGGATTCTTATCAGAGAAGATCCCGGGGAGGGAGAAAATCAATGCGATATTTGCGGATGAGCTGAAGGCCCATCTTTTTGCCTTCTGTCTTATCACGCTGTGCATGGAGGCCTGCCTGCTTGCGGAAGAGAACCGTTTTGCCAACTATGCCCTGGGTCTTCCTTTGCATGAGGTGTCCCTTCTCGATGGTATACCTGCCGCCGGACTTGCTGCCGATCTCTTTCCCAGAGGAGCATTTGTTCTTTCCGCGCTTGTGTTCTTCTTCCTTTTCTGTGTCCTTGAATACCTGTTTAAGCTGTTTTTGGGAAGGTATGCGGCTTCTTTTCTCTCGCTTTTTCCGGCGGTTCTGTTTCTGCATTTTTTGAGGGATGCTGAAGAATGGGCTTTTTTGAGGGGAGCGGTTTTAGCGGCGGCTTCATGCCGGCTTTTTTTTATAGCGGTAAGGCTTTACGTAAGGAAATCGGGTCAGCAGCCGGAAGAATCATCGCCAACAGGACGGGAGGGCGCCGACGCGCGTGCATTTGCTTTCAGTGTGTTCTTACTGGATGCCGCCGCACTGTGCCTGCGGTTTGCCGGACATGTGCTTGACGGTACATTTTCAACTGACAGATATCTGTTCATCGCCCTTGCGGTCTTGACACTGGCGGCTTTGCAGAGAATTCTTTGCGAACGGAACGGGAGCGGATTTCCCTTCTTTTATTTCGCGTTGCTCGGGGTGATTCTGACGATGCTTCCCATGCGGGCGGAGCCTATAGACTGGAGCCCGCTTGTGCAGACCGGGGAGCGGCTGGCAGGAAGGGCAGCCGACGCGGCTGATTACGTCTCTTATTATCTCTCCCCATTTCTGCCAAATGATTCCTACACCGCAGGCTACAGCTCGCTTTCCGGCACGGGCGGGAGGGTTTCAGGCTCTGAAAAGACGCAGATTATTCTGAGAACGAAGGAAAAGCCGTATTATCTCTATGAAGATAATGAAACATCTCAAAAAAGAAAGGTACGCAGGACGGTCTATCTTGCCGGGGGCGAGGGAGTTGACAAGGCGGGCCTGGTTGCTTTTTTGCGTTTCCTTTATGGTAGTGGGGTGGATAGGGAGTACGCGTCCCTCTTTTCGAAAATTTCCAAGGTAGATGTGGAGTACGCTTATCTTGAAACCGCCGATGTGATCGCCCCGGCTCATGCGATTTTGCTACGGGACGAAACCGGGGCGGTAGAGGATGGCGTGAGTCCGACCAGGCATAAGAGAGGCTATCGGATTTCGTCCGTTTATCTCGACATAGACTACGGAAGCCCATATCTGGCAGACCTTCTGCGGAAAAAGGGGGATGATTATTCGGACACGGAGCTTTCATATGACACCGCCTGCAGCTACATGAGGGAGCTATATGGGTTCGACATGGGCAGCTTGCTGACTCGGGGGGAGTATGAGAGGCTTCAGCCCGCGGGGACGGTCCTTTTGGGCCAAAAAAATTTGGCCCAAAA
>JAUMWM010000270.1 GCA_030529705.1 Lachnospiraceae bacterium
CAGTTATAGTGTTTTTGCTGTTGTACTTTAAATAGATTTTGTTTTTGAAAAGTCAGAATAATTCAGTCAGGGCGATATTACAGTTACCAAGAAATAACAAGATCTGTATAGTTGATAAATTAAGCATTTATTCCAGCATTAACAAAATCATCAATAACAGGGGCGAAATATGTCAATGTTTACATACCCATAAAAAGGAATAAAACAAAAGTGACAGATTATGAGAAAGCAGTCTCCTTATGGAGAAAGAAAAGAATCACGAATGACGCAGAACTGGCCGAAGCACTGAACAGCAACAGCATTGCGTTTGCGTATCATTCAGGGAAAATTGAAAACGAGAACATCACCTATCATGATACACGCGAGATATTTGAGCATGACGGGGTGACGAACTATACAGGCGACCTGCGTACTTTATTTGAGATCCGGAACGCGAAGGAAGCTAATGAACTGCTGTTGTCCGCTTTTAATTCACGCCGGGTACTGGATGAGTCCCTCATAAAAGAGTTCCAGTTCCGGCTGACAAATAATACCTATGACACAAGACGCTGGAAACTGGGGGAACGTCCAGGGGAATACAAGCTGCATGACTTTGTTACCGGCAAAAATGAAGTAGGGGCTGCTCCGGACGATGTGCAGGAAGAACTTTCTGAACTTCTGGAAGAATTGACGGGTGTGCCGGATGATAAAATACTGACAGCCGCAGCGTACTTCCATGCGAAATTCGAGAATATCCATCCGTTTGCTGACGGGAACGGTCGAACAGGGCGGATTGCTATGAATTATTATCTTCTCCTGCATAACCATCCACCTGTAATCGTACATGAAGAAGATCGGAAGGGATACTATGATGCGCTGGAAGCGTGGGACAGCAGCCAGGCACTTTCCCCCCTTGTTGATTATTTAAAAGCACAAACAGCAAAAACCTGGAAGAAACAAATCATGCGTTATGAAAAAAAGAAACACAATCATTCAATATGATACCTGGAAACACAATCAACACCAGAATTCTTAGAAAAAGGGAATAATTATGGTTGTTTTTGATAATGGCCTTGTTGATTTCAATCAAAGCGAAGAAGACCCGATTCATGATTATTCCGGATCTAACAGGAAAGAGCCGAGGATAGTTGACGGCATCCCTTTCATGATTAAGTATTCCGACAAAAGGGCGCGGATCGGACAGCTTGATACAAGCTATGTCAATAACACTTTGTCCGAATATATCGGCAGCCATTTGGCCGGGGCCGCCGGGCTTCCCGCCCATAAGACATATCTTGGCATTTTCAATGATGAACTCGTTGTCGGATGCGCTAATTTCCTGAATGAATTTGAAGTGTCGCACGAGTTCTCGTTTTACATGAGAAAGAAGTATGATTCGTCGGAAATAGGCAGGATCCCTAAATATGAGCAGATATACGACGTGATCCGAAACGATCCGTCCCTGAGCACTATTCAGGAATCCGCTTTGCAGAGTTACTGGGATACGTTCGCCTTTGACGCATGGATAGCCAACTTTGACAGGCATAGGGGAAAATGGTCTTATATATACGACCGCAGGGACGGGACAATCAGACCCGCGCCCGTTTATGGCTGTGGAAGTTCGTTATACCCCGCACTTAGCGAGTCAGGGATGCAGAAAGTGCTGTCAAGCGAATATGAGATACGCAAGCGGATAGAGGTTTTCCCCAATGCCGCATTGTTGTTAAACGGAACCAAAGCCGGCTATTATGAAATGATGGCATCCGGATACGATAGCTATTGCTCCGAAGCGGTCAGGCGGATTGTTCCGAGGATTGATATGGAAATGGCTACGGACATCATCATTTCCACGCCGGTAATCAGCGATACCAGAAAACGGTTCTATATACAGATGCTGCGTGAAAGAAAAACGAGGATACTGGACCGTGCATATGAAGCCGTAATGTCCGCTCATTACGATTTGGAAGCAAGAGAAAGACTCCTGAACAGGAAGCCTTTTACGGCGCAGATGCTGCAGGAAGAAATGAGAAGAGAAGGAAAACAGATCGTAATGTTAGACTGCGGAGACGAGGTGGCAGAATCAAAAATACATAAGAAGAGGGTAAATAAGAAATGACAGAAGCGGAAAGAAGGGAAGCTGCAAGGAAATTCATAAACCAGTGGCGGGGTAAAGGCAACGAAAAGCAGGACAGCCAAAGGTTCTGGATGTCCCTCCTGCAGGAGGTTTACGGGATGGAGAATGCCCTGCAGAACGTACAGTTTGAGCGTCCAGTCCTCGTGGACGGGCAGCAGAAGTATATTGACGTGTACCTCCCGGAGACCCGCGTCATGATTGAGCAGAAAGGCATGACGAAGGACCTCAGCAAGCCGGAGCCGCAATCCGGAGGAATCATGCTCACTCCTTATCAACAGGCAAAGCGATACGCTAACAACATGCCCCTGGACGAAATGCCCAGGTACATCGTTACATGCAACTTTCAGGAGTTCCGGATCTATGACCAGAACAAGCCCGGACAGGATCCGGAAGTCATACAGCTTGATACTTTGCAGGATGCAGCGTACCGCATGGAGTTCCTTGTCAAGAAGGAGCATGCCTCCCTCTCTGAGGAAATGAAGGTATCTTTGCAGGCAGGAGAGATTGTTGGCAAGCTCTATGATGCTTTTTACAAGCAGTACAAAGACCCAACCACGGATCACGCCCAGAAGAGCCTGAACGCTTTGTGCGTCCGTCTGGTGTTCTGTTTGTATGCCGAGGATTCTGACCTGTTCTGCAGCCATGCCCTGTTCCATGATTACCTGGCATCCTATCAGACAAAGCACATGCGGAAAGCCCTGATAGATCTGTTCCGTGTCCTCGACCAGCCGGAAAGCGAACGCGATCCGTATCTGGACGAAGATCTTGCAGCGTTCCCCTATGTCAATGGCGGCCTGTTTTCCGATGAAGATATTGAAATACCACCTTTCACCGAGGAAATCCGGACTTTGCTCCTGCAGCATGCAAGCGAGGATTTTGACTGGTCAAGCATCTCGCCAACCATCTTCGGAGCCGTGTTCGAGTCCACTCTGAATCCGGAGACCCGCCGATCGGGTGGTATGCATTACACTTCGATACAAAATATCCACAAGGTCATTGACCCGTTGTTCCTTGATGACTTAAGGGCAGAACTGGCAGAAATAGAGGATATAGCGGTCATCCGGACACGGAAGAACCGCCTTGAAAAATTCCAGGACAAGCTGGCTTCGTTGACGTTCTTAGACCCTGCCTGTGGTTCTGGAAATTTCCTCACCGAGACGTATCTTTCCCTCCGGAGACTGGAAAATGAGGTTCTGCGGCAGCGCATAGCCGCTGATCGGGCGGAGGTTGCCGGCCAGATTATGCTTGATTTCGGAGGAACTTATTCAATCAAGGTAAATATCTGTCAATTCTATGGTGTGGAACTCAATGATTTTGCCGTTACGGTTGCAAAAACTGCCCTCTGGATCTCCGAGGAGCAGATGATTCGTGAGACACAGGAAATCATTCATTCAAAGATAGACTTCCTGCCCCTGAAATCATACGCAAACATTGTTCAGGGAAATGCTCTCCAGATGAACTGGGAAGATGTCATCTCGCCGGATCGCCTTTGCTTCATCATGGGGAATCC
>JAUMWM010000271.1 GCA_030529705.1 Lachnospiraceae bacterium
CTCCGGCTCAGGCTTATACTCCGGCAGAGACTCCGCCTCGGCCTGCTCTGCCGCGATGCGTTCCGCCTCGGCCTGCTCCGCCGCTTTGCGCTCCTCTGCCTCTCTCATCTCCTGCTCAAGACGTTCCTGCTCGGCAGCTCCGTCCTCGACATCCTTCTCGACGTCCTCCTGATTCTCGGCCTTATCTTCTGTCTCTTCACCCTGTTCCTGATCGCCGTACCAGTTCCTCAGGTTCTCTCTTCTCTCCTCTTCCGTCGTCGTGTCATCGACAGCGATCACGGAGCAGTTTGTTCCATCCGTGTTATATGTCACGGTCACATTGTCGCCTTCATGAAGCTCGCCGTTTATGGTCGCGCCGGAGATGTCGTAGGTTGCAAGGCCTCCATCTACCCTGACGCTGATGGAATCATCGCTTAGATTCGTGATCATTCCATAGACCGTCACTCTGGTGATGTTGTTTTGCTCTTCTTCATCTGCCTTTTTCTCGGCTTCTTCTCTTCTTTTCTGCTCCTCGGCCGCCTTCTTTTCAGCCGCTTCCTTTGCTGCCCTCTCCTCGGCCGCCTTCTTCTCATCCTTTTCCTTCGCCGCCTTCTCAGCAGCCGCCTTCTTCTCAGCGTCTTTCTTCGCTGCCTTCTCCATGACCGCTGCCTTCTGTGCCGCTTCCTTAGCTGCCTTTTCCTCGGCTGCTTTCCTGTCAGCCGCTTCCTTTGCGGCTTTCTGCTCAGCTTCTTTTCTGGCCGCCCTCTCGTCAGCCGCCTTCTTCTCCGCTGCTTTTCTGGCTGCCTTTTCCTCGGCTGCCTTCTTCTCAGCCGCATCCTTGGCCGCCCTTTCCTCGGCCGCTTTCTTCTCGGCTGCAGCCTTGGCTGCCTGATTGCTATTTGCTACCTGCGTGTTCTGCTCCGGCTTCTTCTCATTTGCTTTCTGAGTGTTCTGTACCGGCTTCGCCGTGATTGTATTTGCTTCCTGCTTGCCGTCCTTCGCTGCTTCCGAAGAAGCATTTTCCACAGTTGCCTCGACCTTCGTCGTCTGTTTGTTTCCTGTAACATGTGTATAAATAAACGCTCCGCCTACGCCCGTTCCGATTGCCAGCGTGGCTGCAAGGATGATTGCTACGACTCTATTCTTCATGGTGTTGCCTCCGTATATTTTATCAATCAAATGTAAAGATTGTTATTTCGTTTTATAGACAAATGCATCAAATCCGGTTTTCGTCAGGAACTTCCGATTCCTTATCCGTTTTTGTTGCTTTTGTCCTTACATTAATTAATACGAGGCACCATGCGGGAGGGCTAATATCTTTTAGGCTCGTTACTGTGTTATTCTGGATGGAAGAGGTTGGCAAATGAAGAGGTTGGCAATACTAGCTTCTGCAGTTAAGGTGTTTGTTTGGTTTTCAATCTTGCCATTTCCACGAAAAAACTATTCTTGACATGAAATGGGGCGAACCCCGTAGGCCCGCCCCAATTTCTCTTCGCACAAATCCCTTTCTTTATGACGGTATCGGCAGCGACATGTTATAAGCCTGCGCCGCCTTATGATACTCATAGATTGCCGCCAGCGCATTCTTCTCCAACTGGTTCTGGGAAACCTGCAGGCAAGCGCCCACGTAGTCAAGCGCCGATATCCACATTTCCGTAGTGCCCGCCGTGGTCGTCGCAATAATGGTATACGGATCGCCGAGCCGGCCGGCATCGATGCCGTCAATCGCTATGCGATATCTGCCCTTTGTTCGTTTTATCGCCCCCGATTCGACTCCGTTGACCGTCGCCGTAAAATCGCCGTCATAACCCTCAACCGGTTCAAAGAAGACATGGATTGACACGTTGGAGTCAAGAGCCAGCGAGAACGTAATCTTTTTCATGTCGCTGCTCCGCGCCCAGATAAGAGAGCCGGGGGCAAGCAAAGTCGCAATCTCCTGAATTTCCTCATCCGCAAAGCCGTCCACGGTATTGCAGGTCACCGGAACGTGCTTCGAATCTGCGCCGCCAAGAGCCCAGCCCCTCACGTCTGAGAGGTAGAGCTGCGCATGGTAGCCGTAATTTGCCAGCGCCTGGGCGAGTCCGACGGCCTCAACGCTCACATCCTCCGCATTTTGGAGATTTACGATATAATCCTCCACCGTGTAATCGTCAAGTTCCACCGTCATCTCCGTTTCATTTGCCGCATAGTGGAATACGGCCTTGATCGGGTCCGCCATCTGGATGGAATTGACATGGCACGTGAAGCCAAAGAGCCGCCTGTCGCTGCTCAGCGATTCCGGATCGAAGGCGTCGACTTCCGCATTTGCCGCATCCCCGTTCACGATGAACTCCATGTAGCTGTCCTCGTAATCGCAGCCCTCAATTTCCGGGAGTTTCAGGAAGAAGTTTACGCCTATTTGCCCGCCTAAGAGAAGGCTTGCTTTTACAAATGACGGCTCCTCGTCAGTGTAGTCATCATAGTAGGAGCGTTCATAATCCTCATAGGATATGGGATAAGCTTCGGCAAATGCATCCGTCAAATACTCCTCATCCAGCTCATGATCTCCAAACGACTCCCAGCCTTTCAGGAAATAATCCTCGTTGAAATAATCCGGATCGCCCTCTACGGCGGGGTCGTCCCATGTCACATCCACGAAGTAGTATTTGTCGCCGATTTTTACAATGTTCCAGGCGTGCGGGCCGCTCCCTTCTCCGTTACCGGCCGTTCCTCCGACAATCCTCGCATCGACACCCGCCATAAGGCACATGCGGTAAAAGAGGTTCGCATATCCCTGGCAGACGGACGCACCGTCAATCAGCGCCCCATAGGCGGAAAACTGCGTCACGTACGATTCATCCCCGAAATGCCCGTAGTCGTAGGAATTGTTCCGGCAAATGAAATCATGTATCGCCTTCACCTTCTCGTAGTCTGATTTGCCGGCCAGGTCCAGCTCGTCCATGACTTCGGCGAGCCGCTCGGTCACCGCCTGCTCTTGTTCGGCGGTGCTGTAATAATCCAGCGCAAACTTGGCGCTCACGGTCACGGCAACGGTTTGGGTAGTTAAGTCTGGGTTAATACTTATGGGATTCACATCAGGCACATAACCGCCGCGATGATATCTCAGATAATCCCCTTCACAGGGATTGCCCGTGTGGGCCACTGCATCCTCGTCTATGGCTCTCTGAATTTCAGCCACGAGCGCATTCAGCTCATTCTGGGCATTCGCCATCGAGAGATTCGCCGAAATGATGATTTCAAACGGAGTCTGCCTCTGCACCATGAAGTTCTTGAAAGCCGCCAAAAACTCCTGCGTGTTGGAGACTGTCACAGAGGGCGTTTCCTCAGAATCTTCTCCCGCTCCGACCAGCTTTTCTCCCGACTCAGACAAAGGATGCGCAGGGGCAAGCGGATCAAGATAGGGGGCGTCGAAGCCTTCGATTGAAAAATCATCCCCTACCGTCACTTCCGCTGCGGCAGCTTCCTCAGTAACCGCTTCCTTGGCAAATGCTTCTTCTGTAGCCGCATCCTCGGCAACCGCTTCCGATGCAACCGCTTCCCCGCCGGCCAAATCTTCCGCCGCAAAAACTGCGGCCGGTCCTGAAACCGCCATGCAGGCGGCCA
>JAUMWM010000272.1 GCA_030529705.1 Lachnospiraceae bacterium
CGTCCCTCGTGGACGGTCGTTTGAGGCCAAATTGTTTCGGAGCGCGGGGACGGTCCTTTTGGGTCAAAAATTTTCGGCCCGCGGGGACAGTCCTTTGGACCAATATTTTTCGGCCCACGGGGACGGTTCTTCATTCATAAAAAGGCTGCCCATGCGATTTCCTTTGTTCCGCTTTCATCCGATGTCTTGTCAACCTGAGCATTACGAAGGATTTAAACGTACAACGATGGTTACTTTTCATATTTCCGCTCAGAAATCGCCTGTGTTTGCGAAAAAAGTGGAAGTCATCCTGAGCGTAGCGAAGGATCTTTTACATAAAGCCACTGTAGATATTAAAAGATCCTTCGCTAACGCTCAGGATGACAGAAGTGAACGTTCAACCATACATTTGGAACGAATATATTAACGAAATGTAACCGCTCAGCAGGTCACCGTAATGCCTGTCATCCTGAGCGTAAACGAAGTATCTTAAACCCAAAGCATACTTTTATGGAAAAGATTCTTCGCTTACGCTCAGAATGACAGGGGGGTGCTGAGTAATTACAACTAATTTAATAAGGAGGATTTTACAGCCTTGCAAGTAAATTATTATAAAGAATACAGCCATCACTTAGGCCGCGACATGGAGTTCAAGACTTATGGGACGACAGGAAAGATCCTGATTGCATTTGCCCCGCAGGACGGCCGCTTCTACGATTTTGAAAATTTCCACATGACAGACCTGTGTGCCCCCTGGGTGGATGCGGGCAAAATTCAGTTGGTATGCCCGGACTCCATCGATGAGGAGAGCTGGTCGGACAAGAACGGCGACCCCCATTACCGACTGGTCCAGCAGGAACGATGGTTCGCCTATATCAACGAGGAGTTTCTCCCTTCTGTCCGGGCAAAGAACGGCAGCGAGGCGGCCATGGAGCGGGCTATGACGACCGGATGCAGCATGGGAGCTGTTCACGCCGCAAATTTTTTATTCAGAAGACCTGACATTTACGACACGGTCATCGCCCTGAGCGGCGGCTACAGCGCCTACCTGTTCTTCCCGGACTGCAATGACCCGCTCGCATACGACAACTCCCCGATCACGTTCCTTCGCAACATGCCCCAGGACCATCCGTATATGGATTATTACCGGGATTCAAGAATCATCATTTGCATCGGCCAGGGACGTTGGGAGGACGAGCTTCTGGATAGCACGAGGGAGCTTGATGCCGTACTCAAGCAGAAGGGCATCCCCGCATGGGTAGACTACTGGGGCTACGACTGCGACCATGACTGGCCTTGGTGGAGAAAGCAGCTTCCGTATTTTCTGGAGCATGTGCTTGGCGCGCCGTATTAACGCATAGGTTTCGGCTTCTGAGTTCGGAACTTGGGTTCAATTCCATGGTTCAAGTCTTGAGATCTGCTCTCAGGTTTGGCTTTTTGATTCGGCTCTCAGACTCGGTTCCCGAACTCGCTGGACTTTGGGTATACAGCGGTTAAAAGGAAGGCTAAAATAGTCCCTCCTGTACTGTTTCCCTTGTTTTGCTTTCGAGAGATGTCTTATCATCCTGAGCGTAGCGAAGGATCTTACACGAATGCGATGAACTGCAAAAGATTTACGTATAAGATCCTTCGCTCACGCTCAGGATGACAAAAACAAACATTCAACCGGACAAGATGGAATAATTGCCCCGAAAGAACCATCCCGGAAGCCGAAAATGACAAAAAAAAGGAAAATCTCTAATGCGACTTGACAAATTTCTCGCCGACATGAACGCCGGCACGCGGTCTGAAATAAAAAAAGCCATCCGCAAGGGCCTCGTGCAGGTCGATGGGACGATGGTCAAAAATCCGGGAGAACACGTTACCGAAGCAAGCGCCGTCAGCTACGATGGCAGGCAAATTCCCTACGAGCCCTTCTCCTACTACATGCTGAACAAGCCGCAGGGCGTAATCACGGCCACGGAAGACCGCCGCCAGCAGACAGTCCTGGACCTCCTCCCTGCCGACCGGCGGCGGGATTTGTCACCCGTCGGCCGCCTCGACAAGGACACGGAAGGACTCCTTTTGATTACAAATGACGGCGACCTGAACCACCGCCTGCTCTCCCCTAGGTCCCACGTGGGCAAACGTTACTTCGCCAGGATTCAGGGGGTTGTGGATACAAAAGACGTGGAGGCATTTGCAAATGGCCTCCTACTCCCGGACGGACTCCGCTGCCTCCCCGCAAAACTGGAAATCCTGTCCAGCGGTGAAACATCCGAAATAGAAATAGTGATCGAGGAGGGCAAATTCCACCAGATCAAGCGAATGTTCGAGGCAGTCGGCAAAAGGGTTATTTACCTGAAACGCCTGTCCATGGGAAGCCTTACGCTCGACCCGGCGCTTCCCACCGGCCAGTGGCGCCGCTTGACAGAAACCGAGGTTCGCAACCTAAAAGACCTATAGCTCTCCACCAGCAGTTTTCTGCAAATAACGGAGAGTTCCACTCTTGTCATCCTGAGCGCAAGCGAAGGATCTTATACCATCTACAGCAGTTTTCCGCAAATAACGGAGAGTTCCACTCTTGTCATCCTGAGCGCAAGCGAAGGATCTTATACCATCTACAGCAGCTTTATGTAAAAGATCCTTCGCTTGCGCTCAGGATGACAAACGCTCTCCCACTGCCGCCTCATCTTCCCAAAAATCCCCTCATCTCTTCAAGACGATCCCACGCAGCGGCCCGCCCCGCCTCATACGTCTCCACGATCTCCATCGGCTCGTGGCTGATATGGTTTATCGGAAGCGATTCCGAGGGGCAGATTACGAAACACGCCCCCTCTCTTTCCCGCTCCATCACATAATCAGTCTCCTCATTATAGTGAATATGGCGGGTTTCCATCTTGCGGACAAATTTCGGATACTCCCTATAAGCCACCCGCACCGCAGGAAGCGCCTTGCTCGGCTTTTTCACAAATCCGCGCGGTTGCGTAAGAATGACCACATTTTTGTCATATCCTTTATTTTCAAGAAACTGAAGCGGAATCGAATCTGCCACCCCGCCGTCCAGAAGCTTCCATCGGCCTATCTCGATTGTCTTGGCCGCTAACGGCATAGATGCCGAAGCCTGAATCCATTTCAGGTCGCTGTTTAGCCCGTCATAGAGTTTATGATAGACCGGTTTGCCAGTCACCAGATCCGTAGCCACGACATAGAACTCCATCGGGTTCTCGGTAAAAGTCTTCGTATCGAAGGGATCAAGTTCCAGCGGAATCCTCTTATAACAGAATTCCGAACCAAAGAAGTCGCCGGTCTCCCTCAGCGACCGAACCGAGGCATACCGCCAATCCTTACAGAATCTCAGATTATATCGGTAAGAGCGGCCCTGCTGTCGCGACTTGATGTTGCACCCGAAGCATGCGCCGGCAGATACTCCGATCGCGCCGTCAAAATCCGCAAGCCCCTGCTCCATCATGACATCAAGCACGCCTGCCGTAAACAGGCCGCGCATAGCGCCGCCTTCCATGACCAAACCTGTTTTCATATCGCTACCCCCTTCAGCCCGCGGGGACGGTCCTTTTGGGTCGAAAATTTTCGACCCAAAAGGACC
>JAUMWM010000273.1 GCA_030529705.1 Lachnospiraceae bacterium
CTGCCAGTGCTTTCACGTATCCAAATCCGAACTCGTCCGGCACATAATTCCCGCCTGCGGTTGTTATATAGTACAGCTTCTTCGCATTGCAAAGAGGGACGGGAATGCCTGCCTCCGAATAGCGGAATGTGATCCCGACCACATTGATCTGTTCAAGGTACTGTTTCAACGAAGCAGGGAAGGACAGGTCATAATAGGGAGCCGCCACCACGATCACATCCGCCGCCGCGAACTGGCGGGCAAGAGCAAACAGGGGATTATCAAAGTCCCCAGCTGAAATCAGTTCATCACGATGGATCAGGAAGTCCCGGTCAACCGTAGGGAAGCTGATAGAATCGAGCCTTACCTCTTCTACGGCGCCATTCAGCTTTTCAAGCAGCCTGTCCGCCAGCCGTTTTGTCCTGGATTCTTTGCGGACACAGGCGTTCACATATAAGATCATCTGTCTGCCTCCTCGTTTTTTGTGGCAACTCTTGATCATTACATCAGAATCCATTTGCCATCTGTATCGCTGCCTTCTCGCCTGAGAATCTCAGCATCCTGGAATTCTTTCAGATAACGCTGAACTGTTCTGTCATTGATTTCTGCCGTTCCAGCGATTTGTGCTATCGTCACAGAATTGTCTCTCGCAATCGCAGAAAGGATCTTCTTTGCTGTCTCACACTTTTTCTTTGAATAAGACTTCAGAAGTTTATTCGCTGCATCAGAAAATCTCTCTACGACATTCTCTACGACATTCTCATAATCATAGAAACCTTCCCGCACAAACAGCCGGGTAATGAAATAGTCGTGCGCCTCATCTGTCTCAAACTCAGGAAGCGGAGAGCCATTCTTTTTCAGCGCCCTAAGAATCTTGTCAAATCCAGTATTTCGGCCTTCTGTAAGATGCAGTTCCTTCAAAAAATCACCAATGCGACGATTTCTGTATCTGCGGCTCTTGACCTTATAGTTACGAAGTCCCTCAAGCGTTACTGACCGATCCGGTCCCGGATGGCTGATGATCTCAATCATATCCTTCTCCACACGAACTTCAATCGGTTCCCGCTTATCATACGCCTTGTGGTAAACGGCATTCGACAAACCTTCCTCTATCGCCTCATATGGCCAGTTGAAGAAACGTTCCGCTTCCGCCTGTCCGGGGATTTTCACCACCTGTTCTGTGATGACCACGTTATTGATATAACGAAGGGCGGCACGCAGCTGTTCATGCAGAGGCCCAGTAAAGGTCTGCTCGATAATCTTATCCCCACCTTCTCCATCCGGAAACTGCACGACATCTATCTGCGCACATGGAAAGAACTTCTCCGGCTCCGGATTAAAGAACATCAACGCTACGTTCTTTGGCTTAACATACTCCGGCAGCTCGCTGATCAAGTTCATATTTTCACACAGAGACTCAAAACTCATCTCATCAATCTCCGCCGCCGATACATGGAATCGGTTCCGAAGGCGGGCGATAAGGCTTCTTACTATCATTCTCTTTTCTTTCAGGCTGTGAACCCATGGCGCCCGAAGCCTGAATGTAATCGTTGCTACTGTCATCTACACCTCCGGCAAATATTCCTCCAGTGACACTCCCCTTAACACCGCCAAAACGGACGAGAGACCATCATATGTCAACGCATTTCCGTCAATGTCCGTAATCACGCAGCCGGCTTCTTCGGCAATCACTGCCCCTGCAGCGAAGTCCCACAGTCCGAGCATCAGCTCATAGTAGAGGCCTGTGACTCCTTCTGCTAGCAGGTAGAGATCCCATGCCGCACTTCCGATCTGATACTCATCACGTTTCAATCCTCATTATATATAGAAAAAGGCTTTCACACAAGTGAAAGCCTTTTCTTATCCTAGAACCTGCGACAGGCGTCCAAGGGTATTAAATGCTGGTTTTCGACCTGAAACCGTCAGGAATCAGTCGCCATAATTTCCTCCTTCTCCATTACCGCCATTGCCTTCTCCTTCTATCGAGTCAGTAATGATGTCGGCGCTCTCAAAGAAAATAACCTCCATCCTGAGTTCCTCATATTTCGTTTTCATTTTATGACAGTCTCCTTCTTTTTATTTCTTAATCGTTGAGCCCCGCTTATCAGCTGACGAAAATGCTGATTCCGATGTGCGAAATCCCTTCAAGCAAATGCCGCCGCTATATCAAGCAGGATTAGTCAATACCAGTTCCAATGTGCATGGAACCATCAGGCAAATGCTGCCGCTATGTCATGCAAATCAGGCATTGCCAATTCCGATATGCATGGGACCTTCTGTCCCAGAAGCGGTATTAATCGTGTAGGTCTCGCTATTGTAAGTGTAGACCACCTCCGCTATGATAGTCTGGCTGCTTCCGGAGGTCAGGCCGCTGGCCGTAAAAGTATACTGCCCGTTTCGCACTTTCATCTTCATGTTGTAGGTGCGCAGATTGGAAGCGGCTTTCAGGTCATCGGCCGTGGTGATGGCGGCTTTGTCGTCCCTGCAGCGGTAAATCATGGTGGATTTCACCTTCGCGCCCTTCGGGAGGGACCAGCTTACCACGTAAGTCAGCTTATCTGCCCCGCCTTCTGCGGATAGCACGTTGATCAGGGCGTTCTGCTCCTCCAGAGAGCTGGCAGTCGTGGTGACAGCGGCATTCCCAATGACTGGGAAGAAGAACTCCTTTGTACCGCTGGCGCGAAGAACGTCATTCACCATCCAGTCATAGGCGCTATCTTCGGACTTTCTCCAGGTGTCGCCATATTTGCAAGTATCTGCGTTCCCCTTGTAGGTGACGATATATGACGCGTCATAAGTGCGTGTGTCGGTATTGTCGTATTCGTCCGTGGCCGTGTATGTGATTGTAGTATGATCGTCAGACTCGATGCCCTCCACCGTTGCGGACACTTCCTGGGTTTCTCCGCAGGTGCAGGTGTATGTTGCATTCGCATAGCAATTGCCGTCCACAAATGACCATGCCCACCTGGGATCTCCGATGTCGAACGTGTGCTGATGAGCCTCCTCAGGAGTAATGGTTGCGGTTACGCAGACCGCTTCCGTATCTGTGTGATTTTCATCGCCTACCACCTTATACCAAACATAATAGGTTCCCGCGTCGGTAGCTGTAGGGATGGATGTGGTATATTGTTCAGTTGCTTCGGTTTCGGTGCCGAGGGCGTACTGCATTGTGCCGCCTTCAGCCGTACCTGCTGACACGAGCGCCTGCGGGGAACCGGTGTAGGTCAGAGTTTTGGCTGTCGGGGCTTTGGTTACGGCGCTATCCGCCTTATTGACTGTCAGCTTACTGCGCCCTTTTTCCTGTGGAAAACTTCTTGCATGATGTGCCTTGCTGCTGTTCGATCGTTCGTTTCAGGCCATTGCTATTGCTTTGGCCTGCATGAATATTTCAGGGTTATTTTAAATGCTTGGTTAATGCACTTTCCTATAAAGTAATAAAGGCGTGGCTCCAGCCACGCCTTCCGTAATTAAATTCTAAGACATTACCGTACTATAATGCTCCACATTACACGAAGGTAATTTATCTTTGCTTTATGCTTTATAAACCTGTTCGCCATCTACAAATGTCGCAAGACATTT
>JAUMWM010000007.1:0-5227 GCA_030529705.1 Lachnospiraceae bacterium
CTGCTTCGGCCCGCGGGCCGAACCCCCGCCTGATAGTCATGTTTTCGCCCATTCTAGAACAATTCCACCGAAAATGCAACATTTTGCAGGCGCGGGATGATCCTTTCCCATAATTCCCAAAATTTACAGAAAGCTCTTCAGAATCTGAAGCACGCCGTGCTCCTTGTAAGACGCAGTGACAACATCGGCTTCGCTTTGAACCTCAGTGCGCGCATTTGCCACCGTATAGCTCGTTCCGGACTCGACAAATGCCGTCAGGTCATTCATATTGTCCCCGAAATAGATGGTCTCCTCCTTCGGAATGTCCAGATACTCCTGGAGCAGGGCATACGCCTCGCCCTTGCCGGCGTTCATGGCGCAGATATCGACCCAGTTAGCGCCGGAGCACAGAATCTGGAGCTTATTTTTCCAGTGCGACCTATACAGCCAGGAGCAGCTTCCCTCCGCATCCGTCGGATGATACAGCGATAACTTCAAAACGCCGGATTTGCTCATATAATCGAGGCTGTACAGATCCTCCACGGCGTATTTGTAGGAGTTTTTCAGGAAGAGGTACGGATCCCTGTCCTCCCCGCACTCCGTGTAAGCGCACTCCGCCTTGCTGACCGTCACATCCGCGCCCGTCTCCCGGCGAATATCCGCGATTAGCGGGTGGACATACTTTTCTTCAATCGCCCATTGGAACATAATCTCGTTCTTCGTCCTAAGGAGTGCGCCGTTCTCCGCAATAAAGAAGATATCATCCGCAACGGGCCGGAAAAGTTCGAGTATGCTCTGATACTGCCTCCCGCTGCAGGCGCAGAAACGGATACCCTTCGCCTTGAGGGCGCGGATCACTTCAAAATATTCCGGATTGATGTGGTGGGAGCTTTCCCTGACGAGAGTTCCATCGATATCGCTTGCTATCAGTCTTATCATATATATTTACCTCCCTGAAAATACTTTTCAGATGCGAGACTTGCTGCTGTCCTGCGGGGCAGCATACTTTGTCTCTTTTCTAACACCCATACATATAACTTACCACATTGTAAGCCTAAAAGCCTTTTCAGGCAAGAAAATACATTTGCAAATAAAAAAACAGCCCTTCAGGCTGCGGAATAGTGCAAAATTTAAGGGCTATCCAAATGCTTTTTTATGATCTCCTATCTACAATCACCGCAACTTGGATAGCCCTATTAATGAATATTTAGAAGTTTCACTGTATAACCTCCTTTCGCTTAATAAAGGTACCTTCTATTGATTAAGTCCATTCGGACGTCACCTGTTCATTGGATTGTCCTCCAGATTATCTGATCAGCCGTTAGTTTCTTCTTCTCCGGTTTACGAATAACAGTTTCAGGTTTTTCTTAGGTTTTAGGTTTAGGTAATGTTATTATTAATCACTCAGAATTCGGATTGCTGGTAGTAATATTATTGATAACCGATAGTATAACGAATAATAAAATGAAAGATGAAACTAATAAAAACTCTGGAATTCAATTCTTCGGGATTTAATCCATAAACCCTGTCCATATCCTTCTTCATCTTATCCTGTAGGGAACTCATGATTTCCATGTTCAGTCTTCCTTCCTGAGAAAAACCTTTGGATAAGAATTTGTGATAGAACTGGAAACTTATGAAGATTTGGGATACTCACCAATAAACTTATGTTGCCAATGGACCGTCCTCCTTTGCTAAGTATTTTTAATTTGTTTCTGCTGATGGTGTTATTTTACATTTTGATTTCGGTTTTGTCAATAGTTTTTTCTCATTTTTTTAGTAAAAAATAAATATTCAGAATTTTCTATCAATTAAAACTCGCACTTCTGTTCAGATAAAGCCTGTGTTTGTAAAAAAAGCGGATGTCATCCTGAGCGCAGCGAAGGATCTGCAAAATTCGGCCCGCGGGGACGGTCCTTTTGGGTCGAAAAAACCCAACCCAAAAGGACCGTCCCCGCGGGCCGAAAAAACACGACCCAAAAGGACCGTCCCCGCGGGCCGAAATTATGTCAACTAGAACTCCAAGCCCTCGAACCGTAGCTTCATGTAGCCCTTGATGAACTCCGCGCACTTGTCGAATCCGTAGACGGAAGTGTCGAAACTCAAGTCTACATGCCGGACGTCGTACCAGTCGTTCCCGGTATAGTACCTATAATACTCCGCCCTTGCGGCGTTCTCCTTCTCCACATAACGCTGGAGCTTCTCGGGCGGCAGGCTCACCCGCTCGGCCGCCTGGGAAAGCCGGAAAGACTCCGGCGCATGGAGGAACACCCGGACCACGTTGTCATAATCCTTCAACACGAAGTCCGCGCAGCGGCCAACGATAATGCAGGAATCCGCATCCGCCAGATTCCGGATGACCTTGGCCTGATAGTTAAAAAGGTTCTCCTTTGATGTAAAGTCGCTGTCGCGGGGGCTGAGAAGCTCCCCCTTGTAAACGGACCTGGTGATCCGATTCAGGAGGCTGTAACCCGTGAACTTCGCGTCCGCCTTATTGAACAGCGCTTCATTGATGCCGGACTCCTCCGAGGCCAGCTTCATAAGTTCCTTGTCATAATAGTGGATACCCAGATCCTCAGAGAGCATTTCCCCGATAATCTTACCGCCGCTGCCATACTCGCGGCTGATGGCAATCACAATTTTCCGATTCATACGTCACTCCCCCAGATAAGCCTTGCGGATAGCATCGTCATGAAGCAAGTCATCCGCCGCGCCAGTCATCGTAATCTTCCCGGTCTCCAGCACATACGCCCGGTCCGCTATCGAAAGCGCCTTCTTCGCATTCTGCTCCACAAGCAGGACCGTCGTCCCCCTCGATGAGACCGTCTCAATAATCTTGAAAATCTCGTTCACATAAATCGGCGAAAGCCCCATGGAAGGCTCGTCCATCAGGATAATCCTGGGATGGGACATCAGGGCCCTGCCCATGGCCAGCATTTGCTGCTCGCCGCCGGAGAGCGTCCCGGCCATCTGCTTCGCCCTCTCGCAAAGACGCGGAAAGCACTCGTAGACCCACTCCAGGGACGCCGCCTTTTCGCCCGGATCCTTCCTCGTGAAAGCGCCCAGCATCAGGTTCTGGTACACCGTCATATCCGGAAAGACCCGCCGCCCCTCGGGAACGTGCGCCATGCCCATGGCCACGATCTTGTGCGGGGGCGTTCGCGTAATATCTTTTCCTTCAAATTCAATCGCGCCCGAAGCCGCCGAAATCAGCCCCGTCACGGTGTGGAGGGTGGTGGTCTTGCCGGCTCCGTTTGCGCCGATCAGCGCGATGACCTCCCCCTCATTTACTTCAAATGAGATCCCCGACAGCGCCGGGATGACGCCGTAATTGACACGGAGATCTGTAACTTTCAGCATCGCCATATTTGCCTCCTATCCTCAGTCGTCCCCCAGATAAGCCTTTATGACCTCCGGATTCGCCAGCACCGTCTTCGTATCGCCCTGGGTCAAGATACGTCCGAAATTCAGCACGGTAAGCTTCTCGCAAATGCCCGAAACCAGCTTCATGTCATGCTCAATCAGGAGGATCGTCATGTCAAATTTCTTCTGAATGAACTTGATCGTATCCATCAGTTCCTGCGTCTCGTTCGGGTTCATGCCGGCTGCCGGCTCGTCAAGAAGCAGCAACTTCGGGTCGGTAGCCAGGGCGCGGGCTATCTCCAGCTTCCTCTGCTGGCCGTAAGGAAGGTTGGAGGCAAGCGTCGATTCGGCATCCTTCCAAAGCCCGAAAACTTCCAGAAGCTCCCTCGCCCGCTCGTTCATCTCCTTCTCCACCTGATAATACTTAGGAAGCCTGAGAATCGACACGGCCGTCGAGTAATGATACCGATTGTGCAACCCTACCTTGACGTTATCGAGGACGGACAGCTTCTTAAACAGGCGGATGTTCTGGAACGTGCGGGCGATGCCGGCCTTATTGATGTCAATCGGCCGCTTTCCCGTGATGTCCACGCCATCCAGCCTGATAATCCCCTCATTCGGCTTGTACTCGCCGGTCAGAAGGTTGAACACGGTGGTCTTGCCGGCGCCATTTGGCCCGATCAAGCCGTAGAGATCCCCCTTCTCGATCGTCAGTTTAAAGTCATCGACAGCGCGGAGGCCGCCGAACTGGATGCCCAGGTTATTAATTTCGAGGAGCGCCATGTTCATTTGCCCTCCTTTGCTTTAAATTTGTGCAGGAAAGGAATCCTGCTGTACACGTATTTGTCAAGCAAGCCCTTCACCTCCGGGCTCCAGTTGATCAGCATAATAACGATCAGGACAATCGAATAAATCAGCATTCGGTAATTCGACATAAAACGGAGAACCTCCGGAATCAGTGTCAGCGCGACCGCCGCAATGATGGACCCCCGCGTATTGCCGATGCCGCCGAGGACGACGAACACCAGGAACATGATCGACATGTTGTAGCCGAACCTGGCAGGCGTCGCGATGAGGGTCGCGAGATTGTGAGCATAAATCGCGCCCGCAAATCCCGCAATGACCGCAGAAATCGTGAAAGCGATCAGCTTATACTTGGTGATGTTGATGCCGACGGATTCCGCCGCGATCGCATTGTCCCGCACCGACATGATCGCGCGGCCGTCCCTGGAATGAATCAGGTTCAGCACCACGATCAGAGAAATCATGAGGACGACGAACGCGATCGTAAAGGTCGCGCTCTTCGGCGTGCCCGTGATGCCTTGCGGACCGTTCACGATGATTTCGCCATTTGCCAGGTCCATGCCGAGGTCGTTGGCGCTGGTCACGGAAAAGTGGTAGCCCGCCTTGTCGCGCCCGATATAGAGCACGTTAATGATGTTCTTGATAATCTCGCCAAATGCCAGCGTGACGATTGCCAGGTAATCCCCCCTCAGGCGGAGGACCGGGATTCCGATCAGGAAACCGAAAATGCCCGCGACGACCCCGCCGATAAGAATCGCGATGATGAAGCGCAGAAGGTCCGGCATCCCGCCCACGGTCACTTTGGAAAAGAAAGCGCTGGCAAATGCCCCGACGCACATAAATCCCGCATGCCCGATGGACAGCTCGCCGAGAATGCCGACGACCAGGTTCAGGGAAATGGCCATAATCGCATAGACACAGAGCGGGACCAGCAGGCCCTTCATCTGGCTGTTCAATGCGCCGGTCGCCGCCAGGACGGAGACGATGACGTATGCCAGCACGAGCCCCGCATAAGTCATGAAATCATCACGGGAGGTTGCATCCATCATTTGAAATTTCTGTTTCATTAAGCCCACCTCCT
>JAUMWM010000007.1:5327-35149 GCA_030529705.1 Lachnospiraceae bacterium
GTTCTATTGAAATCAAGCATACCGCACCTCCTCAGACCTTCTCCTGGATGACCTTGCCGAAAAGCCCTGTTGGCTTAACTAGAAGGACGATGATTAGCACGGAAAAAACGATGGCGTCCGAAAGCTGCGATGAAATGTAAGCCCGGCTCAGAATCTCAATCACCCCGAGGACCAGTCCTCCGATCATCGCGCCCGGAATCGACCCGATTCCGCCGAAAACTGCCGCCACGAATGCCTTAATGCCCGGCATCGCGCCCGTCGTCGGACTGAGGGACGGATAAGCGGAGCATAGCAGGACGCCCGCGATGGCCGCCATGGCCGATCCGATTGCAAATGTAAGCGTAATCGTTCCGTTTACAGAAATCCCCATCAATGAGGCGGCATCCCGGTCCTGCGAGCAGGCCAGCATGGCCTGGCCGGGCTTCGTCTTATAGATGAAAGTCTGCAGGGCGGTCACCAAGATGATGCTGACTGCAATGCTGACGATCGTCGTCCCCGGAATCAGGAAAGGCCCTATCGGAACAGACTGGAAAGGCACGACCGAAGTGAACATCTTCGGATCAGAGCCGAAAATCAAAAGCGCCGAGTTCTGCAGGAAATAACTGACGCCAATCGCGGTGATCAGAACCGCCAGCGGCGACGCCGCCTTGCGCAGCGGCCTGTAGGCAATCTTTTCAATAACAATGCCGAGCACGGTGCACACGACAATCGCGCCCAGAATCCCAACGGGCACCGGCAGGCCCATGGAGCTGATAAACGTGTACGCCATAAAGGCTCCGACCATGATGACATCGCCGTGGGCGAAATTCAGCATCTTCGCAATGCCGTAAACCATCGTGTAGCCGATGGCGATGATGGCATAGATGCTTCCCAGGCTCAACCCGTTGATGAGGTACGTGAAGAAACTAACCATTGTGAAACCCCTCTCATCTCATAAGAAATAACAACCTTGTGAGATTATAGCACTTACTCTAAAGTTCGTAAAGAATGTCAGAAAAAGGGAGCGTTCCTTTTCCTGCGATTTTCGCAAAGAAGGAACGCCCCCTTCTGTCATTGTCCAAGTCTAATTAACTCAACTCTCAAGCGACACATACGCGCCGTTCTTAATCACGACCGCCTTCGGCTCCTTGTCCGGCTCGCCCGTAGCAGCCCAGGTAATCGTCCCTGTCAGGCCCTCTACCTCAATCTCAGTGATAGCAGTCTTAAGGGCGTCGCACAGATCGGACGCACTCATCTCCGGCGTTAAGTCAGCCTTCTCAATAGCCGCCTTCAGCGCATAGAAAGCATCGTAAGCGTCAGCTCCGAACTGGTTCGGCGTCCTGCCGTAAGCATCCGAGAACTGCTTCACGAAGTTCACCGTAAGATCATCCGTCGCATCTGCCGCAAATGGCGTAAGCAGCATCAGCCCCTCTGCCAGTGACGTGTCAAAGTTCTCCATGCTGAGGATGCCGTCCATGCCATCGCATCCGAAGAAAGTAGGAGCAAATCCAATGTTGTTGCACTGGGTCAGGATCGTAGCCGCATTGCTGTAATAAATCGGCAGGAACACAAGGTCCGCGCCCGCATCCTTCATCTTCTGAAGCTGCGCCGAGAAATCCGTGGCCGTATCCTGCGTGAAAGCTTCCGTGACGACGACATTCAGGCCAAGCTCTTTCGCCCTGGCTTCGAAATTCGTCTCAATGCCGGAAGAATAGATATCGGAGCTGTCATAAATCGAAGCAATCGTCATGCCCGGGAAATGCTCCGCAAGATATTCGGCGGACTTGGTTCCCTGCTGCGGGTCATTGAAGCATACTGCAAATGCATTGTCGTTTGCAATACAATCCTTCGAAGAGCCGGACGGCGTGAGCTGGAACATATTGTCCTCAACCGTAACTGCCCCAACCGCCGTACACGGAGCGGATGTAACCGTCCCGACAAGAATCTGCATGCCCTTGTCCTTCAGAGAATTATATGCATTGACGGCCTTCTCCGCGTCATGCTCGTCATCCGCCGTGATATACTCGATCTGATATCCGTTGATGCCGCCCGCCGCATTAATCTCGTCCACGGCAATCTTGCCCGCATCGGCAACGTCCTGGCCGTAAACGGCAACCGGTCCGGTCACAGGACCGATCTCGCCGATGATCCACTTCTGCTCACCGTCATCGGAAGCAGCAGTTCCCGACGAACTGCCCGAGCCGGATCCGCCGCAGCCTGCAAGAAGGCCGGCCGCCAATACGCACGACAGCGCAAGACCCATGAATTTCTTCATCTTTTTCATCCTAAAATCCTCCTCCATGAAAATGGTTTTCCAGCCGCTTTTACTCCTGACTTACAGATGCCAATCCGAGCGGCTTCTTAAAATATGTGGGGCATATCCAAGGCTAAGCCAACAAAAAGATATTCCAAAAATGCCTTACGTATCCCCAACAATAAGTCCCCACAATACTACACCTAAGCATTTGCATGTGTCAATTCCTATTTCATAAGCGTTCACTTAGATACTGAAAAGGCCGCCTTTCCTGAAAAGCCTGCAGGAAGAGTTCATGGGCATCTTTCAGATTCCGGATCTCAAAGAGCGTCCGCAAGTCGCCTGTATATGAAGTAACGCCATCATGATCAAATATCTCTCTGGTATCATTATAGGTAATATGTTTGTTCTCAAGATTACCAGAGTGATACGCAAAGGAAACTCTGTAACCATTCAGAGCTTCCGCAAGTTCCGCATCTGTCTGAATGTTCTTGCCTTGCCAACAAGAAATCGTTTTATCATAATCACTTTGACCCATCTTCGCCTCTTTACTGATTTCGCACATTACGCCTCCCCCCTTCTTCCCACGCTTTTTTGAAATCCTCGTCGATCCGCTTTTCCAACCCGCCCCGATCGGCGCGGCACTGGCACGCATCTCGCAGACCGCATCGGTCAGAACCTCGTAGTTTAAAGCAGTTCCCACGTAATCGCTGTGTCAGACTCTTCCAGATATTCACGGATCATAGACGAGGCTATCTCCAGTGCCTGATCCTTCGGAAATCCATAAACGCCCGTTGCAATCAGCGGAAAGGCAATGCTCTCACATCCAAGCTGATCCGCCAGGAGGAGCGACTTCCGATAGCAGGAGCGCAGAATATCATACTCGCCATGATGCCCGTCTACCCATGCCGGACCTACGGTATGGATAATGTATTTGGCCGGAAGCGCAAATGCGCCAGTGACCGCTGTCTCGCCAGGCGCAATCCTTCCAATCTTTTTCCTTTCTGCCAGAAGGGCATTTGCACCGGCAGCCTTGTAGATTGCCGCATCTGTGCCGCCTCCAAATTTTGGCTCCGGATTGGCCGTGTTTACAATTGCATCGGCTTTGACCTTCGTTATATCATTTCTGATGATCTTAAACGGCACCTCCTATCTTGGGATACGGCAAATGCATGTATCTTCTCTTCTTCTGCCCACTTCTCGCTCATATACTGAATTATTGTTTCCTCAGTTAGCGTCCCAGGTTCGTTTTTCCGCCAGTTTTTCTGACAGTTTTTTCTGTTAGTGTCAGTGTTTCCGTCAGTATATGCATTCTTTCTAACCCGATTGGCATCATTTACGGTGTCATAGGTGTCAGACTCCGCAGCACCTATGGAACGATATATTGTCACTTTGACACCATCACCGAGTCATTGGTTGGCAATGCCTGCTGATACAGCCTCATCAGCCATGCAACGCACGCCGCCTCGTCCGTCTCCCTGATTGGCATTCCGTAAGCCCGCATGACGGCGGCATCGTTCCTCTGATGGGCCTTCCTCAAGTCGTTAGGCATATATGTCTGGTCGTACAGGACTGCCATCGGCGTATCCGGATACTTTTTCCGGACATCCAATATGGCCTCGGCCGTCTCCTCTATTTTACTTTTCTGCGCCTCCGTTGCCTCCGGCCAAGGGAACGTGTTATACACGATCTCTTTTGAATACCGATAACGCATTTCCAGCCTCCCGCCGACAAGCCTCATCCACGCCATGTGCACATTGGAAGTCAATATGCCGAAATGGTAAATATTGGCATTCGGAACGATCTGGACAGCATCGGAAGAAATGTCATTGGGTGACATGAATCCTATCGGGACGTAACGCCTGTTCTCGGATGATACGCGGGGAATCAGCAGATAATCACATCCCTCAGGCTGCGTCATTTGCGCAAAACAGTTCGGGACTTTCGCATACCCCTTCGTCGTCTTGGCTTTTGACTCCAGCCTGAATTGCCTGACCGCTTCCACCCTAGTTCTCAGAATACCGCTCCGGGATATTTCAAGCGGCGTCGCATGGGCAAGCCACAGGCAGTACCGTTTCTTTCCCTTGATGAATTCCTCGGCTCCCACATATGGGCGTATCCATTTTTCAAGGTCAGGCTCCTTTTGAAGGATTTCATCCCGCTCCTCCGGGCTTAGGATGAAATTTCCCCCATCTCTAGGCTGGTTTCCGAACATCATCTTCGGCACGTTGCACAGGGGAGCCTTTCGTGCTGTGACGAAATCGTCTGCCCCTTCGGTCAGATAAGGGCTGATGTTTGAAACCGTCTGGCATCCGCCATTTGCCGAAAAAATCCTCTTCTCTTTTCGATGGGAAGTCCCAAAAGAGACAATCACGCAGTGAACCGCGGCCTTGTCAACAGACTCGCTTTCCCAGACAAATGACTGGCAGGCGAAGTTTATATGTACCCCAAAATCTTTCAGCAACACGTTCCACAGAATCGGCACCTGTGACCCCTGGCAAATGGAATTCGTTGAGACGAAGCACACTTCAATGTCCGTCCCCTGTATGTATTCCGCTGCCAGTTTATACCAGCCCGTCACGTAATCAAGATCCTGGACATCCTTGATTTTTCCAAATATCCGCTCGATTTCCTTCTTCTGCCTGCTCCCTTGCGCCATCATGCGGGCTCCGATGAACGGAGGATTCGATATAATATAGTCCAGTTTCTCTTTTGGAACAACCTTTTCCCAGTCCATTTCAAGCGCATTTCCTTCCACAATATAAGCATTCGTCTTGAGGGGAAGGAAGTCAAGATTCATATGGATGATGTCTTCGGTCTCCTTCATCATCTGGTTTTCCGCTATCCAAAGGGCTGTGCGCGCGACTGTCACTGCGAAGTCATTAATCTCTATGGCGAAAAAACTGTCTATTCGGACTTTTATCGGATTGACAATTTCTCCAAATGTAATCTGCCCCCCTGTAAGCTCTTTAATGACCTCGTTTTCCAATTTTCGAAGGCACGTATAGCTTTCCGTCAGAAAATTCCCACTGCCGACCGCAGGGTCGAGAAATGTCAAAGATGCCAGTTTTTCCTGAAATTCCAACAGCTTTTTCTTCTTCGTCCTGAAAACGGTTATCTTCCTGATAGATTCAAATTCTTTTTTCAAATCATCCAGAAACAGCGGATCTATGACCTTGTGTATCTGGTCTATAGCCGTGTAATGCATGCCACCGGACCGCCTCGTCTCCGGGTTCAAAGTCGACTCGAAAACCGCTCCGAAAATCGTTGGAGAAATCCCCGACCAGTCAAAATCCCGGGACGCTTTCACAAGGAGCAAGTCCATGATTTGCTGCGTAAAAGGCGGTATCTCAATATCATACCCATCAAATAATCCGCCATTCACGTAGGGAAATGCCGCAAGAAGCGGGTCGTCGTCCGCCAGATACGGATCACGGTCCTCCGGCTTCTGATTTAATACCCGGAACAAATCCCGAAGCCCCTTTCTGGCATGAGCCGAATCAAACTGCGACATATAATCGTGAAACATGCCCTTCTTGCCTAGAACCAATGCATCCTCGGCATAGAGAAGAAATACGATTCGGACGCATAATTTGTTAAGGCTCTTAAGTGTTTCCGGACTATCGGGGCATTTGTACTGCTTATGGAAAGCATCATAAAGGAGACCGACAATCTCGCCGGCCTTTAAGGAAATCTCCATCTCATCCGATATTTCCTGAACTTCCTTCTTCACGAGAAAGTCCAGCATATGGTATTTTGCGGGCAGATCAGCCAACGTAATTTTCACCGGCTCCGGTTTTGCCGCATTTCGATCATAAACCCAGATTTCTGCAAAATTGGACGTGACAATCCATCTGGCTCTTTCGTCAAACGGCAAGTAGTTGTCATAATCCTTAGCCTGCTCGTAAGGCGTCTTTCCGTTATGACACGGCTGCGGCTTGTCGAGCGCTATTCCCAGCGATTTCTGCTCGATCAGGACATTTGTCTCCGGTATGTACACATCAATCCTTTTCGTGTTGCCGTCAGCGCCGGCAACCTTCTTCTCAAAGTCCAGCCTTTCGGTAACACGGCTTACGCAGAGAACATTTGTCAAAAGCTCTATCCAATAAGAGCGGGCATCCTCGTCCTCTTTTCCTTTTCCGTTCCACCTGTAAAAAAACTGCCGCGCCGCTTCCCGCTGCTGCGCATCGGTCATGACATACCTCCCACTTTTCATCCATGCCAATAACTAAGGATTGGAGCAAAAATTAATGTCCCATATTATTCATTAAAAGGGATAGAAATCGGGACATTAATATATGACTCAATCCTTATCGTATCCGAAAATCCATTCATATGATTCCTGCTTGCCAATCCGCTTGGTCATCCTATGATATTTTTTTGAGGATGATCGGAGCGATTTTTGCGAATGACATCGGTTTCAACAATCCGTTCTTCCTCAAAAGTAAACAAATTGGAGGCAGGATTACCTTCTCCCAGCGTCCCTGCCGATTTATTGCATCGTCAAATGACCGTCAACGAAAATTCCTTTCAAAAGCGTCTGTTTCAGCACCTCTTCTTCCAAATAGCTTATTTGTCAACGAGCCATCAACGAAAACTATGCCCAGTACGGAACATACCTTCGCATTTTACAGCCGCAGTGGAATCTGCTATCTTCAGCACTCCGAGGATATTGGAGTTATACTTCGGAGTATTTATGTCCGAATCATCACTCATGTTTTCTGCATCTCCTCTGACCAGTAAAACTTATATTCACCCAGAAACACAATGCTGGTGCACAGAACCCACATCATACCGCCCTCTGCTCTTCCTGCCTCCTCAAGCTGCTTTTCAAGCACAGCATTCCAATCCAATTCATAAAACTTGGTCTTCCTATCTTTTTTTGTGTCATACTCCATGCCTTGCTGGATTTTCCATGCCTTCTCAATGTTTTGATTGATTATGTAAGAAAAGGTATATCGTACCTTCTGCCAGAAATTTACCCCTTCTGCAAGATACCCCAGCTCAAGAGCCTCTTGATAAAGAGTATGTGTCAATGTCCGTCTCTCATTTTTGGAAACCTTGCTTTCACATAAAATAGTTTCAATATCTGAATAAAGAGTTTTTTGATCAGACAGCCTCATTAACGCTTCACGAATACTATACGCCTCACTGTCAGGCAATTGCGATGCCCTCTCTTTAATTCGTTTATAGCTTTTTTCATAGTATCCCAAAAGGCCGCATATTGCCGAATTCCTCTTTACCAGATTCTTATAGTCACTGCCCTTTCCATATGATATGGAAATCATACGTGCCAAATAATCCGGATCCGGGATTCTTTCCATATGCTGATAAGCCTCAATCATAGGATAATTAATGTAGAGGATGCCATCCTCCGTGGCATTTGAAAAATGATGTTGCAGCCTCTTCACTTTATCGTCTGAATAGTTATTATCATGATGTTCGAAATCGAACATCAGAAGCACATTTGTAAAAACCCTGTTATCTAAAGGAGGACTCAAACCTTCACGTCTGCTGATAAGTAAAGGTAAATTGACATCTATTCTATCATCCTCATCATACCATTCTACACCATACTCTTTCTCTATGGCATGATACAAGTCATAGATATCCGTAGAGTAAATATGCACATTTTCAAGCCTTATCGGAATCTCCGGAAAAGCTCTCAGCAACATGGTGAGCAGCACTCCCTTTTCATGCTTCCCTTCAACCAGAATTAGAGTCTGATTCCTGTTCAAATGCGTATTCGAATGTAATTCATTCATACTGTTCAAATTCTCCGGCAATATATAACTTCTCCAGATTATGACCTTCCCTCAGTTCCCTCCCTGTCGCGTCACGTAGCGCTGTAATCCTGCCATCTCTTGAAAGGATCAGCAAGCAGTCCGGCCTCATCAATTGATTTGTCATCAGGTTTGTATTATGCGTGGTAAAGACCACCTGGGTATTGGGGTAGCTTTTTATTATATATCGAACAAGGCTCTCCGACATCTCATAGTGATAGAACGCATCAAATTCATCCATATACAAAAAAGACGGCTCAAAGTCATATGCCATGAAGTTCTGATAAAAACTCGTAAGCGCCAGCGTGCCACTCGATGCCGTAGTAAAAAATCTGATCGGTTTATCCAAATCGAAGTACAGGAATCCCATATTATCTCTCTCAATAATCTTTAGCTTACAAGGAACCCCCATTTGGTTCAAAAAACTCTCGAATCTCTCAAGGTTATCAGATTCATTGAGGTATTCTACAAATGAACTTCTGTTCCTGGAAGTCGCTCTTCCTGCATTCTGAATCACATCCTGCACTGAAAGCAGCCTCATCCTTAGAACATATGACTCCAACTGCCTAAGCACAGATGCGCCGTCAAGGGCTGTATTGCTTAATATGTATCGCAAAAAAGGAATCCTGTTCATATTGTTATCAAATCGCATTCCTAAAAGCTTGCTGCTGCTTTTCAGTGACTCAATATATCGATCCGTCTGAATCGTTTCCGTGCCTGCCAATTCTAAATCTACTTGTTCAAACTTTGCATCCTCCAGAGAGAGGGAATACATCGTGCTGCCCTCTATCTCCAGCCTCTCATGAACCAATTCCCCGCTTCTGTCTTTTGCATATTCGTATACTACTTCTTTTGAACCGAATTGAAATTCATAGCAAAAAGAAGACTCGTCTTTATCGGAATTTGCATTGAGAGTTGACTCATACCCATTATAATTGCCATAGAGAATATAACGAATATCGGAAACTGCTTTTCCTAGATTGGTTTTTCCAGTTGCATTCCTTCCATAAATAATGGCTTTACCAAGCAGGCCATTAAGAATGCATTCCTCATTATAATTATAGGTTCCGATATTATCAAAAACCATTTCAACGGCGTCCCTGAAACAACGGTAATTGCTAACGCTAAATCTTTTCAACATGGTGGTTCACTCTCTTTCGGCTACAAATCTTTAAGGGAGCTTTCTCTGCCCAAAAAGGCAAAGCCAATCCCTTCACATATCAATACAAAATCTTTTCAAAATGTCTGCACCGCTTCCATTATACCCCATGTAGCATTATCCTGTCATTGCACTTGTGGTTCATTTTTACAGAATGGGGACGTTCCTTCTCTTGCGAAAAACCTCATGAGAAGGAACGTCCCCATTTTGCGCATTGCCATCGCCCATCCTTCCTCAGAAAGCTGATGGCCTACTGCGTGTGAAAAAACTGATTTGTAGTTTCTTTATATTTGCCAAAACAAGTCAGGTACGGTATTCGTAAATCAATTTGTCATATGCCCTGTCCCCGACCACAAGGCCGCCATTCTCCATACGGACCAATTTCATCCCGGCTTTTTCGAGAACCCGCTTCGAGCCGATGTTCTCCGAAGCGCACCAGGCGGTCACGCAGGGAATCCCTTCATTTTTCGTCAGGTACTCCAGCACCATTTTAAGTGCCTCGGTTGCAAGACCGCGCCCCCGCCAGTCCGACACGACACTGAATCCCACCTCGATATGATCGTCCTTATAATCATAAGCTCCAATCGTTCCGACGATAATGCCATCTATGTCCATTATCCATGAATAGGCATGCTCGTCTTCGTAACTTCTGATAAACCTCCGCACCGTTTCCTGCGCCATTTCCAAGGTTGCGTATGGATTCCAGCCGGAGTACTTATACAATGCCGAATCCGTCCCAAGACGACGGTACAAATCATCTATGTCATCTGAGCGGTAACGGCGCAGGATCAGTTGCTCTGTCCATAATTCAACTGTACCATGCACTTCGATTTCCTCTATGGAGACGATCTGAGAATTATAGATTAGGCAGTCTTCTATAAAGATGCCGTCCTCCTTGCCGCCATACTCACACTCCAGAAAGTTGTAATCGCCGTATTCCGCCATGCCGGTGAAGGCTTCTCCCCATTTATCCGTTACGCGGACGTGCTTTCCATCGAATTTCGCTAAATCCATAGACGCTCCCCTTTTAGGCACATTTTTTGCCTGAACCGACGTACTGTGCCGCTTCTAGACAGATTCTTTCTTTACTTGCTTACTTTATTTGCTTAGGACTCATCCATAAATGTATCCACGAATCCGCTCGGAAACTTGTTCATTTCAAATGGTATGACCGCCTTATTCACGTTTCTCAATCTCGGTTCTGCCATTTCATCGCCCCCTATGTACCGCGTATATTGCCCACCTTGTTCTCGTGCCAGATAGACGGCGAAACCTTGACCGTGTGCATCGCCTTTCTCTTAGCCACAATCTCCGAAAAGGCATAGTGTTTTGCATCAACATCCTTTTCCAGAATATCTTCCAACGTTTTTTTCTTCTCAATCTCAAAAAATCCGAGATAAAGCATGTCATGACGATAGAACCCGGCTCGAATCCGTCAACTCAAATCCCTGATGCTCATTATCCTCTTTAGTACCAATCGAAGAATGGATGGTAACAGCTTCCGAAATATCATCAGATGGCGTATCGGAATACATTCTTATTGGCTTCGGCAAATAAATCTTATATGCCTCATTATAAACTTTCTTGAACTCCTTATACTTCGATGTATCGCTAACATTCCTCAATCCGTATATCTCATCCACGCTGTATGGAAGCTGAGGAAGATTATCCCTTGTAACAATCACAAAATAATTGTCAGAGCCACGAACCCGTTCCGCGAATCTCTGCGTTTTATAAAACCCCGCTGTCTCATCTATGATTCCAGTGCAAAATGGGCATTTTTCCCTGTGCAGTCTTTTTGCCCCATCTTGCACCACAACATCTGGGAACGATGCACCACATCGCCCCCAGATGTTGTGTCACAAGCTGGAACAAAAATCCTTGCACAGGAAAAGATGCATTTTGCACTGGAATCATTAATGTTTTTAATAACCTTCTTTCAAGACTTACTTAGAGTCTGATCCCTGTTCAAAGTCGTACTCGGATACTTAAAGTTTTTCAACGAAAAGTGATGTTTTTTCCAAAAAGCATCCAAGACCGAAAACAGGGACAGATGAATCATCTGCCCCTGTTGTAATCCGTTATAAATCCGTCTACACTTTTATAATCAATCCCCGCTTTGCGAGCCTGCGATTATTCTAAAAACTGCCTATTTCCCCAAAGCTGCTATGAACTCATCTGCCTGTTTGCCAAGTTTTGCAATGTCTTCTTCCGTAAATTCATATTTACCGGTCATGAATGCCTCAAAGCCCAGCGCAATCCCGGTTCCTTCCCCGCCTATCAGGTTCATGCGCATCATCTCAAGCAGTTTTGCAAGGCTTGCCCTCACGCCGCTCGCGCCGCTCTTGCCGGCCGCTCCACTGATTGTGACAGTCTTTCCTGCTGCCGCAGTCGGGCCTGCGAAGTCTCCCGGAGAAAGCGGCCTTGACAGCCAGTCCAGCAAATTCTTCAGCACCCCGGGGATGTTGGAGTTGTACTCCGGAGAGCAAATCCAGATGCCATCCGCCTCCTGGACTTCTGCGCGGACACGGGCGACCGCCTCAGGAGCGGGGTACTCTATGTCCTGATTCATATAGGGCATGTCCGAGAAATCCAGATAGGATACCTCCGCTCGGTCGCCAAGTAATTTCTCGATTTCCCCCGCCATCTGGCGGTTAAAGGAATCCTTGCGCATAGATCCGACGATAAGTAAAACACGCGCCATTTTGTATCTCCTTTCTTTTATTTGCCTAGGACCCATCCATAAATGTTTCAACGACAACAAACAATGATAACAGGATACATGAAATGTTCTGCATTTGAGAAAATATTGTACTAAAATAAAGAGCCTGATATAATTGAACTCTCTGGCACTACCATATCCGATAGGAGGTCAGCGTTCACCCAAGTTTAATAGAAGATACCCCCCTTACCAAAGGATACGGTCATTTCTGTAACTAATGAACGAGGGCTGACCGTCTATTGGTAGTGCTCTATATAATTGAATAATATCACAGTTCTAAAGATTTGGCAAATATGTGAAAGGGGTAGCTTATGGGCATAAAATTCAAATCCAATTTTCGCACACTACTTGGCATAGGACTGCTTGTACTGTTGCAAGGCGCGGCCGGATGCGCAAAAACAGGCACGCAGAGTGAGACGAACCAGCTACATGAACCGCAGGTGCTGGAAAATGCAAACATGTCCACCGGCCAGGAGACCGTCTGGAGCTGCCTGTATTTCGGAGCTTATCCTTCGGCAGAAATTGTGGCAAATGGGTGGAATGCCGTCGATGAATATGCGCTACAGGACGGGGACGTCATAGTGGACGACGAATTATACGAGTCGTTGTCCGAGGCAGACTGGGAAAATAACCAGGTCTCGCTGGATGGAAAGAACTATGTCCGGATCAGCAGCGAAGATGCAGTGACTGCGGCCAAAGACAGGGAGCAGCATTATCGATGGGAGGACATGGAAAGCTGGCACTTTTTCCTGGAAGAGCCCATCCGCTGGAGGGTCCTTTCCGTGAGAGACGGAAAAGCGCTTCTTTTGGCAGACAGGATCCTTGACTGCGCTCCGTTTCATGAGTCGGACCGGGCAGTCACCTGGGAAGCCTGCACTTTGCGAAGCTGGCTGAACGGGTATGACGGAGACCAGAATGCGGATGGCATCGACTATGCGGGAGCCGGATTTTATGATCTGGCTTTTAACGAAGGGGAGCGGGAGTCCATTCTCTCCGTAACCTGCAAAACGCCTGCCAACAAGGATTACGGGACGGACAGCGGCCCGGATACGCAGGATAAAGTGTTCCTCCTGTCCAATGAAGAGGTTTACACAGACCCAGTGGCAGCCGAGTACGGGTTCTATGCAGGCAGGGGATACGATGACCCCTCGAAAAGGTTTTCTTCCACCTTGTATGCAAAGTGCAAGGGAGCCTGGTGGTCACCGGTATCAGACTATAAGGGAAATTCTTTCTGGTTCATGCGCACCAGCGGCTACACTCCCTCCACTGTGACCTATATCTGTGATTTTGGGTATATATACAGCCGCGGGACTTTGGTTACCTGTGACGATGCGGGCGTGCTCCCCGCAATCTGTATCGAACTAGAAACGGCAGAGTTCACCTATGCGGGAGAAACCTCGTCCGAAGAAATCCTTCGTGAAGAAGAAACCGCTGATGAAAAGGATGCGTCAGATTCGGAAACGGAAGGCGAACAGGAAGCAGAGGAAGCGGCAAATGTTACCTGGCCCGCAGTCGCATTTGGAACCTGGCCGCAGACGGAGATTCTGGCCTCCGGAGCCGCCGCAGATGGAGAAGAGGCGGACTCTGTACTATGGAACAAATTGCAGAAAGCAGAGTGGGACGGTGACAGGACCAGTATCGATGGCGCGGACTATTGCCGGCTAAACGACAGGTTCTTCCGATACGACCCTATTATCTGGCGCGTCCTGGAAATGAAAGATGGTACCGCATTCCTGCTTTCCGATAAGGCGCTTGACTGCATTTCCTATCATGCATCCCTGCTCGATGTCAATTGGAGCAAGTCTACCGTTCGCAGCTATCTGAACAGCCTGGGCCCGGATGAAAATCTGGAGGGGCAGGATTTCTCGTCTGCGGGAGACGGATTTTTCAATGCTGCTTTTACAGAGGAAGAAAAGGAGGCAGTCCTTCTCGGGGCGGTATCCAATGCGGACAATCACTATTTCGGGACTTCCTGCGGAGAAGATACCTATGACCGGGTGTTCCTGCTCTCCGAAGAGGAAATTTTCAGTTCTCCGGCAGCGGGGGCTTATGGTTTTCAAATGAACGATGCCGTAGGAGATCCCGCAAAACGATTCAAGCCGACGGCATTTGCAAAATGTCGGGGCGCATGGCAGTCAGAGCGTGAAGAGAGCAAAGGCAACGGTTTCTGGATTCTTCGGTCAAATGGCTATACGGCTGCAAATGTAGTCTATGTCGGAGAAACAGGGGACGTTTACAATCGCGGGATTCCTGTCACCTGCAAAGATGCAAGCATTGTTCCTGCAATCCGCATCAATCTGGACCAGGCAAATATAACATTTGAGGGAGAGCATAATTAAATGTTCGTTTCTGTCATCCTGAGCGTAAGCGAAGGATCTTATTCCTGTCATTGTACTTGTAATTCAATTTAGCAGAAGGGGGACGGTCCTTCTCTTGCGAATAATCGCTCGAAAAGGAACATCCCCATTCTGTAAGCATACGGCGAAATTGCCATTATTTCTGTGTTTTTACAGTGTTCTTCATGTCGGTAGGCTGTTGTCAATTACAACTGTTAATTCTCTCACGCCGCCCTTCTCTTCCGAAGAAGCAGGATTACCCCTGCGGACGCAGCCAGCGCAAGTCCCAGCAATGTCATCCACTGCGTTCCTGTCCCGCCGGTGCTTGGAAGCTCTACGCCGGGAGAGTTGGGTATCATCAACAACGTGTCCTTATAATTATGGTCTTCGCCGACATCCTGATACATCTTTCCGCTTCCATCATGGCAAGGCGACCAGACGTAGTCCGCTCCTTTTGCATTGAAATAAGCACGATGGTTTACGCTTTCAGATTTAACCTCAATTTCTACCGGGAATTCCAGAATATTAAATCCATCAGGTGCATATGTTTCTGTAAGATAATATGCCTGCTCACGCACCGGCAAAGTAATCAAGCCGCTTTCGATGGTTACGCCTCCGGGCAGAGAATTACCATTATTGTCCTCATTATCTATCAAGAACACGCCACCATCTCCTGATACCAGCTTAATCGTCCATTCCGGAGTACTATTTGTCGGGTCAGTCGGTGTCAGATTAAATTTCGCTCCTGACAGGCCAGAATTCTCAACTACTCCATTACCAAGCGAGTCAGCCGTACTGACTTTCTTTAGTATAATGGGCTGAACTTTGCGCGAATTGGTGACAGTTGCACCGGATTGATTATTCGCTGCGATAGCAACAGATGTCAGCGCATTGTCTCCTTCCGTTTGCGTTCCGCTCTTCTGCTGATATGCATAGGATGGGGCAACAAAAATTGCCTGTAATTCATCGCTCAAAGTTTCCGTCACCGTACATACCGCTTCGGTGGGCAGGCCCTGGATGGTCACAGAATTGTCAGTCTCCCCCACGCTGCCTTTTACATAAATCGTTGCCGATCCATTTGTAAAGGTAACCGTTTGAGTCATGGTGACGGCCGAATTATCCATCACTATGTTGCCATTCTCCACCTTCGGAATAGCAGGATTAACAGTATAGTCACCGTTCACTGGTTCGCCATCAAGCGTAATCGCAACAGTGAGCGGATAATAATCTCTCTTCTGTTCCGATTCAAATGGACTTTTGACGACCTTGGACAATTTCAAACTGCCAACCTTGCGGGTATTCGTGAACGCCACGCTGGATTTCTTGTCCTGGACGATCACATTGCCTGTCCCTTCCACTGTGCCGGGGAACGTCTTGGCATCCGTACCTGTCGGACTTTCGGACTGACCAGTAACATCCGTAACGGTCTTCACCCATGCAGTATCAAACCGATCATAATATCCAGCAGGACTAAACACCGAACTATGAGCATTGATAATGGCTTTAATACCGTCCGGCAATCCAGTCGTATCCGGTGCAGAGGTCAACTCCGTAACCGCATAGGCATAACCTGCCGGCAGTCCAACAACCGTTACAGCATTATCAGGAGTTCCTCCCTTTAGCCAGACATAAGCCACGTTGTTATAGAAGCTAACTCCATCGTATACCTTATAATAAATCTTTTTCGCTGCTACCGCGTTTACACCGCCCTCAATCTCCACCTTGAACAGGAACCAGTGATCAACGTCCTTCGCCACACTGCTCGACACGGCCTTGCTTAACATCAAATCTCCAGTTTTACGAATATTCTTAACCTTAGCATCTACTTCAGCATTTGCAGTAATGCTTTGAGAGGCCTTGGACGAATCTGCCGAAGCCGGAGTATATTCTTTTGTGAAATCCCCATAACCGGATTCCACAATTTCCGCTGTCACGTCCGTAGGAATGTCTTTCAAGGTCACTGTCTGACCATGCTTTAGCCAGATGGAAGCGGCACCATTGGTAAATGTAATGCTCCCTATCGTGTTTTCTCCATCAGGCGTACCATCATCGTTTACCTTTTGAATCGCATTGGCAAATGCAAACTCACCGTTAATAGCCGCTTTACCAACCGCTGTCTTCAATGTCACGTCTATCTTGTAATATTTGCCCTCCTTTTCCTCAATGACAGGACTCTCAACCTCCTTGCTTATCTTCAAATCGCCAGTCTTCCGATTGTTCGCAAATGACGTTGCCACATCGGAATCCGATATCGTACCACTCGCTTTAGACGAATCAACCACTATGTTATTTTTCGTCGTGACTGTCAACAAATCAACCTCAGTCACCTCATATGATGTTCCCACAGGCAGTCCGTCAATCACAGTGGATGCCGTACCATTATAGTTGTAAGTCACTGGCACGTTTTCAATAATCCCTGTACTTGAATCGTACTTAAGAGTATTACCCGTAGCACTGTCGCCAACCGTCAATTCTCTTGTACCGTCTTTCACTTTCACGACCACGGCCTGATTTCTGGTCAGAAACTCACCATCGTCTCCAGTCACCTTGACATTGAAGTAGAATACATCCCCCTGGTCGTCAGGGATAGCGTTTGCCAATGTCTTGTTGATGGTAAGCTTCTTCGTATTACGAGTATTGGTGAACGTCTCTGTCTTGGTCACGTTATAAGCAATCGTTCCGGTTTCCGCACAGACAGTGCCACTTAGATTCTCTGACGAGACAGGCGTTCCGCCAGCCGCAGTGACCGTGAATTTGTCAGTTACATTTTGCTGCGAAAGCTCCTCAACCAAGTAGGTTGCGCCATTCGGCAACCCGGATATTTTGACCTTCTCACCATGCTTAAGAGTAAAGGTCAACATATTAGTGCTAAGAGATAGCCTTTCCTCAGAGTCATCCGTCTTCGTTTTGATAACGACCAGCTTTTCGGGACTAAACGTGCGCGAACTCCTCTCCGTCCCACTTTCATTCCAAGTCTTAAAATCGGCAAGGTTTGTCAACGTCAAGCGGAATTGGTATTCTTTCGTCTCGTCTCCTTTCACCCAGCTCTTAACATCCTTAGAAACCTCCAGGGCTCCTGTCTGGTATGTATTTGTGACAACACTCTCGATAACAGTCTTTCCTGTTGCCAACGTCTTATCTTCAACATAGGTATCGCTGTAGCCTTCGGGGACGTCAACCTCCTTTACGGTATACTCGATTGGAACGCCAACGGCATTCTCCTTATGCTTCAATCCAGTAAAGGTAGCTTTATAGCTACTTCCCTCCTTTAGAACCGCTTTCTTATCACTCACGGCTACATTATCTGCATATAGCTGCACCATAATAAACTTCGGTCTCTCAAGAGCTGCGTTATCATCACCAGACCAGTTCTTCTCCACACTGAGATTCACCTTATCGAGATCGTGTTTGTTTGCTAGCGCAAAGCGATATTCCGTATTATTACCTGTTCCTTCACCATCCTTTCCTCCAGGTATCTCAACATATCCCGTAGTTCCCGTACCATAAATTACCAGACTGTTTTGGGAAGGATTCGTTTCAGTCGGCAAAACAGCGTAAGCATTATACATGCCGTTGTTATTCTGAAGTAATCCACATTCTCCATTGATTTCTCTCATGACATACGTAATCAGAACGCCATCTACAGAATTCACCGGCATATTGGAAAACTCCAGAACATATTTATTAGTTGCGTCTGCAGCATTAATCCTGCCGTCATTACCACTTATGACGAGCTTTGCTTTTTGATACGTAGCATTATGCTCATTAACTTTGACATACTCATCGCCCTTCTTCAGGTAGAAAGTATTGGGCGTATTCTCCACCTGCTCGAATGTCACCTCGACGCCGTCCATCAACAGCCTGACATGATTCAACACATAATCTGTCGGACTTGGCCGCTTGCCGTCCCGGTTCTTCTCATCTCCCCAGTCTTTTGTCAGAACAAAGGACTTGACCTCGTAGACATTGCGGGTATTGGTAAAGCTGTGCGATTTGCCGTCATCGCTGTGGGTCTCGGCCGTCATTGAGTATTCTGTTCCATTTGGCAGAACTTCTTCAACCATGTAGTAGACTTTTTGACCCTTAGCGTATTCCGGCAGATTCTTCCAGCCGCCTGTCCATATATCGCCTGTTGCACTTCGCTTCTCAAGAGTGGTCGTCCAGATTCCGTTCGCATCGATGATGCCGTTGCCCGAAATATTGCCTCCGCCGGCAGTATCCGTATACTTCTTCCATTCGTCCGTAAAGATAACCTCTTCGCCCGTAGCGCTCCCCAGCCTGGCTGTGAGTTTGAGCGTGATAGCGCTGCGGAGGTTATCTCGGTTGTGGTCATCCTGCCATATCTTGCTGACATCGACATCCACTTCTGAATAGGTGTTGGAGAAATTGCCCCCAGAACCCAGTTGAAGCGTTGTATCCTTCTCAACATCAGCCGTTCCCTTTTGTATAACAGCGTCATCCATCACGACATAACCCAAAGGAATGCCAGCCACATTCTCCTCCACAGTGTAGGTCAACGGTTGACCCACCTCGCCGGGCGCATACTTAGGCACGCCAATCCATTCAACTGCAACCCAGCTATTGCTGCCTTGCAACGTCCTCTCAAAACTTGTTTGCGATTCGGAAGCATTCTGTTTCACAGACGCCTTATACGAAGCCCAGGCACTGTTCACATCCAAATCCATATAGTCGCCCGTGGATTTTGCCTTCAACTTGACAATGACTGAATCTGGAACATGATTGCGACCGCCAAAATTCGTACCACCGGGTGATGTCAGCCACTCTTTTGCAACCTTCACGTTTATGGTCTCGGGAACATGCTGGTTTTTAAAAGTACGGACAAAATTACCTTCCTGATCCTTGGTTACGTCGGACATCGAGGTCAGTGTATACTCATTGTCATACTGCCCATTAAGAGCCACCACTGTATTGTTATTATATTCAACAACGCTATACTCTATCTCCTGACCATGATTGTTATACTTCGGAAGATTTTTGAATGTCACGGTGTAGTCACCGGCCGGCGTGTTCCCCTTTCCATCACTGCCGGAAACAGTCTTATTTCCGGTTTCCGCTATTATCGTTTCAACCGTTTTTCCATCAGCATAAATTTCATTGAGAGCTTTTGTTGTGTCGCCAATCTTCGCTATCAGCCCCACGCTAGTCTTATAAACCTCTGTAGTTGGGCGGAATCCATCTTGATTACCGGCATCATCCCACTGCTTTGTCAGCACCATCTTCACAGTTTCGGGTACCCTCGTATTGGTGATAGTACACGTATTTGTCGTGCTGTCTATCACCTCGGACGATTTGCTGTAGCCTAAAGCCTGCAAAGATACTGTTTCGGAATTTGCATTTGCATCATCCAGTTCCTCCACGGAATACGTGATTTCCTGACCTTGATAGTATTTCGGCAGGCCAACCCACCCCGTAGATGTCCATTCAGAAACTTCATTCGAGCCGACTCCAGTTTCAGGTACAGTTTGTTTCTCGTTAACCAAAGCATTATTACGGTCCTTAATATCAGAAATGGGTATTGTAGTATCACCGACCTTAGCGGTAAGCTTCATAGTAACGCTTGTCGGACGCTTGCCATCGCGGTCGCCATCGTCGTCCCAAACCTTTTTGAGAGGTATATCTACCGTTTTATATTCGTTCTTGACAGTATTTGCGGCAGTTCCGTTGGCCTCGGCCGTAGTATTCGTTGTTACTCCTTCCGTTACCAGATGATATCCAAGAGGGATGCTGGTAGAATCTTCTTCTATGGTGTAGTGAACAATCTTGCCGACCTCGCCCGGAGCATACCGAGGAAGATTCTTCCAAGTATCAACATCCTGCCAGTTCTTCTCCAATGTCAGCGAAACATCCTCAAACTTCGATGCATAAGCACTCCACTTCTCGAAAGAGGCAACATTCACCTTGTCGATTTCAACCAAATCCTCGCCTTCGCCATAGTTCGCTTTAAGGCGTACCTTGACTGCGCCTCGTTTCACATTATCATTGCCATCTCCGGTCCAATCCTTTTGGATGCTGACATTTATGGTTTCCGGCTCGTGCTTATTGGTAAACGTAATTGTACCGTTTCCGTAATCGACAGTCCTCATCAGTGTAGGATAGTGGGTATCCAAAGTACTGCCGTTCTCTTTTATTTCATATATTTCATAGTGCAGTTCATAGCTGTTGTAGTATTTAGGCAACCTGACAAGAACATTTGCAAGATCTTCCGTACTGTCAATCGCATAAGTTTTCGTTGAGAGATCAATTACGCCCGCATTTCCCGCATCGTCCACTTTTTCGTAGTTATCATTCAGGAACCAAACTTGTGTCACGGGAACTCTAGTCGATCCCTCTCCCGATTCGCCGCCACCTCCAGACGAAATCGGCTCCTCGTAGTATGCCTCGACCGTAAAGCTGATCGGTTCCCTGTAATTATCGCGATTGTCATCATCGTCCCAATGCTTGATAACATTAAGGGTTACCTCGCCCGGGTCATATGTATTTTCAACATTGACCTGATCCGGATATGTCACAGTCGTATTGTCATCCCCATCCTCGGTTCCAGTAGACAAGTCAGGGTCAATGCTTCCATCCGGGTAACGCACGATCATCTTGGTATCCAGATCGGCTTCTTCCCACTTGTAAGTCACATCCAGATCGACAAAGACAGCCCGATTTACATATTCCACGCCAGGTATTTCCGGATTCTGCTCCATGATGCTGAGTGTATATTCCCCCTTCAGCAACTCTTCATCGCTCCACCACCGCATGGTTTTTTCAAGTTCAAGAAGATCGGTGACATCGAATACGAGTTCATTTTGCTGCAACGAATCCGATAGTTCAGGATTGCTCACTGTCATTCCGCTTACCTTGTTCGTTGCGTCATATGTTGCCGTAGCAAGTTTGCCGCAAGCAACCGGATCCCCAATCGCCTTTCCTTTATAATAGAGCTGGAAACTGAACTTGCTGTAATCAATATCCCGACCAATCCAGCCATTAAGAATCTTTCGAACAGGTATCTGGACTTTGCCATTAATTTGCAGACGGTTGAGGGCACTACGAACATAGTGACCATTGTCACCCGCTTCGTGAACGGTCGCCGCATCGTGCCAACCATCAACTGTTTTGGCGGCTATACCGTCCGCACGACCATAAGTGCCAGGTGCAAAACTTGCATCTTCCGTGGTCGAAACGGAGCTTTCAACGGCATAGTATTCCCATTCGGTGCCGTCAGGGGCATATTTATCCAGATTGTCCATCGTAAAAACGTAGTGATGGTATTCGTTTACCGATGACAACCTTAATGCAGGGGCGTTTCCTGAACCGTTCCCCGAAATTGATGCGAATGTCGCCTCAATTGCCGCTATTTTAGCCTCCTTTTGCTCCGCAGTCATTTCCCTGTCTGCTTTAATTTCCTCAATCTGATTGAGTTTGGCCGTTTCGGCAGCAATATAACCCTTGCCAATCACATAGGTATGCGTACCAAATTCTACATCGGCATCTGTAGTGCCGCGCTTGCGGCGCGAGACTTGCATGGTAATAGATGTGCCATCCGGCCATATATGGGTACTATGCTCCTTCTCATTCGGGAGCATCCATAATTTACCAAAAGAAAAATCCGTCTTTTCATCCGTTTTAGCGTAGGTATTGGTGACTACAACAGAAACGCTCTGTCCGACAGTGTTGGTAATAACGTTGCCCATTTCGTTATCAGTCTCAGTAGTAGTTACGGAACCAACGACCACCTCGGTGGTGTTCCCCATGTTTTCATGCCCGTCCACGGAGATTTTAATCGAATTTAGCGCATAACCGCCCACATTTGCGGAATCCTCAATCTCGGTAAGGATGTATGTACCCAGCGGAACATTCGTGATTGTCTTGGATTGGTTGGCGTTTACATAGATAATCCCCGCATCTCGATCATTCGTAAAAGTGCCGTCATTCTTCAAGTACTTGCCGCTGTTTTCGAGAGTGAAGCTGTATACTTTCGGGTGATCTGTATCAGGCGTATAATCACCTACTACAGCCTTACGGATTGTTAGATTACCTTGAATGTTTTCTGCCGGGGGCGTATTCGTGATTGTAATCACTCCATTGCTGTTGGCATAGGTATCCTCATATCCTGCAACAGACCGCTCCAAGGCAAAATAACGATAACTGTCTCCATTATCATCCTTCGCCTTCAAGTCTGCGCTGAAGTTCCAAGCGCTGCCCTTAATCTCAACGTTCTCAAGTACTGGTTCAAGGCTCTCTAACGCAATCAAGGCTTGCATTGCGGTTTTATCGCTCAAATCGGCGTTAGTATTGGTCGTGCGATAAATATCGACATAAACCGTGTCCTCAGTATGCGTATTGGACGAACTGTCCGCCCAGACTTTGTTTACAGTCACCGTGGTAAGCTCGTTTACCTTGTTCGTAAAAGTAATCTGTCCGCCATTATCTACCTTAAAACCCTTGTTCGCCGCCACTGCGTCACTTTCCCCAATTTTCGCAGTAACAGTAAAGCGGTTGGCAAGCTCGCTGCCGGTGAGGTTAACCTGATTTGCACCTTCCGTATAGGATGCACCGATTTCCTCGACCGACCATTGGATATTCACTCCATCCTTTTTAATTGGTAATCTCTTCACGGTTGTAGACCATACGTCGTGCCCTTGCGCATCTTGCATGGGCAACACGATGAAACCGTCGGCATTCCCGCCCTCGGCTCTTGACAGTTTATACTGCTCTCCATCCGCATAGACAGCGAACGTGGCTGTTTTGCCAGCTAGAGAATCCTCATCTTCCCATATCTTGCTGATGCTAAGTTCCGTCGTTTCCGGTTCGGTGTACACGTTCCGGAACTCAGCATCCACGAAACTCTCCGTATTATTATCATCGGGCACGATAAAAGAGAATAGCGTGTTTTGATTCGATGTTTCTCCGTTTTGAACGAATACCTGTCCGGCACTAATCTCCGAATTTGTCGTACTTACCGAAACGGTAGAATTCCCATTTTCCTGCAGGGTCTGCGTTGCAACTACAGAAGCGTCCAGATTCATGCCCTGAATCTCGGCACTGCTGCGAACCTCGGTAACGGTATAACGGCCCGGTTTCAGCTTACTGATGATAAATTGATAATTGTCAGGTAAAGTACTCCCATCTTCCTGCACCTCATCTACTTTCATAAAGTCGACATAGGTGACTTCTTTATTGTAAATGAGTTTGTTCGAGTCAGTCAGGTCATACCCCTTCACTTGGAATCTGACCTTCGATTCATCATCAAAAGTCAATCTCTCTGTATGATCCGTGAATGTCTTCCGCACGCGCAAGGCAGGAGTTTTTGACGCATTAGAAACAGACAATACGTCATCGCTGACATAGACATAATTGTCGTAATCGTTATTATCGCCGATGATAAACTTCCAGTAGATGTCTTCCTTGACATAGCCATCCGGCTCTTCAACCTCTAACAAGAAGTATTCCACTCCCTTTTGCAAAGAAACGCCGTCACGCCCCTGGGAAAGCATGATGTCTGCAACACCGTCAGAACCAGTGGCAAAGTAAACATTGTCTCCTACGGCGTGGTTTTCCTGCGTTGGATAAGCAGCTTTATTTGCTAATCTGCGGGCATTGTTAATCTCAGTCCATATCTCGTCCTCCTCCGCAGTACCTCCGTTCTTCGGCGCCGCATAGGCGTATTGCATGGGAATCTTATTGTTGTTATCGTCAGTTGTAAAGAGTTGGAAAACCGCTCCTTTCAAGGGGTGATCCATATTGTCATCGGCATACTTGAGCACGCGGACACTATAAGATGCAGCGCTGCCCTCGTGGTCGGCCTTAATTTTGACAGTTGCACCCGCTTCGGCTGAATAACCTTGAAGAGTGGCCGTGTTCTGATAGGTTACTTCCTGCCCCTTCTTACCCACGGGCCATCCGTCATATTCCAGTGTTACCGCCATCTCGTCCGGAATCCAGAATACGCCGCTGTTGTTATGATAGCTCCACTCAATCTCATCCTCATGATCTGCGGGAATGGTCTTGATTTTCATTGTTGCAAAGTCCACCGCCATGTTTTCGTATACGTCTTCAAGCCGATATCGCTCGCCGTTATTGAGCTTCATGGCTAAGGGGTTAATCTTGACGGTATAATGAATCAGTTCAGAGGAGCTGTCGTAAGTTTTCTCCTTGCTTATAGGCTTGAGGTCGTAAGGCACGCTCGCGGTAACCTTATGGCCCAGCATATCCGCACCAGCGCTTACCCAGGAGACAGTATTTCCAAAATTCGCATCCGTTTGCTGCGTGGGACGGGTCGCCGGGTCTTCATCAAGCAGGGCTTGAACAAGTTCCTTGACTTCGCCATAATCTAGAACAAGATAGTAAGAAATCTCATACACAGATCCATAGATTCTAAGAGGCTTGCTTTCTCCGTTTTCAACTGTGTATATGTCGCTCCCATCCTCATCCTTGACGGTATACTTCATGCCATCATCCTTAGCGATGGTAAAAGTTATTTTCTTTCCATTCACAGTCGGAGTGGCATCTTTCTGATATACAGGTATACCCGCCTCTGAATCCGCTTTCGGAGCCGTGCGTACAATTCTCTCATCAGATTCAACATCTGTATTGGTTATCGTATACCCCTCCGTATTCTGCGCATCAAGATGGGCTAAAGGTACATAAACGAGCGGCGTTTGAAATTCGTCCTCTATCACTAAATTATCCTGATCATCGAATGCCGAATCCGTGACTCCATTAAGCTTGAGGGTATAGCGATAAACTGGCAGTTCTATTCCGTCCACCGTTTTAGTACCCACTTTTTCTACGCTTTTTTCAATGAACGGATCGCGCTGTGGAACCGCAACTGCATGATGATCAGCTTCCTGTCCATCCAAAACCAGGTGTACTCTGTTAATGTGCCGGGATGTCACTTTGCCCAGAGCGCTGTCGTCCAGCCACTTGGAATAGTTCTTCGTCCAGAAAGTAATCTTAATCGTCTTGTTGCCACCACTTGCGGCACCCAGTCCCTCATGGCATGCGTTGGGGTTATTCTCGTCATAGGCGGTATAGAATCTGAAAACCACGTGATGGTTATGCGTCTCCACAGTAGGAACGCACCTTTCTCCGGCATAAAGCGTTTCCGCGCTCCACGCAAACTCTCCTGTCGTCTCATTCACAAATTCATCAGCGTAATTGACGCCGCCCACTGTTTCAAAAGGCAGGCTATCCTCCACCACCGCTCGCTCAAGAGCGCTGTTGCGACGGTCGAAGGTAATCTCCCACTTGGTGTATACCGAAGCTTTGTCCGGGGTCTGGTCTTGTTCAATCACGCACTTGTCCGTCACATGGCTCTTATGAACCTGTATGGCATCTGTCGGAGTTATTCCGGGCAGGATATATGATCCATCCCTGGACAATTCGCCGTAATCCTCCGTGATAACATTTCCAACGTAACCGGCATAAGCTTTCGACCGTTCCACTTTTGTATAGTAAGTAATCTTATAGGCATACGTCTTTTCATCATCCAACAACGGATTCCCCTCGTCATCCGTCATCTCCTCTTTTGTGGGCAACGTCCAGGTCCAGCTAGCAAGGGTGTCGTTTGTATAATCACCGCTGTTCTGGGTATAGTTCGTGACAGCGACATTACCCCACCCATTATGAACCTCTATCCCTTGGCCCTGCGGTATAAAGATGCGGCTGTTCTCACCCTCCTGAATCTCAACGTCCTCATACGCTGTTACTTTAAAAGGCTTATCTGTCGCATAACTCGTAGCGTTTTTTGCGCCTTTGTATACGGTATCAGACAACTCTGAGCCTTCTACGTCCACCTTGCGATCAGGATTGTAGATAATTGTCCAGGGAATATATAGTGCCGCCCATTCCTGCTTTTCTTCATCGCTAGACGGGATATACTCTGAACCATCACCTTTGACAAATATCACATTTTCCTTATCTGCGCTCTTCTTCATATCCAGATAAGTAATAGTCGAATCCAAGGATGTGGAGGCATCACTGATTGGATTGCCATCTGTATCCAAGGCCGTGAAGGTATTGTTCGAGGTCGTCTGGATAAGCTTCTTGCCACCCAGTTTTTTGAAATCTACTTTTGCTTTGTACTCAATCGTAGCAGTATCGCCATCGATTAATTTCTCCAATTCGAATTCAAATCCACTGTCGGTCTCCTGAATATTCTTAATGTTGTCGTCGGAATATTCCCTTTCTTGTCCGCGAAGATTTCTGTAAGTAATTGTAAAGTTCTTAGCACTTTCTCCAGTGATAGGATGCAAATATGTAAGAGCCGATCCCATAACATCGGACACCTTCACATCCTTGACATTTCCAGTCCCATGAATTTCTACTTTGTATTTAATCGTTTCGCCGTTAGGATCGTTTGTATCACGTTCTGCAGACTTCGTAATATTAAGGGTATAGCTGGGATCTTCCACGAAGTTAACATACATGCCTGCGCCAAAGTCAACGCTGTTCCGATTCAGTATCGTTACGGTCGTACTCTCGTAATGAAGGGAGAATGTAGTCCGCGGGGAAGCCACAAGCAGTTTATAGTTTTGCTTGTCAGACTGGTTCCACATAATCTCGACATAGGCAGGTTCTGTATATGCGCCATCTTCATTCAATTTAATTGTCCCGTCTTCGTTTCGCCCAGCGGGGTGGTAGATTGCCACATTTCCCTTTAATGTGTTTTTCTTGCCAAGAACGATATCGAACTCCTGCTGGTTTCCATCCGGAACGCCCAGATCAATACCATCCGGTATTATGTAACACATTACCCCGGTATCCGGAAACTGCATGGCGGGATCATTTTCGTCCTCTGAAAAGGTCAGTGAAAGGTTGTATGTGTGTTCCTCCACCACGTTTACCGGGTTAGGGCTATCTGACCCGCCCAGATATGTGGTTCCGTCACGTACTTCAACCTTGCTTATTAAACCCTCAATGTTTATGTCTGTATTAGGCACCTGAGAATCAGTCACGAAGATACGCGCTAACATGCCGTCGTTCAACTTCATAGTCAAAGTTTCCTCGGTATCGAAAGGCGCAAGACTTAACAGCACCCAGTCGTGTACCTCGTCCGTCTCAGAAACCTCAATTAGCGCAGGGTCGGAAAAAACCACCTCCTGAACATTGTTAATGTCAATACCCGTTCCCAGCATGTCCAAAACTTTGGACAGCAATATTGCGCTTCCGCCAGGCATGCCCCAAGTAAACCCGTCATACTCAAAATCCACCGTATAAACAACGCCATAAATTGAGAAGCTATCCGCATTAAAAGCCACCTGGTTCGGACTCGTATCCGCCACCATGATGTACGGCGGCTCAAGCAGCACCTTGTCCGCATAAACGGCATCATCTAAGATGGATCCGCCATCGAATGAATTTGTGCTTGCAGCACCCGCCCCGGCTTCCGCATTCGATGAGACCAGTGCCTCGGGCAACAACGCCTCAACGATGAGTTCCGTTACATCTTCCGTATGCTCGGAAGCGGACCCCACCCCTGCTTCCTCATGGGTTGCTCCCTCAGCAACATTCCCATCTGCATGCAATCCATCTGCCGCAGCATTGGCCGAAGCGTCAACATCTGCCGATGCAAATGCCGCAGCATCTACATTTACCGCATCGTCATTTGCCGCCGTATCGTCTATATCATCGGTCGCACCATCGGAGATGCCATTTTCTGTAACCGCATCTCCGACCTCGCCTAAGTCGGCCTTAGTCTCATCAGAGCCTTCGTCTCCTGCTTCCGTTCCTTCGAGTTCCTGGTCAGCCGCCAATTCTGCATCTGTTCCGCCAATTTTCTCGCCATCCGCCAATTCTGCTTCCGCCCCATCAATCGCCTGGCCATCCGCCGCATCAAGACCGCCTTCAGCCCCGACCGCATCTCCTTCATGTCCGCCCAAAGCGTCCATGCCGACAGCCGCTTCTGCATCGGCAGTTGCCCCATCTGCGCCATTTGCCCCGTCCGCATCGGAAGCGTCAACTATCTCAGAAACGGAATCATCCTCGAGAACATCGCCGTTTTGCCCATTTGTCGCGGCCTCATTTGCAACGGTTTCCTCCTTATCTGCATCACTTTGAGAGCCCGCACCGACCGCTTCCTCAGCGTCGGATACCGACTCGGTATCAGCAACAGGTCCCACTAGGGGAGCCGCTTCATTTGCATCATCTCCGGCATCCTTCCCGCTGCCGTTATCTGCCGCAGTATCCAGCATCATCTCCACGGCTTCTTCCCAACTGACGGCTCCTTCCCGGTCATCCGCCAAAGCGGGAATGCCTCCCGTAATAATCCGCAGAGTCAGGTCGTAGATATCCTCGTAGACGGAATGCGGATAATCCTGCTGCACGACGATGCCGTCCCGTATCCTGTCTGCGATAATCTGCTCGATCTCCTCGAGAGACAGACCCTCCACGGTCGGCTTCTCGGTCGCCCCTTCGGGCATCTCTACGATCTGTTCATCGACAAACTTAACCAGGTCCTCTAGGACCATGCTTTCCGCGATAAGCCTTGCCGTCTCCTCCGGGGTGAGTTTCTGCTCAAGGAACTCCCTGAACTCATCCCGGCTAAGACCATCTGCAAGGAGGTCCTTCAGTTCTTCTTCCGTCAGCTTTTCCGCAAGGAGGGCTTTCAGGGCAAATGCCGCATCCTCGCCGCCGAAATGCAGCACGGCGACCGACTCGCCCGGCGCAGCTTCCTGCCCCGGATCAATCGTCATGCGGATGTCGGTGAGCGGTTCCACTTCCACCATCTGGCCGTTCTTTTCCACCTCGAAGCGGATGTCGAAGAACCTTGCAAATGTCATGTCGGGCGCGTCCACGACCTGCTCGGCCTGGGCGCGGTAAATCTTGTATTCTTCGGGGGAAACAACGTCAACTTTAAGGATTGCGCCTTCAGGAATTTTCGCCGCTTCCGGGACGTCGGCAGTGACCGTGTAATCCTCGCCTTCCGCCGTCAGAATGCCGGTAAGGTAAGCGGGCTCCTCTTGCGGCGGCTCCTGCGTTTCTCCAGCAGGCTCTTCCCCCTCGGCAGCAACCCCTTCCGCAACTTCCGCTTCCTGCACATCTGCCTCCTGCACATACTCTTCGGCGGGAGCGTATTCTTCCTCGTAATACGAAGGTTCTTCCTCTTCCATCTCCGCCCAGCCATCCTCCGCAGGGGCTTCGGCATACTCGTCCGTTCCGGGGGCTACGAGCACCATCCCCGGCTGCGTCGCCGCCTTCGACCGGTCCAGCGTAATCGCCGGCAGGATAAGCATGTAGGTCGTTGCGAACACGATGACGCAGGACATTGCAAGGAGTATCCTTTTCCAGATGCTTTTAGACCGCGCCACCCCCCAGAGCCTTTCCTGGCGCTGGAGCAGACGCGCGCCTCCATTCATGATGCATCGGCCTAAATATTTCACGAAATTCACCAAACTATTCATATGTTTCCCCATCTTCATACTTTCATATTCCTCATCTAGCAAGCCATTCGATAGTCATTTTCGTAAAAAAACACACAAAAAAAGCGTAAAAATACCCATTTTTATGTACTATTATATTTATCTGATAGAAAAACGTCAATATTCTATGATGAATCCGTCCATGATTGCAACAAACAAAA
>JAUMWM010000056.1 GCA_030529705.1 Lachnospiraceae bacterium
GATCGCCGGCCCGCGGGGACGGGCCTTTGGGGCCTAATTTATCCCACCAAAACGCCCCGCCCCCGCGGGCCGATGTTATGTAAACTGGGGAAATGAAAATAGCAGGGAAATTTGAAAAGGTAAGCCCGGAAAGGTTTCGGGAGGACTGGGCGGATACATTTGCGGAATGGCCCGAAGATGGGGTCATGGAGATATACGAGGATATCGCGCTCCCCGAAAGGGCGACGGCCGGGTCGGCCGGATATGATTTTTATTCGCCGGCTGATTTTGTCATAGAGCCGGGGGAGACGGTCAAGATTCCGACCGGAATCAGGGCCAGGATTGAAGAAGGGTGGGTCCTTATGCTGTTCCCGAGAAGCGGGCTGGGTTTTAAGTTCCGGTTGCAGCTGGACAACACGGTCGGGGTCATCGACAGTGACTATTATGGGTCGGATAATGAAGGACACATCTTCATTAAGATTACGAATGATTCGAATAAAGGCAAGACGCTTTCGCTCGGGAAGGGAGACGGATTCGCCCAGGGCGTGTTCCTGCCCTACGGCGTCACGGAGGACGACAGGGCGGACGCTGTCCGAAACGGAGGCTTCGGGAGCACGGGGGGATAAGGAAAAATAATTTCGCAGGAGAAGGAACATCCCTCTCCTGCGTTTTAATCAGTCTTCATCCTCTTCATCTTCCTCGTCGAACTCGATCTCGTCGAGCATCTCGTCGAAAGCGTCCGCCGCCATCTCGTACTCGTCGTCATCATCGATGTTCTCGATTTCCGGATCGTCTGTCCCGTTATCGACAAAGCGGAAAATAAGCACCTCCTCGCTGTCGTCGTCCGGGAGAAGGGCGATGTATTCCTTGTCTCCCGCAGGATACACTGCAACGATTTCGCATGTAAGTTCCGTATCATCATCTAGCGTGAGCACCACTGTTCCGAGCTCTCCGGCATCTTCTACATTGTTAAAATTATCGTTCTCAGCCACTATTTTTTCCTCCTTTTCATATTTATTAAGAGAATAGCAGATAAACCTTTAAAAAGCAACCGAAAATGGTTTATAATAATACTCGGATTATTATCGTTGGGATTTATGCATAGATTCATGGTTCAAGGAGCCAATTTGATCCGCAAGCGGCGGTTTAAGTGCGGCAGGAAAGAACGTCAGAAAAACAGACATTCTTAGATTAAAGGAAATATGAATCATCTATGGATGAATCCATGCCATAACGAGGGGGAAGGGATTGGTGAAAAACATGGAAATTAAGACCGTAGCAGGAAACCCGATGAGGCTTGGCGCTTATGCTGTGGGGAACAGCATAAATTTTGCGGTAAATATTCCGGATGACAGGCAGGCCCAGCTTGTCTTAACTGACCAGTCAGGAAAAGAGGTTCTGGAAAAAGTAGATCTTCCGGTAAGCGGCAGATACGGAGATGTTGCTTGCGTCTGCGTGTCGGCAGGTTCCGCCAAACTGTTCGGATATTACTATGAGATCGAAGGGGAGAAATATATAGACCCTTACGCCCGTAGAATACAGGACGGAATATGCTATGTGGATTACGAGAAATACAACTGGGCCGGCGACGTATCGCCCGAGCACAGGCTGTGCGACCTGGTCATCTATAAGCTCCATGTGCGCGGCTTTACCATGGATCCGAAATCCGGCGTGCGGGACAAGGGAACCTTCCGCGGGCTTATGCAGAAAATCCCATATATCAAGGCGCTGGGTTTTACCGCGGTCGAGCTTATGCCGGCCTACGAGTGGAGCGATTCCCTGAAAAGCCCGGCCGACATGATGCGTCCTGCCAGGGAGGCCAGCCTCAGCATGCTCCGAGGCAATCTGAACCTGAAGGGAATCATGAGGATGAATGCCGCGGATACGAGCGACATTCCTGAAAAGAAGAATTACTGGGGCTATTCGCTGACCAATTATTACTTCGCGCCGAAGCAGAGCTTCTCGGCTGCGGATGACTCCGTCACAGAGTTTAAAAACCTTGTGAAGGCGCTCCACAGTGCGGGCATAGAGTGCATCATGGAGTTTTATGTTGCGCCGGGAACTTCGATTTCCTATTGCCTGGAGGCACTTCGGAACTGGAAGATAGCGTACCATGTGGACGGTTTCCATATCATCGGCCAGGGCGTGGCGAGAGAGGCCATCCTGGAGGATCCGATTCTGGCCCGCACGAAGATTTTCATGGACTATGTCGATGATAACCTGAGACCTAAGCTTAGGAGAAGGCGCATAGCGGTTGCCAATAACTCCTTCCAGATAAATGCCCGCCGCTTCCTGAAGGGCGATGAGAATATTGCGGGGACATTTGCCTGGTTCATGAGGAACAATCCGGATGACGTAGGCATAGTGAATTATGTTGCAAATGTCGACGGCTTCACCCTCCATGACGCCGTAACCTATAACGAAAAGCATAACGAGGCAAATGGCGAGAACAATTATGACGGGTCAAATGAGAATTATAGCTGGAACTGCGGCGTGGAAGGCCCGACGAAAAGGAAGACGACAAATGATCTGAGAAGAAAGCAGATAAAGAACGGGCTTTCCTACTGCCTTCTCGCCCAGGGAATCCCGCTTGTCTATGCAGGAGATGAGTTCGGGAACTCACAGGAAGGAAATAATAACGCATATTGCTGCGACAACCCGATGGGATGGGTGAACTGGGCAGGCGCAAAGAAATTTGCCGATGTGACGGAATACCTGAAAGAATTGATTGCATTTCGGGCGGCGCATCCGATCCTGCATCCGAACCAGAGTCTTCGCGGCACGGATTACAGGAATCTGGGATACCCGGACATTTCCTTCCACGATACGAAGGCATGGTATTTTATTGACGACCAGAGATCCAGGTCGCTGGGCATCCTGCTGAACGGCGGGTATGCGGGAGAAGATAGAACCTATATCTACATAGGTTTCAATGCGAGATGGGAGGAGCATTCATTTGCCCTGCCGTCGCTTCCTGCGGGCTTGAAATGGGAAAGGGCAATCGAATCCGCTTCGGAGGAAGTGCCCCTTATTCAGGAAAAAGCCGTCCGCGCGACGCTTGACCGCCAGGCGGAGGCCGCCAGGGACAGGGCCGTCATCGCTACTGCCCGCGCCCAGCAGGCATATGAAGAAGAACAGAGCGAGAGGGAGTACCGTGCATATTACTTCCATCAGAAGGAGGCGGAGAACGGGACTGCCTCAGAGGACGGAGGCGAGGCGGAAAACAATGCCGCCACGATTGAGAAGCGCATAGCGGACAGGATTATGTTCGGAAAGCATTCGGCATCGGCGCTGCAGAAATCCGCTGACGAGGCATGGGAAGAGGTGGAAAGAGTGCAGCGCTTAACCGAAGCGCCGGTCTTCCCGGAGGATCAGCGCTATATCCTCGTGCCGGCCAGGTCCGTCACGGTTTTGATAGCATCCGCCAAGTAAGGAGTTGTCATGGATGTCTTAGGGCACTTCAGAACGATAACCAGGCATCACCACCTCGTGATGCAATATTGTTTTCGGGCCGGGCTTTACTGGCAGGGGCTCACGCATGATTTGTCGAAATACTCTCCGGAGGAATTTCTGGTGGGCGCAAAGTATTATCAGGGGACCAGGAGCCCGAATAATGCGGAAAGAGAAGACAAAGGGGTCTCTACGGCCTGGCTCCACCATAAAGGCCGGAACAAGCACCATTTTGAATACTGGATCGACTATTCCGGCAATATGGATGACGGAAGGGTTCTTGCGGGGATGAAGATGCCGAGGCGGTATGTGGCGGAAATGATTTTTGACCGGGTCAGCGCGTCGAGAGTCTACAAGGGGGATGAATATACGAACAAGGCTCCCTTGGAGTATTTTTTGAGGAGCAGGGACAAATGCTGGTTCATCCATCCGGTGACTCTTAGGCAAATGGAGTTCCTTCTTCGGATGTGGGCGGAGAAGGGGGAGGATCATACGATCCGCTATATTAAGAACGTCTTCCTGAAACCAAACCGATAAAAAAAGCATGTGAGAATGGGGAATACAAATGGATGGAAGAATAGAAGCGCTGAGAGAATGGGGATGCAGCGTGGACCGAGCGTTAAAAAGGATGCTAGGCGACGAGGCAATGTATTTAGAGTTCCTTATGGAGTTTACAAATGAGCCGGCTTTTGATATGCTGTCTGTTGCGATTAAAGAGGGGAAGCAAAAAGAGGCATTTGAGAATGCCCATATGCTGAAAGGAGTCATAGCCAACCTCGGCCTTGATCCGCTGTATGGGGAAATGTATGACATCACGGAAGCCCTTCGGGGAGAAGGCGCCGATATGGAGGCCGTCAGGGAAAAGTATGAGGAAGTGGCGGCTGCTTATGCAAATTATGTAAGAATCATGGGTGAGAGCGCTTGAACAGGAAATCGATTTTTTATGATTACAATCTGATTGCGGTAATTATCCTGCTTGTCTGCTTTGGACTCGTCATGCTGTACAGCACGACATCTTATTCGGCAGAGATAAGCCACGGAGATGACATGTATTATTTCAAAAGGCAGGCTTTTTTTACCGTCATAACGATTCTGGGCGCGCTCTTGATAGCCCTCCTTGACTACCACATATTATGGAGATTCAGCTGGCCGATTTATTTCGTATCGCTGGCCTTGATGGTAGCCGTGCGGTTTGTCGGAAGCGACAGTCATGGTTCAAGAAGGTGGCTTTCGATATGGAAAATCAAATTCCAGCCGGCGGAGATTGCCAAGATTGCGGTGATTGTCTTCGTCCCCATGCTGATTGTAAGGCTGGGGAAGGATTTTCGGGGGATTCGGCAGGTTCTGCTCACCATCTTTGCGGTTCTCGTCCAGGCCGCCACCGCGTTTTTCTTTACGGATAATCTGAGCACGGCCATTATTATTTTCGGAATTGGCTGGCTGATTGTTTTTGTGGCCCACCCGAAGACGAAGCCTTTTCTGGCAGTCATGTTGGCCGCTTTCGTATTGGCCGCCATCGGCGTCCTTCTTTTGTGGAGGATGCCCGATACGTTTACGCACTTTCGAATCAACAGGATTCTTGTATGGCAAAACCCCGAGAAGTACAGTTCCGGCGGCGGCTATCAGATCATGCAGGCCCTCTATGCGATCGGTAGTGGTGGTTTTTTCGGCAAGGGGCTTGGGAACAGCATTCAGAAGCTATCCCGATTGCCGGAAGCCCAGAATGACATGATTTTTCCGATCATCATTGAGGAACTGGGGATTTTCGGGGGTCTGATTCTCATTATTCTATATATCTACCTGCTTTACCGCCTCATGTTCATCGCGCAGAATGCGCCGGACAAATACGGGACTCTGATGGTGTCGGGGGTGTTTGTCCATATTGCGATACAGGTGATCCTGAATATCTGCGTCGTCCTGAACCTTATACCGGCGACCGGCGTTACCTTGCCGTTCATCAGCTATGGGGGGTCTTCCGTAACCTTCCTCATGATGGAGATAGCCATCGCGCTTTCCGTATCGAGAAATATCTCGCAGGGCAGGAAGGAAGAGCGGGATCTGTGGGGCGGAGTGTCGGACGCGTAGGCCGCGCTCCGAATAATAAAATAAGACGTAACAGCTCAGCGCCTCATGTCATTCTGAGCGTTAGCGAAGAATCTTTTCCCATAAGCATATGTTTTGCGTTTAAGATCCTTCGCTTACGCTCAGGATGACAAGGTTAAGATTCTTCGCTTACGCTCAGGATGACAAGGTTAAGATCCTTCGCTTACGCTCAGGATGACAAGGATTAAAGCAACCAGCTGAGTGGTTAAAATAAGACGATGTACAGGAGTTTGAAACATGGCAGTTAAAACTAGATTTGCACCGAGCCCGACAGGCAGAATGCATGTCGGCAACCTTCGGACGGCCCTCTACTCGTTCCTCATTGCAAAGCACGCCGGCGGCAGCTTTATGCTCCGCATCGAGGACACTGATCAGGAACGCTTCTATGAGGGCGCGCTGGATATCATTTACAGGACGCTGGAAAAAGCCGGGCTTGCATTTGACGAAGGCCCGGACAAAGACGGGGGAGTCGGGCCCTATGTCCAGAGCGAGAGATGCCGCGCGGGCATCTATATGGAATATGCGAAGAAGCTGGTCGAGACGGGGAGGGCCTATTACTGCTTCTGCACCAAGGAACGCCTGGAATCCCTGAAAACGGTCGTTGCCGGCAAGGAGATTTCCGTCTACGACAAGCACTGCCTCCATCTCTCTAAGGAGGAGATTGAGGCAAATCTTGCCGCCGGAGTGCCGTATGTCATCCGCCTGAACGTCCCGCAGGAGGGGACGACGACTTTCAGCGATGAGATTTACGGGGATATCACGGTCGAAAACAAGGAACTGGACGACATGATCCTGATTAAGTCCGATGGATTCCCGACTTATAATTTTGCAAATGTCGTCGACGACCATCTGATGGGCATCTCCCACGTGGTCCGCGGCAACGAGTACCTCTCATCCAGCCCGAAATACAATCTCCTTTATGAGGCTTTCGGCTGGGAAGTGCCGATTTATGTCCACTGCCCGCTCATCACAGACGAGAACCATGCCAAGCTGTCGAAACGCTCCGGCCATTCCTCTTTCGAGGACCTGCTTGACCTTGGCCTGCTTCCGGAGGCAATCGTGAACTATGTTGCCCTCTTAGGTTGGAGTCCGGAGAATAACGAGGAAATCATGAGCCTTGAGGAGCTTATCGAGAAGTTCGACTACAGGAAGATCAGCAAGAGCCCGGCGGTCTTTGATATGGGAAAGCTCCGCTGGATGAACGGAGAGTACATAAAGAACATGGACGAGGAGTCTTATCTTGCGATGGCCATGCCATACGTGGAAGAGACGGTCACGATCGTGGAGGATAAGAAAGCCCTGGCCGATCTTGCCAAGACCCGCATCGAGACATTTGCAGATATTCCGGAGCTTCTCGGCTTTTTTGAGGAGGTTCCGGAGTATGACGTCTCCATGTACGTCCACAAGAAAATGAAGACCACGGTGGAGCTTTCGCTCGAAGTGCTGCTTAAGGTTTTGCCGGTCCTTGAGAGTTTTGAGGACTATACAAATGACGCGCTGTATGGGATGCTGGCGGCATTTGCCAAAGAAAACGGCTATAAGAACGGGCAGGTCATGTGGCCGGTCAGGACTGCCCTGTCCGGCAAGGCGCAGACTCCGGGCGGGGCCACGCAGCTTCTGGAGCTTCTGGGAAAAGAGGAGTCCTTAAAGAGAATCCGCGCGGCAATCGAGAAGCTTGAGACATGACTGACACAATGTGCGGCATTTACCGAATCCATGTCGGGCCTGACAGGTTCCGGCCCCGGGAAATCAGCCGGATTGGTTATGACTTCCTGCCGGAAGCGGCGGGGCATTTCTTACGGGGCATTTGCAAAATGGAAGAGAGAGATTCGGGCGTCCCGGAGGATCATCGCTATGCAGTGGAGAGGCGGGAAGGCGGGAAGCCGTTTTTTCCCAACTGCCCGGAAATCAAATTCAACATCAGCAACTCCGGCGAATGGATTTACATAGCTCTTTCCACTGTGGAGGTCGGAATTGATGTTCAGAAAATAACCGGAGCGCCGCTCGATAGAATAGCGAAACGAGTGTTTAACCCGAAGGAATATGACGGTTTCACGAGAAGGGAAGACCAAAGAGCATATTTCTTTCGGGAGTGGGCGCTCAGGGAAAGTTATATAAAGTGGACGGGGGAAGGGCTCGCAAGGGATATGCGGAATCTGCCGCATGACGCATGGCAGTCCCATCTTCCCGTACCGGAGGGCTACGTGGCCGCGATTACCGCGGCGGAGCCTTTGCTGTGCGTGGACACAGAGATTCTTTACGACAGACAGAGAGGGTTTATATGGAAGAAATAAGGAGACGCCGGACATTCGCGATCATCTCGCATCCGGATGCCGGCAAGACTACCCTGACGGAAAAATTCCTGCTCTACGGCGGGGCAATCAACCTGGCGGGGTCCGTCAAGGGAAAGGCGACGGCCCGCCATGCCGTGTCCGACTGGATGGAAATTGAGAAGCAGAGGGGTATTTCCGTCACGTCCTCCGTGCTCCAGTTCAACTACGGAGGCTTCTGCATCAATATTCTCGACACGCCGGGCCATCAGGACTTCTCGGAAGACACGTATAGGACGCTGATGGCGGCGGACTCGGCCGTCATGGTCATCGATGGCGCCAAGGGCGTCGAGGCCCAGACCAGGAAGCTTTTCAAGGTCTGCGCGCGGAGGCACATCCCGATTTTCACGTTCATCAACAAGATGGACAGGGAGGCCAGGGATTCTTTCGAGCTTGTCGATGAGATCGAACACGAGCTGGGCATCCCATGCTACCCGATCAATTGGCCGATCGGTTCGGGCAAGGGCTTCAAAGGGGTCTATGACAGGGAGACGGAGAGGATCCTGATTTTCCAGGACACCCAGAAAGGGACGAAGGAGGGAGAGACCCTGGAGATCGCATTGGACGATGCGAATCTCGGTGAATACGTCACGCCGGATGAGGAAGACCTGCTCCGGGAGGAGCTTGAGCTTCTAGACGGGGCGTCTGCGGAATTTGACCAGGACGAGGTCAGCCATGGAAGATTGTCTCCCGTCTTTTTCGGATCTGCTTTGACAAATTTCGGCGTGGAAACCTTCCTTAAGCATTTCCTGGCCATGACGAATCCTCCGCTCCCCCGGATGTCGGATGCAGGCCTGATTGATCCGATGGAACACGACTTTTCAGCATTTGTCTTCAAAATTCAGGCAAATATGAACCGCAACCACCGTGACAGGGTCGCGTTCATGAGAATCGTCTCCGGCCATTTTGATGCAAATATGGAAGTCTACCATGTCCAGGGAAAGAAGAAGGCCAGGCTGTCCCAGCCCCAGCAAATGATGGCAGACGACCGCCATGTCGTCTCCGAAGCCTGGGCCGGCGACATTATCGGCGTATTTGACCCGGGCATTTACGCGATCGGGGACACGGTGTGCATGCCGGGCAAGGATTTCCGGTTTGGCGGGATACCGACATTTGCCCCGGAACATTTCGCAAGAGTCCGGCAGATGGATACGATGAAGCGGAAGCAGTTCACGAAGGGGATCGAGGAGATTGCCCAGGAAGGCGCAATTCAGGTCTTTCAGGAGTTCCATACCGGCATGGAAGAGATTATTGTCGGCGTGGTCGGCGTGCTGCAGCTTGACGTGCTAAGGTTCCGGCTCGAGACGGAATACAAGGTCGAAATCAGGATGGAGTCCCTGCCCTATGAGGTGATCCGCTGGATTGAAAATCCGTTGGAAGTGGATGTGGAGAATCTGGAAGGGACGACTGATATGAAAAAAGTCAAGGATATGCGGGGAAACCCGCTGCTGCTGTTCGAACATGAGTGGAGCGTCGGCATGACGCTCGACCGGAACGATGGCCTTAGGCTGACCGAGTTCGGCGGCTGGGAGACGGATGAGTGATTTAGGGGGCAGTTGCGGCACGCTTGAAAGCGGTACGGCATGCCGGTTCAGGTGTAAGCACTTTGGAGAGACAGGTGAGGCCTGCCTGTAAGCGGCACGGCGTGTCGGTTCAGGTGAAGAGAGCCTTAGAGGAGGGAATAGAGATGGCAGAGGGCAGAAACACGTACACAATCAGGGATGATGGGGGATTAAGCACTGTGAAGATAGCAGAGGACGTAGTGGCGATTATTGCGGGCATGGCCGCGACGGAGGCGAAGGGAGTTTCCTCCCTTGCCGGAAATATTACGAATGACAGCATTCCGAAAAAGGGCGCCAAGTCTCTGGCAAAGGGAGTCCATATTGACGTCGACGAGGAGAACAAGGTCAAGGTAAATCTGGCGCTTACGATTGAATACGGCTACAGCATTCCGGAAGTTGCCCGGGACGTCCAGGAACGTGTGAAAAACGGGATTGAGAGCATGACGGGCATGGAAGTTACGGAAGTGAATATTTCCGTCGGCGATGTTGAGATGAAAGAAGAGGACTGATCCTTGAAACGAAGAGAGCTGAGGATACACCTGTTCAAGCTGCTGCTGATCTATTCCTCCACGCCTTGCGCGGAGATGGATGCGCAGACTGATATCTACCTGGACAGGGTAAGAGAGATTATTGAAGAGGATGACTGCCTGCTGTATGCCTATCTGGAGAGAATCAGGGAGGCCGCGGGCAGGAATGAGTTTGCGGACAATCCATATGCGGTCCGAATCCTGCAGATCATGAGAGAACATGACTATCCGGATTGCCTAAAGATGGAGGCAGAGGGAGAATCCTGCCTGCTTGATATTTATCTGGACGGTATTAAAATGATTACGGAGTACGATGACTGTCCGGACAAATTGAAAGTAATCACGGAAGAGGACAAAAAGTATATCAAAAAGCGGTTTTCTGCCTTGAAAGGGTATATTACGGATATCGACGACATGCTGAATCGGACGGCGAAAGGCTGGTCCACGAACCGTTTCGGGAGCGCAGATCTCGCTATCTTGCGGGTGGCATGCTATGAGATGCTTTTTGATGACAGCATTCCGGAAAGCGTTGCAATTAATGAAGCGGTTGATATTGCCAAGATTTATTGCGGCAATGAGTCGCCGGCTTTCATCAATGGGATTCTGGGCAATATTTCCTCTGCGGGGAAAGCAAAACAAAGTCAGACATGAAAGATATTTATTCTGTCGGTCAGGTTAACCGATATATCAGGGGGATGTTCAGGCAGGACATTCTCCTTCAGGGAATTATGGTCCGGGGCGAGGTATCGAACGTGAAGTACCATTCGTCCGGCCATATCTACTTTTCTTTAAAGGATCAGACAGGGACGTTGCAGTGCATTTTGTTCGCATCTTACAGGAGGGGGCTTTCTTTCCCCATGAAGAACGGCGACAACGTGGTCTGCAGCGGCTCTGTCGATGTCTACGAGAAAGGCGGAAGCTACCAGCTTTACGTCAGAGAAATCCGTCTTGAAGGCACCGGCCTTCTCTACCAGAAGTTTATCGAACTGAAAAAAGAACTCGAAGAGATGGGCATGTTCGACAGGCGGTATAAGAAGCCTGTGCCGAAATATGCTATGAGGGTCGGCGTCGTCACTGCGCCGACCGGCGCGGCCATACGCGATATCCAGAACATTTCCGCGCGGAGGAATCCCTACGTCCAGATTTACCTGTATCCCGCACTGGTACAGGGGGATGGGGCGGCAGCTTCCATCGTGAGGGGCATCCGGACTCTGGATGCATTTGGCGTGGACGTGATGATCGTCGGAAGAGGCGGAGGATCCATCGAGGACCTGTGGGCTTTCAATGAGGAGGAGGTCGCGCGGGCTGTATTTGCATGTAAAACTCCAATCATTTCGGCCGTCGGACATGAGACGGACACGACGATCATAGATTACGTGGCGGATCTCAGGGCTCCGACCCCTTCCGCCGCTGCGGAGCTGGCGGTCTTCGACTATGGAAAGTTCCTTACTGACATGGAAATGTTCCACGCGGCCATGAATCGGAGCATGGGCCGCCGCTTGGTTGCCGTGCGGGGGAGCCTTGAAAGGTACAGGCTCGTTTTGGCAAATGCCCCCAAAAAGCGCCTTGTGGAAGCCAAAGGGAGCCTTAGGTATTATTCGGCCCGCCTGGCGGCCAGAAGTCCGTCCAGCCTCATAAACGAGCGGCGGCGGTTCCTGGCGGATTCCCAGGTGGTCATGGAAGAGGCGGTAGCGAGGAAGATTCGGAATCTGCGGCAGCAGCTCGAGCGGCATTCGTCAGAACTTTCGAGGGAAGAAATGGCCATTTTGCATGACAGAAAGCTGAAGTTCGGAGCGCTGATCGGCAGATTTCAGGGATTGAATCCTCTGGACCGCCTGCGGCAGGGGTATTCCTACGTGTGCGATACGGAAGGGAACAATGTCCGGAGGATCGGCGATGTGGGTCCGGGCGATGAGATTCGCGTGGTCGTGACGGACGGCAGCATCCTGGCGGAGGTCAGGGAGACGGCGGAAGAGTGATAGTGCTTGGCGTTCAAAACGAATTGGCTTAGAATACATAGTGAGGTTTTATATATGGAAGAAGAGAAGAAGGAAATGACGATTGAGCAGAGCTTTGCCAAGCTGGAAGGGATGGTGAAGGCTCTCGACAGCGATGATATTACGCTGGAGGATTCGTTTAAGATTTATGAGGAAGGCATGAAGCTCATCAAGGATGTGAGCGGCAGGATTGACCTTGTGGAGAAGAAAATCAGGATTTTGGAGCAGGCGGAGGCTCCGGAGGAATTTGAATGAAGAAAAGGTTGGACGTCCTGCTGGTGGAAAAGGGGCTTGCCCCGTCCCGCGAGAAGGCCAAGGCCGTCATCATGGCCGGCATTGTCTATGTCGACGGGAACAGGGAGGACAAGGCCGGGAGTACATTTGACGAGACGAAATTAGTCGAAGTGCGGGGGACGACGCCCAAATACGTGAGCAGGGGCGGCTTGAAGCTGGAAAAGGCCGTAGAGGTCTTTTCCTTGGATTTGCGGGATAAGAAATGCCTGGACGTCGGGAGCTCGACCGGAGGATTTACGGACTGCATGCTGCGCAGCGGGGCGGCGCATGTCATCGCGATCGACGTGGGCCGCGGCCAGTTGGACTGGAAGCTGCGGAACGACCCTCGCGTCACCTGCATGGAGAAGACGAATATCCGCTACGTTCTTCCGGAGGATATTGCATATGCCGCTGATTTTTCGAGCATCGATGTAAGCTTTATATCCCTTCGGAAGGTTTTAGGCCCGGTCAGGGACCTCCTTGCGGAGGACGGAAGGGTCGTGTGCCTGATAAAGCCCCAGTTCGAGGCGGGACGGGAGAAGGTCGGCAAGCATGGGGTCGTGCGCGACAAGGGCGTGCACGAGGAGGTGATCCTCACAGTGCTGGAGTATGCCGAGAGCATCGGTTTTGCAATCTTGGGGCTGGACTACTCCCCGATCAAGGGACCGGAGGGGAATATCGAGTATCTGGCATACCTGGCGAAGGAGGCTTTAGAGGATGCAAAGCCGCTGCCATTTTCAGAATTGACGAAACAGGTGGTGGCTGCGGCTCACGAGACGCTGGGCTAGAAAATCGGCCCGCGGGGACGGTCCTTTTGGACCAAAAAAATTCGGCCCGCGGGGACGGT
>JAUMWM010000274.1 GCA_030529705.1 Lachnospiraceae bacterium
CCGAAGCCGCAAGCCGAAACCACGAGCCAAACCCACAAGCCGAACCCGCATTGTGAAGTGTCACTCCACCCGCACAAGGTGCATCCTGTATGCATGATACTCGCCCATCTCTAGCGGCAGCGGCCAGCCCACCTGCATCAGCACGTCAGATGAATATTCCTTCCCGGTCTCCTCATCCAAATAGGCCCGTCCCGCCGCAAGCCCCTTAAGGCGCACATACCGGACAGGCATATTTCCGTGGATTTCCGTAGTCACAGCCGTCACGACGGCCTCGCTCTTGTCCCGAGCGACCATCTCCCAAGCCGTAAACGGGTCTTTAAACGGCACCGAGAGCCTGTAATACCTGCCGTTCATCATGAGCGGAGCCAGCCTCTTATAATTATCTATATCTTTTCGAATCGTGTCCCTCTCGGCTTTCGAGAGCCTCGTGAAACTGAACTCATAGCCAAAGCTCCCGGCCATGGCCACTGCCGACCGGACAGAAATGTCCGTCATGCGGCCGTTCTGCTCATTGGGGCAGACGGACACATGCGACCCCACTGCGGACACCGGATACGCAAATGACGTGCCGTACTGTATGCCAAGCCTGTCTATCGCGTCGGTGTTGTCGCTGCACCATATTTGAGGCGTATAATAAAGCATGCCCGCATCAAACCTTCCGCCCCCGCCGCTGCAGCCCTCAATCATGACGTGAGGGAAATCCCTGTTCAGACGTTCAAGGAAATCATAAAGGCCGAGCATGTATTTGTAGAGAACCGCCCCCTGATCATTCGTGGCGGCCGAGTATACATCGAAGATGGAACGGTTGAAGTCCCACTTGACGTATTCGATATTTGCAGAATGCAAAATCTCACTTATCCTGCCGTACACATAGTCCACGACCTCCCTTCGGGAGAAGTCGAGAAGCAACTGGAACCTCGACCGGTTCGGCTTCCTCCCCGGAATTGCCATAGCCCAGTCCGGGTGCTGTGCATAAAGCCGGCTGTTCTCGTTTACCATCTCCGGCTCGATCCATATGCCGAATTTCAGCCCTTCCCGATTGACCCGGCTCACGAGATTTGCCAGGCTCCCGCCAAGTTTCCTCTCGTTGACGAACCAGTCGCCGAGCGCCCTCATGTCGTCGTCCCGGTCCCCGAACCAGCCGTCGTCCATGACCAGCATCTCCACGCCGTCTTTCCCGGCCTCGTGCGCCAGTTCCACGAGCAAATCGCCGGTGAAGTTAAAGTAGGACGCCTCCCAACTGTTGACGAGGACCGGCCGCGGAGCGACATCCCGGAACCGGCCGCGGCACACATGCTTTCTGATGCAGTCGTGCAGATTGTGGGACATGCGGGCAAATCCCTCCCCCGAGTACGTCATAATTACCTCGGGACAGACAAATTCCCCGCCCGCCTCCAGCGGGAATCTGAATTTTTCGTCCATCAGGCCCATTTGCAGCCGGGTCTGGCCGTACTGGTCCATCTCGCATTCCGCCAGGAAGCCTCCACTGTAGACAAATGCCATCGCCCAGCAGTCCCCCGCATCCTCGTCGGTATTCTTTCCGGCGAGGATGACAAATGGGTTGTACTGGTGGGACGATGCCCCCCTCCGGCTGCAAATGGACTGGTTCGTATGGACTACTCGCGTCCTCTCCACACGCCTCTCCATTGCGTGTCGGCCGTTAAAGGTCACCAGGTCATATTCGCCCGTCACGAAGTCCAGGACGGCTCCCTGGACTTTTTCGAGATAAATCCTGCCCTCCCCGCCGTTCCTGATGACGAGGGCGCGGGTTATGATGTCAATATCCGGGACAACCCCATACAGAAGTTCCGCACGAACATGCGTAATGGGATCTTCCAGGAAAATCCGTAAGGTCTCCGGCTTTCCTTCTTCCCATCCATCTTCAAATTCTGCGTCTGAAAAGCCATGCGGACCTTTCTTTTCTTCCTTTGCGCCGCCTTTTTCATGGCAGGGACGGGCATCCGATGAGCCGAATGCCCCCTTCTTTCCTTCCTTTGCATCGTTTCCTTCAGGACAGGGATAGGCATCCGATGAGCCAGATGGACGCTGCTTTTCTTCCTTTGCACCGTTTCCTTCAGGACGGATTTCCCATAAGTCAGACGGACGCTGCTTTTCTTCCTCAACTCCTTCCTCGCAGTAGACAGCCGGAAGGCCGGGAAGGCTGTATTTGCCCGCTTCAAGAGCATATCCGACATACCGGAAGTCCACCGCCTCCGTACCGTCTGCATTTTCAATGATGACCGCCGGATTCCTGTAATCACCGGTCCCGCTCGTGGGAAGCTCCTGGGGGAGGAAATCCAGCGAATAAGTCTTGTCCTCCCCGGCTTCATACGGATTGCCGGAAAAGCCGCGGTCGGCGGGCACGAGCAAAAAGTCCGCCGTCCCCGCCATGCGCCTCCCGTAATAAAGATGCAGCAGATGGCCATATCTGCCGACCTTGAACTGGTAAGTACTGTTTTTCGTGTGTATTGTAAAGATACCTCTTGCTTGATCAATTACCACAGGCATAGAGTCTCCCTCCGATAAAAAATCTCAGTTCTTCTCCAACTTCGTAGCCTTAATCACGTTCTGGTCGTTCGATGCGGCGCCCATGTCGGCCGTAACCTTCACCTTGTCGCCCTCCTTAAGTTCAAGCTTGTCCAGACCGTCATAGTTGAACGTCATGGAAACCTCGTCATCCAGTTTGATTGTCACGGTATTGGCGGTCATCGAGACCACGCTGCCCCTGTAAACGGATTCCTTGGCGGCATCCTCTCCGCTGTCGGAGACATTTGTCGCCGCAACGCTGCCCATGTCGTCAAGGTCGCCCGTGTAGCTGACAGTCACCTCGTTGCCCTCGCTGATTCCGTTCTTGAAATCCTGGCTGGCATCCGTGATGTCGAATGTATAGTAAGTGTCCTCGTCACCCTCGACGTCATCATAGTCCTTGCTGGGATACTCGTCCTCACCGTCGCCGGACTCTGAATTCTCATCTAACTCTCCATCTTCCGAATCCGACCCTGCTTCTTCTGCCTCTCCATCGCCGAAATCCGTCTCGGACTCTTCTTCCGCGCCATCGTCAGAATCCTTCCCGGACTCTTCCGCCTTGTCATCGTCTGAATCGGAATCGTCATCCACCTGGATCGTGACCGTGTCGATATCATACCCCACGACCGTTCCCGTGATGGAATCAGTATCCCCATTGCCCTTTTCTTTTTCGGAAACGGCCTCGTCAGATGGCTGCGTGCCGTCTGATTTGCTGTCAGATACAGACGCATCCTTTTCGGAATCCGTTTTGCCCTTTTCCCCGGATTCGTCCATATCGGAATCAGTCTTGCCGTCCTCGCTCAAATCCGTCCCGGATTCCATTGAAGCATCGCCGCTCGAATCCGTTCCTGATTCTGCAGACCCACCATCACTTGCATCCGATTCCGCAGAACTGTCATCTATATCGGGGGCAGCCGTCGGCTCTTCCGGTACTGTAGTTGGCTCTTCAGGCACCACGGTCGGCTCCTCCGGCA
>JAUMWM010000275.1 GCA_030529705.1 Lachnospiraceae bacterium
CCGCCTGTCTGGACTGCCTTGAACTTCTTGCCTTCCGGACATCCGCCGCCGATATCGTAGATGATCTCGCGGAGCGTCGTGCCCATCGGAATCTCGACAAGGCCGGTATTATTGATCTTTCCGCCGAGGGCGAAGACCTTTGTACCTGTGGATTTGCCCATGCCCATAGCCGCATACCACTCAGCTCCGTTCAGGATGATCTGCGTGATATTCGCAATCGTCTCGACATTGTTGATGGAGGTCGGCTTCTGCCATACGCCGGATACTGCCGGGAATGGCGGCTTCGGTGACGGCATGCCGCGCTTGCCCATGATGGACGCAATGAGGGCTGTCTCTTCACCGCAGACAAATGCGCCCGCGCCCAGACGGATCTCAATATCAAAGTTGAAGCCCGTGCCGAAGATGTTTTCTCCGAGCAGGCCGAGTTCCTTCGCTTCGCGGATAGCAATACGGAGTCTGTTGACTGCGATCGGATACTCTGCACGGATATATACATAACCCTGGTGAGCGCCTACTGCGTAAGCCATGATGGCCATACCTTCAAGGATAGCATGCGGATCGCCTTCCAGAATGGAACGATCCATGAATGCGCCCGGATCGCCTTCGTCAGCATTGCAGATAACATATTTCTCATCGCCCGGCTGATCCTTCTCGAACTGCCATTTCATACCGGTCGGGAAGCCGGCGCCGCCGCGTCCGCGGAGACCGGATGCCTTCACGATGTCGATGACTTCCTGCGGAGTCTTCTCGGTGAGTACCCGGTAAAGAGCCTCATAGCCGTCAATGCCGATGTACTCATAGATGTTCTCCGGATTGATGCGGCCGCAGTTGCGAAGAGCAATTCTCTGCTGCTTCTCATAAAAGCCGATCTTGTCGATATCGTAGACCTTTTCGCCGGTCTTTCTGTCGGTATCGAACATCTGGAGATCTTTCAGGACATGTCCGCCGATGATATGGTCATTGACGATCCTGCCTGCATCCTCCGGCTTTACATGTGTGTAGTAGATCCTGTCCGGATAAATAGCTACGATCGGTCCCTTCTGGCAGAAACCGAAACATCCGGTCTTGACGACCTTCACTTCTTCTGCCAGTCCTGCTTCCGCAAGCTTTTCTTCGAGCTGCTTAATGAGGACTGCGGAATCTCCTGCCGTACATCCGGTACCGGCGCAGACAAGGATGTTCTTGTGCTGGTCGCCTTCTTCCAGGATTAACTTGTCTTCCAGCCTGAGCTGAAGATATCTTCTCTCCGCTTCCCTGACTGCAAGAAGTGCCTTTAATGTTGTAATCTTTTCTTTCATGCCTTCGCCCCCGCTTTCTTTTCCTCACGCACGATCCTTCTGATCTCGTTCGTGAATTCACTGTCGACCAGGGCATTGCCGTAATACTTCCCGTCAATGATGCAGACCGGCGCAAGTCCGCACGCTCCAAGGCATCTTGTGGCATCGAGTGAGAACAAGCCGTCCTCGGACGTCTTGTTGACAGCAGCGCCTGTCAGTGACTCGACCCTGTCAATCAGTTTCTGCGCGCCCTTTACATAGCACGCGGTTCCAAGACAGACATTGATGACATGCTTGCCCTTCGGCTCTGTCGTGAACTGTGCGTAGAACATGACAACGCCGTAGACCTCTGCCGGAGAGCTGCCCGTGGCCTCTGCAATCTTCTCCATGGCTTCGAACGGGACGTATCCAAGTTCGTTCTGAACCTCATGAAGCATCTCGATGCAGGGACCTGCCTGATCCTTGTGCTTCGCTACGATTTCATCGATTTTGCGAAGCGCATCACAATTAAGTTTCTCCATATAAAGCCCCTTTCTTTACAATAGCGTTTACCGCATTGTATTTTGCTGTTCCAGCTTTTCATTTCATTATAACCTTTAGCGTTTATTTCCACAATAAAATTATGTATATTTTCCAACAATTTAGCTATTTTTACGGCTCGTCCAGCAGCAGCCTTTCAATCTTCCCGCGGAAAAGGTCATAGGCCACGTCGTTCCTCCCGCTGTTGATGACAATGTCTGCCGTGGACCGGGTCGGCTCCACATACAGGTAATGCATGGGCTTGACCGTCGTCAGGTACTGGTCGATAATGCCCCGCAGGTCCCGTCCCCGCTCCTCCACGTCCCGAAGGACCCTCCTTAGAATCCTTTCATCGGCATCCGCTTCCACATACACTTTAATGTCGAGAAGATCCCTCACCCGCTTATCCTGCAGCACCATGATGCCCTCCACCAGGATGACCTTCCGGGGCTGGATCTCAATGAACTCATCGGACCGGTTATGGACCGAATAATCATATACCGGACAGCGGATGGCGCGGCCGGCCCTCAGTTCCTGCAGATGGTCAATGAGCAGGTCCGTCTCCAAAGCGTCCGGATGGTCATAATTCGTCTTGACCCGCTGTTCAAACGGTATGTCATCCTGCCTCTTATAATAGTTGTCATGATAGATGACGGAAATCCGGTCTCCGAAATATCTCTTCATCCTGTTCGTAAACGTCGATTTGCCCGATCCGGTTCCTCCGGCAACGCCGATAATGACGGTATTCATACCTGGTCCTCCCTATACTTATAACGAAGCCTCATTTAGTTCAACATATCAGACAGACAAATAGTCAGATCCGGGTATATACCAACCTGAATCTTCTCGTCAAATGACCGCATCGACACTTCATCTGTCGTCCCGCCCTCGGAAAAACGATAAATCAGGACAATCCGGGTTTTCGAGTTGATTGCCCAGTACTCCCTGACGCCGGACTTGCGATACTTGTCCAGCTTTATTGAGTAATCCATCTTCCCCGATGAGGGCGATACCACCTCCACGACCCAGTCCGGCGCGCCCACGCAGCCCTTCTCCTCCAACTTGGAGGGATCGCACACGACCACCAGGTCGGGAAGGACATAAGTCGAATCATCTCCAAAAAGATACACGCCGAACGGGGGGATGTACACTTCGCAATCCCCTCCCTTCGATTTTATGTAGTTTGCTACTGCAAGGTGCATTTCGCCGGCTATCCTCTGGTGCGTCCTTGTCGGCGCAGACATATAATATATCTGCCCGTCGATCAGTTCCGCCCAAACCTCATCAGGCAGGGCAAATATATCCTCTATCGTGTACCCGCTTTTTTTAACATTGTATGCGCCTGCCGCTTCCTGCACTCCCGATGGTTTGTTCATATCAGCCATACTAGCCGCCCTCCCTTTTTCCAATACTTCGCTCAACGCCTCAATCGTCTTTTGCCTCGGATTCTTCGTTTTTCCGCACATCACCTTCCGCACCGTCCCAAGCGGCACTCCGGAAAGCCTCGCAATCGTTTCATTGCTGTAGCCCAGCAGCCTCTTGCATGTCCGCATTTGTTCTAAATCCATTTCGTCTACCGTATGTACCTTTTCAATCCCATTTCTCTATGCAAATCAACATTCGATACCATTTTTATGCCATATTTATACCATATTATCAAGTGTATGGTTACAAATATTCTCGATGCGGAAGCGCAAA
>JAUMWM010000276.1 GCA_030529705.1 Lachnospiraceae bacterium
TTCGCTGTGCTCAGGATGACAGTGTTTTAAAAGATCCTTCGCTGCGCTCAGGGTGACGGTGTTTTATTTGTCCTTGAAAAAGTCGGCGTTGAAGCCGTGTATCTGGGACTGCCAATTGCTGCCGATATAGGTATTCATGTAGTTTGAGACGTGGCCGCTCCAGTTCTTGGTGTCCATGTATCTGAAGACGTCGGCGGAGGGCTTGGGCGAGCCGCCGCTGTGATAGAGGCCGAGCCACCAGCCGCCTGACGTCTCCCCTACGTAGTCCTTGTCGCGGTGGATCGCGAACATGTCGATGTTGGAGTCGAATTGGGCGAGGTAGTAGGCAAATGCCACCGCTGCCGCCTGTTGTCCCTGCATCTGTTTTCCCTGGTAGACGGATGACAGACCCGTCTCCGACATGATGATGCGGGTGGAACTCCCGTATGTCTTCTTAATATAAGATGAGAAGGACCTCGCGTTCGACATGGTTATCTGCTGGCTGCTGCCGGAATCCTTGATCGTATAAGCGCGGTTCCAGAAGCGGCAGTCCTGCTCGGGCGACGGGTAGGGGTGCATGGCCATGTCCCAGTGGACCCTGCCCTGCCTCTCCAGGTCCGTGTTGAAATCTTCCGTTAGCTGCATGCCGTTGTAGCTGTGGGCGAGGGCATTTGCAAGATTCCAATTGTGGTCCAGGGAGATGTAGGTCCTGGCGTAGCGCCAACGGCTCTTGATGGAGGCGTTGAACATCCGGAATTCCTCGGCCAGCGCTTCGTGGTACTCGCTGTAGGGAATGTCCCCGGCGTAGTGGTAGGTTATGAACTGCTGCAGCTCGTTGCCGTAAATCCAGTTGGCAAGCGTGCAGCCGTTCGAGCAGAATTTGTCGGCAAGGCAGGCAAATAGCGCCTCGAGTTTTTTCCGGTTGCTGTTTCTCGTGTTTAAGGCATACAGGGTAACGGACGAGCTTCCTCTCCGGCTTCCGGACGCCGCTGCCGGATACATTAAGTCCGTATTGGAGCCGTCGGACAGGTAGAATATTCCCGTCACGACGATGCCGGCATCGTTATACGTCTTTATCCTGCTTTGCACTGTGTTTATGATGCTGGAGAAATAGTAAGTCTTGCCTTCGTATTTGTAAGCCAGGTCGCTGCCTCCAAGGAACATGTCTATCGGCAGGTCCAGTACGACGTGGCTGCAGTTCAGGTCCTTCGCCAGGGTGATGCTATCCAGCGACGTCTTGAGCCCTTTTTTCGTCTTGCGGGCCGGGGTCGGGAAAGCTTTCTGATTGTCCGCCGAGGCCTCCGGGTTCTGGATGTAAAAACCGTTGCTTATGATCGTATACGTCCCATGGGTGAGGGTTGCGATATAGAACTTCCGCTGCAGGAGGCTTGACGATGCGTTCTTGTTCAGGTTCGCATGGAAGATGAAACTGGTCGACATGGGGGCGCTCGCCAGAGGCTTGTACCCATTGATCGTCCTGCCATAGGGGGTGATGGCGAAAAGGTAAGCCAGCCCCGTGTCGGACCGCTGCCTTAATCCCTCCGCCCGCACCGTGACGGTGTTCCTGTCAGAGTAGGCGATGGTATTTTTTGTGATTTCTATAGAGGTAAAATACCATTTCTGCTTGGCGTTGCCGGCACATTCGGCCAGGCGGACATTTGCCCCGTAGGCTTCCGAACCCGTCATTGCCAGGCAGTAGTTCTGGTTGAGGGCGGATTTCAGGATATAGCTGCCGTCCGATTTCAGGACGGGGTGCCAGAGCTGCTTCTTCGTCCTGTCAAAGGTTCCAAGCTGGATGTTCTCGCCGGATTTTGCGGAGTTTCCCGCCACTTCTACGACTTTCCCGGACGCCGTGGCCGTTATCTTGTACCAGTAGTCCGTCTGCCCGCCGCAGGTGACGGCTTCAAGCTTGAATTTCTGGGCGGGCGAGTCATTCCAGTCATAACAATCGATGTTGGTTCCGTCTTTCGTACCGCCGCCGCTTACGTCCAGCACCCTGTCGCTGTTTAAGGCGGAGCGGATCGTAACCTCGGCCGCGGGGATTGCCGATGCTTCCTTGATCTCGCGGTAGTATTTCTGGCTGGTGTATCCTTTGTAGTTGGCGAGCAGGAGCGTGGTGTCGGAAGCCGTCCCGCCGTTTTTCGGAGTCAGGGCGAGGTTCGAGTTCAGGCGCGAGATGTAGGAATAAGTTCCGTCCGAATTTTTCCGGATGAGCCATTGCTGGGAGAAGGCATTTGTCCGCTTCTCCTGGACGACATTTGCCCCCGCCTTATTCTCGGAGTTTTTAACAGCGAGGACCAGGCCGCTGGCTGCATTTGCCAGAATGTAATAGCCCGCCGAATGCCGGATGGCCGTATATGTCAGGATTTTAGCCTTGTCCGTCTCATTAAGCCGGATGTCCGCGCCCGCCGCCTGGGAACTTTCGGCAGGGGAGACGCACAGGGAAGGGGCGTTCATCGGCCGGAGCTGGATCGTGCCGGAATAGTCGGGGAGGGGGGTCTCCGTGAAAACGAACCGCTCGGCGTTGGAACTGCACCATTTAAAGATCCGCATGTTCGTGCCGTCGGCAAATTTTCCGCCGGCGACGTGGAATACATAGTCCGTATTGAGCTTGGAGGCGATCTTGTAAGAGCCATCGGCGTTTTTATGCAGAGTCCATCTGCCGGAATTTGCGCTGTTGAACTCGGTCTGCCACAAATTTGCGGAATTTTTAACCGTATCTCCCTCGATGCGAATGGCTTTGCCGCTGTGGAAGTTCGTGAAGACGTATGTCCCGTCCGAAAGCTTCCTGCACATGAATTTCTGGTTGTAGCCTTTGGTGAGCGTCGATATGACGATGTTGCCGCCGTTGCTGATGGAGCTGTTTTTGGCCGTGAGCGCGAGGTCTTTGTTGACGGCGCAGCGGATATAATACGCTTTTCCGTCAGCCGGGACGGCCGACGTATAGGTCGGGCCGACTTCGATATCCGGCTTGGCGGGCGCGCCGGAGCCCGTTGGCGCGCTGTCGGCCGAGGAGCCGGAAGGGTTTTGGCCTGGCTGCGAGGAACTGTCATCTGCTTTTGAGGAATCGTCCCCGGGGAGGTCAACGATGCTCTCGTCTGCCCCGTCCTCTATGAGGCCGGCCGCTCTGGTTGCGCTGTCCGGTACTGCGTCCGTGTCTTCTTCATTTATTATGGTTTCTTCGGCGGCTTGGTCGCTCAGGGATGAATCGGCGAGAGACTCGTTTTCTATGAGGACCTCCGGCTGCGCGCTTCCATCGGCGTATGAGCCTACCAGGACATCCTGTTCGCTTCCTGTTATTAGAGCGTCCGGCTGCGCGCTTCCCAGGATGTTTTCGGCTGCGTATGCCGGAGACAGGATTCCAGTTGTCAGGACTGTGGCGAGCAGCCATGCCATTATTTTTTTGCCTTTCACGGTCATACCTCCCATTATTTCCAACTGTACGGTTGACAAAACTGCCAGTAAACCGTATAGGTCGTATTTCTAAGGATTCGGATGTAACACAATGTTAA
>JAUMWM010000277.1 GCA_030529705.1 Lachnospiraceae bacterium
GAACCCGAAGGCCGAACTCGCGGGCCGTGGGGCGAACTCGCAGGCCGAAATGCAAAGCGGCCTTATTTTGCGGATTCCTTCGCCTTTACCTCCTGCAACTTTAAAGCCCTGACCTTTAGAGGCAGGCCGAACAGGGTGATGAAGCCGTCCGCATCGTGGTGGTCATACATGTCGCCGGTCGTGAAGGAAGCGAGCGACTCATTGTAGAGGCTGTAGGGAGACGTCGTCCCGGCCTTGATGATATTGCCCTTGTAGAGGCGGAATTTCACTTCGCCGGTCACATACTCCTGCGTGGACTTCGTGAACGCGATGAGGGCGTCGGCGAGAGGCGTGAACCATTTGCCCTCATAAACGACCTGGGAGAGCTTGTCGCCGACCGTCTTCTTAAACTCCATCGTTGCGCGGTCAAGGACGAGTTCCTCCAGTTGCTTGTGGGCTTCGACGAGAATCGTGCCGCCGGGGGTCTCATAAACGCCGCGGGACTTCATGCCGACCACGCGGTTTTCCACGATATCGACGATGCCAATCCCGTTTTCTCCGCCCAGTTCATTCAGCTTGCGGATGACGTCGGCCACTTTCATGGGTACGCCGTTCACAGAAGTGGGAACGCCTTTTTCGAACGTCATCGTAACTTCCGTAGCCCGATCGGGCGCATGCTCTGGCGAAACGCTCATGACCAGCATGTGGTCATAATTCGGAGCAAGGGAGGGATCTTCAAGCTCCAGGCCCTCATGGCTGATATGCCACAGGTTGCGGTCGCGGCTATAGCTCTGGGAATGGTCAAATGGGAGGTTGATGCCGTGGGCCTTGCAGTAGGCAATCTCGTCATCCCTGGACCTGAGCGTCCAGAGGTCCGTCATGCGCCAGGGAGCGATGACCCTGATATCGGGAGCCAGCGCCTTGATGCCGAGCTCGAAGCGAATCTGGTCGTTTCCCTTGCCGGTAGCGCCGTGGCAAATCGCGACGGCACCTTCCTTTCTTGCGATTTCAACGAGCTTTTTCACGATGGCCGGGCGGGCCATGGAGGTTCCGAGGAGGTATTTATGCTCGTAGACTGCTCCTGCCTGCACGCACGGCATAATGAAATTCTCAGCGAAATCATCATTGATATCTTCTATATATAATTTGGAAGCGCCGGAGAGCATGGCTCTCTGGTCCAGCCCGTCCAGTTCTTTTCCCTGTCCGCAGTCAACGCAGCAGCAGATGACGTCATAGTCAAATGTCTCCTTGAGCCATGGGATGACGGCCGTCGTGTCAAGTCCGCCGGAATAGGCAAGAACGACTTTCTCTTTACTCATAGTAGTATTCCTCCTAAAGATGAAAATGTGGCCGCAGAGGGCTTGGAGTTCCATCATGGGCCTCGTCGGCAGGAACTTCCATACTCGTATACGTCTTTCGGCGCACGCCCTGATCGAAATCTGTCAAGAGGCGCGCAGACAGAGAGCAAGCTCATGCCGACTATTGATAGCTACGAATATACAACGTATGCGGAAATTATGCAACTATTAAAAAACATAGCAAGCCGACATGCCCCTGTTATCGTTACTCTGTTCACGCTTCTACGCCCAAGCCCTCCATATTGGGTGTCATCCTGAGCGTAGCGAAGGATCTTTTACCAATAACCCACGCTTTGCATAAAAGATCCTTCGCTTACGCTCAGGATGACAAAGGAGAAGCATAGGGCGTGAACAGGAACCAAGGATTTTGCAGTTTGTGAAATAACGGCATTTGATACTTGCATAATTATGCAGTTAGATGTATATTTATGCATAAACTAACAGTTTACAAGTCAGGGACTTTGGTCTATTATGTAGGATGCTGAAATTTTAGGATTTTATAAGAGCGAAGGTGAAAATTATGGGCAATATAAAAATGGTGGAAGGCGGCGTCACGGCCGCGAAAGGCTTCCTGGCTGCCGGCGGATCTGCCGGCATAAAGAAGAACGGCAGCGCTGACATGGCATTAATCTATTCGGATACGCCATGCGTAAGCTCCGGCACGTTTACCACGAACCGCGTCAAGGCCGCGCCGGTCATCTGGGACAAGATTCAGGTGGAATCCGGAGAAAAAGCGCAGGCCGTCGTGGTAAATTCGGGCGTTGCAAATGCCTGCACCGGCAAAGAGGGGATGCGCTACTGCCTTGAGACTGCGGAGACGGCGGCAAAGGCGTTCGGGATAGGAACAAATTCCGTCCTCGTTGCCTCCACCGGCGTCATAGGGCAGCAGATTCCGATTGAGAAGATCAAGGCAGGCATTACGTCCCTGAACGAAACTCTTGACGGCGGCATAGAGGGCGGCATTAAGGCGGCAAAGGCAATCATGACGACGGATACCGTCTCGAAGGAAGCGGCAGTCGCCGTCACGTTCTCCGATGGACAGACTGCGACTATCGGCGGATGCTGCAAGGGGTCAGGCATGATCCACCCGAATATGTGCACCATGCTCGCGTTTATCGGGACGGATGCAGCCATTTGCAAAGACATGCTTCAGAAGGCGCTTTCCTCCGTCGTGCCGGATACGTTCAACATGGTTTCCGTCGACGGCGATACGTCAACGAACGATACATGCCTTCTTCTGGCAAATGGCCTGGCGGGCAATCGCGAAATTGTTTCGGAAGACGAGGACTTCGACCTGTTCCGACAAGGTCTGCTGGATGTCTGCACCAGGCTGGCAAAGATGATGGCGAAGGACGGAGAGGGCGCAACTTGCCTCTTCGAGGTGAAAGTCATCCATGCGGATACCAAGGAGAACGCCCGCACGCTCGCCCGTTCCGTCGTCTCGTCTACCCTGACGAAGGCGGCCATAGCGGGGCATGACGCTAATTGGGGCAGGATACTCTGCGCGCTCGGCTATTCGGGAGTGGCATTTGACCCGGACAAGGTAGACCTTTCATTTGAAAGTGCCGCCGGGAAAATTCAGATCTTAGAAGGCGGGGTGTCAACGGGGTACAGCGAGGCATTTGCAACGGAGATACTCTCCTGCGATGAAATTACGGCGACGGTCGACATGAAGATGGGCGATGCTAAGGCCGAGGCGTGGGGCTGCGACCTGACGCACGAATACGTGAATATCAACGCGGATTACCGCTCATAACGGGAGGCGCAGTATTTTAATCAATCAGCACCACCTGTCATTCTGAGCGCAAGCGAAGAATCTTATACCGGGGCGCAGGTTTAAGAACCTTAGATTAGACATGTGGTGGCGGTAAATAAAGATTAACCGCATATATCAAGATAATCATCTAAGAGGAGAATAGAATGGCTGGTAATATGGATTTATGGATTGAGAAGGCGAATGTCTTAGTCGAGGCCCTTCCCTACATCCGGGAATTCAGCGGGAAGAAGATAGTGGTTAAGTACGGCGGCTCCGCCATGACGGATTCCGTCCTGAAAAAGAGCGTCATAAAGGATGTCGCCCTGCTGAAGCTCATCGGCATGAAGCCGATCATCGTGCATGGCGGGGGCAAGGAAATCAGCAAATGGGTC
>JAUMWM010000008.1 GCA_030529705.1 Lachnospiraceae bacterium
AATCAGAAAGGGCTACCTATTCCACTGCTAAAGCAGAATATAACAATGTTTATTCTGACCCTATATCTACATAACATCCTTCAGCAGATTCATATAACAGCACAAAAGCTTCCTCAGTTGACCATATTATGCCATCATTAACCTGCTCTCCATCGTCTCCAAGTTGTTCTGCTATCGCAATCTGAAGAGAATCAATAGGAGTCCCCATGAAAGATAGTTGTATTTCGTTTAATACTTCTTCGTTATTTTTCAATATGACGTTGACTGTTTCTCCAAATAAAATCCCTGTTTTTTCTAGAGAATCATCACCTATTTCAAGAAATGCACGGACATCAGCGATGGGGGCATTTATTTGTCCAAGCAGTTCTTCCAGAGACAAATCGTCCTCCTCCATATTTAGAGGTTCAGCAGGGTTTACCAATGTACTTTCCTCCACAACCGTCTGCTCTTCCTTAACTGGATCCGAGGATTCTTGAGTTACAACTGGGGATTCGCCAATCCCTACATCTGATACAGTATTCTTATTTTTCTCTTCTGACTCCCCCTTTATTTCGGCATTATCATTTTTGGAAAACTCCTTACTTTCCGCTAACTCTTCGGCAACAGAAGTATCTTTCACCATAGATGATGTTTCTGTGCCACACCCATAAAAAATCAGAATGCATACACAAACCATTGCAATAATAATCTTTTTTCTTACCATCGTCACCTCCGTGCAAATAAACTTTAATATTGACAAATGTCTTATTTAGTATAAATCTCATACGGCATTACGTCAACATACTCTGCTTCTTGTCAAATGTTTATATTTATCCCCCCATTGACCGACTATCTTCTCTATGTTATCATACCGTCAGCTTAATTTCAGAAGGAGCATCCCAAAAATGTCTGTTTCCAGTTCACATACCATAATAGAGGAAAGCGGCAGCCGGTCCTACAACATCGCCGTTGCCGGCACCGGCTACGTTGGCCTCTCTCTTGCCGTCCTCCTTGCGCAGCACAACCAAGTGGTTGCCGTCGACATCGTCCCGGAAAAAGTGGAAAAAATAAATAACCTTGTCTCGCCCATCCAAGACGAATATATAGAAAAATTCTTGACGGAAGCCAGAGACGGAAAACGGGCTCTCGACCTGTCTGCCACGACGGACGGCTACGCAGCTTATGCAAATGCCGACTTCGTAGTCATTGCCGCTCCCACCAATTACAATCCGAAGACCAATTATTTTGACTGCTCCGCAGTCGAATCCGTCATCTCCCTTGTAATGGAAGCAACAGATGACCGCGAAACGAGACCGACTATAGTCATCAAATCAACCATCCCGGTCGGCTACACGCAGGGCATACGGGAGAAGTTCCATGCCGACAACATCATCTTCTCCCCCGAATTTCTCCGCGAATCCAAGGCTCTCTATGACAACCTCTACCCCAGCCGGATTATCGTTGGCTGTGAGGAAGACACGGAGAACGCCGCCCGGACATTTGCATCCCTGCTCCGTCAGGGCGCGATTAAGGATCCTATTGAGACGCTTTTTATGGGATGTACGGAAGCCGAAGCGACAAAGCTTTTCGTAAACACCTACTTGGCCCTCAGGGTCTCCTATTTTAATGAGCTGGACACCTATGCCGAAATCAAGGGTCTTGATACATCCTCCATCATAAAGGGAGTCTGCCTCGATCCCCGTGTTGGAGATTATTACAACAACCCATCCTTCGGCTACGGCGGCTACTGCCTCCCGAAAGACACAAAGCAGCTTCTCGCAAACTATCGGGATGTTCCCGAAAACCTAATCCAGGCCATCGTGGAGTCGAACCGTACCCGAAAAGACTTCATTGCGGACCGGGTGCTCGAAATCGCCGGGACTTATGGAAACAGCGAGTCGTATTCCGCCGACCGGGAACAGCAGCAAAATTCCGTCACGGTCGGCGTATACCGCCTGACCATGAAGTCCAACTCCGACAATTTCCGCCAGTCTTCCATCCAGGGAGTCATGAAACGGATCAAAGGGAAGGGCGCAAAAGTCGTCATCTATGAGCCAACCCTCGAGGACGGCTCCACCTTCTTTGGGAGCCTGGTCGTAAACGACCTAAACAGATTCAAGGAAATGTGCGGTTGCATCATCGCAAACCGCTATGACCCGGCTTTGGACGACGTGAAGGAAAAGGTTTATACAAGAGACCTGTTCCGAAGAGACTAAAATAATAATCCGCCCAGTGACCAGCTTGCGCTTCAGCCATTGGGTTTCGGCCTACGAGTTTCGATCCATGGGCTTCAGCCCATGGACTTCAAATCCGCGGCTTCGGTTTGTGGCTTCAGTCCCTGGGCTTCGGTCCTGCGGGCTTTAGTCCGCTGGCTTCAGCCCATGGGGACGGTTCTTTTGGGTCGAAAAAATTCGACCCAAAAGAACCGTCCCCATGGGCCGAAAAATCTCGACCCAAAAGGACCGTCCCCATGGGCCGAAAAAATAATTCTACAACGAGGAGATTATTATGAAAATTACAGTTGCAGGCGTAGGATACGTCGGCCTCTCTCTGGCCGTCCTCCTTGCGCAGAACCATGAAGTGACCGCCATCACGACGACCCCGGCAAAAGCAGACAAGCTGAACAAGTTCATAAGCCCGATTCAGGACGATGAAATCGAGCGTTTCTTCCGGGAGGCAAATGCCGGAGAGCGCATCCTGAACCTCCACACGACCGTTGACAAGCAGGCCGCCTACAGTTCCGCCGAACTGGTCATCATCGCCACGCCGACGAATTACGACGATAAAGGACATTTCTTTGACACTTCAGCGGTCGAAGACGCCATCGAGTGCACGCTAAAGTACAACCCGAACGCCCTAATCGTCATCAAGTCCACCATCCCGGTCGGCTATACAGAATCAGTCTGCAAGAAATACAAGGCAGACAACATCATCTTCAGCCCGGAATTCCTCCGTGAATCCAAGGCCCTCTATGACAACCTGTTCCCGTCCCGCATCGTCGTGGGCGCGCATCAAGACCGTATGGAAGAAGCCCGGCTATTCGCCGACCTGCTTCTGGAAGGAGCCCACACGGAAGATTTGCGCGCCGGCCGCGAGCCGCAGGACATCCCGGTCCTCCTCGCTCCGCCCACGGAAGCCGAGGCCGTGAAGCTTTTTGCAAATACCTACCTCGCCGTCCGCGTCGCCTACTTTAACGAGCTGGATACCTACGCCCAGGTCAAAGGACTCGACACCGAGATGATTATCCGGGGCGTGTGCATGGATCCGCGCATCGGCGGGCACTACAACAATCCTTCCTTCGGCTACGGCGGATACTGCCTGCCCAAGGACACAAAACAGCTTCTTGCCAATTACCGGGACGTGCCGCAGAACATGATCGAGGCAGTCGTCAAATCCAACACGACCCGAAAGGACTTCATTGCCGACAGCATTATCGCAAAGAATCCTTCCACAGTCGGCGTTTATCGGCTGACCATGAAGAGCAATTCCGATAATTTCCGCGCTTCCGCCATCCAGGGCGTGATGAAGCGCATCAAGGCAAAGGGCATCCCGGTCATAGTCTACGAACCCACGCTGGAAGATGGCAGCGAATTCTATCGCAGCAAGGTCGTAAACGACATCGAAAAATTCAAGGCAGAGAGCGACGTTATTCTGGCGAACCGTTTTGATGCAGATGTGCTGGGAGATGTGGCAGACAAGGTCTATACTCGGGATCTTTTTAAAAGAGATTAAGGATAAAATGCGCGTTCATTGCCAGGGCATATTCATAACAGTTTCTGACTTGCTTAAGGATTCTGACATTTATGTCAGAACCCTTAAGCAGAGGTTCTAAAACAGAGAGTGGCGCTTTTGGGCACAAACAAACGTCATGACTCCAGCGCAATCATGGTATTTAAAAATTGTAAACCGGCCTGATATAGTTCGCCCAGATCCACTCTCCGTCCTTAAAGCAACCGGTCAAAAAGGATGTGACGGAGTATCCGGTGGGCAGATATCGCCGCATCACCCGGTATCCGCCATAATCCCCCGAGAGTTCATATGCCTCAAAATGCCCGCTCATATCATCATAGGAACGGTTGTTTTTCAGACAATCGGCAGGCAGCTTTCGCCTCTGCGTCGTCCATAGTCGGTACTGGATGTACGTCATTCCCCCATCCTCAAAATGAAACCCCTCATCCGTGATCCAGTAGAGGGCGCCGTCATACTGATAGACCCACATGTGGTAGTCAGGGCGGGATAACAGGAGCGTGCCTTCCGTTGCAAAAGCATCTGAAATATCCGGCCGTGCGGCCTCCACAGCATCGCTGCGTTCTCCTTCTTTTCTGGATGCTTCCTTGGTTTCATTCCGCATAGACTCCTGATGCGAGCGGCATGCATCACTTCCTGCGATGCTACCCCCATCGGATGCTTCCGTGGTTTCATTCCGCATGGACTCCTGAGGCGAGCGGCAGACTTCGCTTCCTGCAATGCTACCCCCATCGGATGCTTCCCCATCTACGAACTGATTCCGCTCGCCTCCATACGGCACGCGGTGGACATCGCTTCCCAATATGTATACTCCGGTTGAAGCCTTTCGCGACATCGGCCAACGTATCATAATTTCGTATTCCGCATCGGAATCTGCGACGCCGGAAGCCGTAAAGCCAACATTTGTATAATCGTAGTCGCAGCGGAAATACCCATTGACGTCCGGCCGGGCGGCTCCGTATGCGACTTCAAGCTCCGTCTCCTCACCAGTTTCCATCCGGCGAAGGAAGAGGCGGGGAGAAACCGGGCGGCGGTCGTATCCGAATGCGAAGCCTTTCAGGTTCAGATTGCTGTTCCGGGCGGATGCCTCATCGATTTGAAAGCAGAACGTAGTCGGGGCATTATCCGCCTCGATGGGCGCCGCTTCTCTTCCGAACATGAAAACAGCAAGGCAAATGATTGCAAATGCCGCCTCGACAGTCATGCGAGCAATATAAAAGCGTCGTTCTCCCGCCAGCTTCCTGAATGCCTTATAGGTCATAATTCCCAGCACGGCTCCAAGGGTATTGGAGAACAGGTCATCAAGTTCTGCCAGACCCTTCACCAGCGCAAATTGCAGAGATTCGATAGTCAATGAAAAAGCGAGAGCCAGAACGATGATCCGGAAAAAACGCCTTTTCTTGAAGCAATCGGGCTTCCAATTACAAAAAGTGTCATAGAGCAGGAACCCGAAAGGCATGAACATATAAACGTTTCCAATTATTTCCGTCCCATATCGGAGATCCCCGAAAAGCCATTTCCGATAGGACCAAAAAAGATCATACTGCGGAATTTGAAACTTTGTGGGACGTTTCAGCACGGTATACCAAAGAACCGTACCCACGTAGATAATCAGGATCAGGGCTGTCATGATCCATGTACGACTTGTCCGGGATTTTCTCTCCTGTTTCAATCGCAACTCCCCCATTTTCCCTGCGTTAACATACTCTTCTACCATATATTACGACCGCTTAACAAACCAAATCAAGAACTTTTCTCTTCCTTCATATGCTTCTTCCTGAATTAAGAGAATTAAGAAGCTCTAAATAAGGAGTGCATTTGGGGATTCTAACCTCTTGAATTTTCCCACCAAATCGCATATACTATAGATAATCGCTTTACAGTGAGCGTCACTAACACTGTTTATGCAAAGACGTCTCGCAATGTCCGGCGCAGAAACATTGCTCAGACAAACACGCTTCACAATGTGCGGCACAGAAACATTGTTTACCAAGGCCTTCGGTGCAGACTGGAGGTCTTGGGTTTTTTTCGGAGGAATACGAACGATTGAACGCGGTCTCTATTATGCCACTCAGGATTTTTCCACAATGATTCAGAATGTTGGTGGCACATGGAACGATACAAAGCACCGCCCTATTGTCTGTCTGATTAAGTCCACCGAGGATGAGGATTTATACCGGGCCATTCCCATGGGAAAGATGAACCACAGGAATCAAGCTCAGCAATCTCGCTTGAATTTTTACCTTAGTCTCCCAAACCGCGATATCCGTTCCTGCTATTATCATGTCGGCAGAACCACAGCACAATCCATCTTCTTTATCAGCGACTCCATTCCCATCACAGATAAGTACATAGATAGCGTTCATGTTGGTGCAGACAGCAAGCATTTCATAATCAAAAATCATAAGCTGATTTCTGAGTTGGAAAGAAAGCTCTTCCGTATTCTATCTTTGGAGAATTCAAGGAAGAACAGTTTTCGTCAACACATTACAGACGTCAAGTCATACCTACTCGCAGAGCTTCATCCAAAGCAAGACGAGCAAACGAAGACAAAAGACGATGCTGTCCCTGAAGAAACATATACATCAGGGAATCCAGGGGAGATGCCGGTCTAATAGTCCAGCTTCCCCGATACCAGTTTCCCCCATCTTCGGACGATAAATTATTCTCCGCTTACTCTTTATCCGCTTTTTTAGGACTACATCATCAAAAAGAGAATGCACATACAAACGAAAGGGATGTATTCCTTTTTTGGCATTATGCTGTATAATAATGCCATGGGGCATGACATTACCAATATATTTACTAGAATTCCCATAGGAATTAACAATTGCTTCTTTAAACTTCGTTCAAGGAATGAATACTGTTTCGAAAGGAGGAAATCATGAAAAACAGGAACAGAATTATCGCCATGTTGTTGTCGTCCGTACTTGTGCTTACAAGTGCGGTGCCTATTTGGGCGAATGAAGTCGCCGAAACAACGGTGGAGGCGCAAGCGGAAGCCGTTGCCGATGAAAACGACCCATTGGTCGGCATCGGCCAGGCAACGGAGGACGCTTCTTTAATCGATGTCGATGCGGAAGGGGCATCGCAAGATGAAATTATCATCGGCCAAGCAGATGGCGAGGAAGCATTGCAGCAGGACGGAGACAGCATCTGGTTAGATGCCGGCCAGGTACTCGAAGAAATGCTTGGAGATGCAGAAACGGCCGAAAGGATAACGAAAGATTTTGACGCTTTAACAGAGGCAGATGCACTCGAAGATCCGGAAGGAATTGTCAGCGACGAGGACCTGCTCTACGAGGATGTCGTAGGGGACGGCCTTGAAGAGGGGGATTACACAATTGAAATCAACCAGACGGACGGAGGAACGATCAGCACCCCGGTAAGCGCGGCAAATGAGGGCACCCGCATTGCCTTTGACGTGAAACCGGATGCCGGGAAATTATTAAGCGGCATAAAAATTCAGGCCGTAAGCGGCGGAACTTTGCGGGCCGGCTACAGTAATGGCAAGTATCAGATTACCATGCCTGCTGACAGTGTAACCGTGACGCCCCAGTGGATAGATGAAGATGCCGTCATGCTGGTGGTAGGCGATGATGTCACGGCGGCGGTTGTCAGCGAAGAAGACGGAAGAGCTTTACTCTTCGATTCCTTCAATGGAAATGATTCTGATGATAGTAATATTATCGGCGTGTTGGACAGGGGATGGGCTAAAAGGCTCGGCGTATATGGCATAGACGCAAAAACGGACATCACTTCCATCGGATTTATATCCGATAGCGGCGCGCTTCGTTTCCCGGAAGACTCAAACGGCCTTTTCTCAGGTCTTGAAAATGTTCGGGAAATTGACCTTGGCAAAGCAGATACCACGGGCGTTCGGGACATGAGTTTCATGTTTTCCGATGACAAAAACCTGGCCAGCCTTGACCTTTCAGGCTTTGAAACGGAAGACGTCACGAACATGAGCGGCATGTTTTTCAACTGCAGAAGCCTTTCCGAACTTAGCCTCCTTGGCATGAATACGGCAAATGTCACAGATATGAGCGGCATGTTCTGTTATTGCGAAAGCCTGACCGAACTCGACCTTAGCGGCTTTGACACGAAAAATGTCACGAATATGGGCTGGATGTTTGATTACTGCTTAGGACTCGAGAACCTTGACCTAAGCGCTTTTAACACGGAAAATGTCACAGTCACGAGCTGCATGTTCTACATGTGCCCTAGCCTAGAAGAAATTGATTTGAAGAACTTTAATACGGCAAATGTCACAGTCATGCGCGCGATGTTCTATCAGTGCGAAAATTTGCAGAAAGTCGATCTGACAAGTTTTGATACGGCAAACGTCACGGATATTTCCTGGATTTTCTATGGATGCAAGTCTTTGCCGGAATTGGATCTGAGCAGCTTTGATACGACAAATGTAGCAACGAATGGCGAAGAACTTAGCGGCTGCGTTGCATTGGAAACGTTATGGACTCCTAAAGAGAATGCTTACGAGATGGATTTGCCTTATGCCATGTATCATGGAATAGATGAATATACTGCTACGCCAGTACTGTCCGAGAGCATCAAGCTTACAAAGGAGTCGGCTCCGCTCCCGGTCATCATCGTGCAGCCGGAGAATGTAGTCGCCGCAGTAGGCTCCGCCATAAGGATTTCAACAGTTGCCGAGGGAGACGGGCTTACTTATCTCTGGGAGACCAGGAAAGGCCAGGCAGACTGGAAAGAATCCGGACTTGCAGGCAGCAAGACTCCCATGATATCCTTTAAGCTGGCAGCCAGACATAACAAAAGGCAGTACCGTTGCACGGTGACGGATGCGTATGGCAGAGATGTATATACAGACATAGTCACTTTGACAGTGGTAGACGGTCCGGCCATCACGTCACACCCGAAAGATGTAACGGCAGACGTCGGCAAGATTGTTTCTTTCAGCATCAAGGCGACCGGGGAAGGGCTTACCTACCAGTGGCAGTACCTAAACCCGGGCAAGACGAAATGGGTTAACTCGACCCGGTCGGGCAACAAGACCAGCAAGATTAGCCTTATGGCAACTGAATCGAGGAACGGCAGAAAGTACCGCTGCGTTGTAACGGACGAGGCGGGAAATGTGGCTATAAGCTACCCGGCGGCATTGACAGTGAACTAAAAAGAGAATACTCTTTTGGGAAACCATGCAACGAGTCCAACAAAGGCCTCGCCGAAATTCGGCGAGGCCTAACTATCATTAATAGATTCGGTGCAGAATGCCCGAGTCATTAATCCTTCATCCCAATTGTTTATACCGTCTTTTACAAATGATATAGAACGCCAGTCCAATCAGCGCCCATCCCCCCACAATAATAAACTCTTCTTTCGTAAGCGTCGCCCCGGACTTTGGAATCAGATACATGACAACCATGAAGCCGGCTAACACTGACGCTGTAATTCCAACGAATTTATAATGCATAACTTTATAGGGACGATGCATATCCGGCTCCTTCTTACGAAGAATCACAAACGACATTGCAACCATCAGGTACGCCAGGCAGCAGCCAAAGCTTGCGGCATCCGAAATCCAAATCAGCATGGTTCTCCCAAAGAAAGGAGCTATCAAGGACAGGACTCCTATCAGTATCAATGCAGTTGTGGGGGTCTTATACTTCGGGTGCAGCTTTGCAAAGATTCCAGGAATCATCTTTGATTCCGCCATGGAAAAGATGGCCCTGCTTCCTCCAATCAAGAATGAATTCCAGCTTGTTACCACTCCGCAAAGGCCGCCGATTATCAGAACCTTCGCCATCACGGCGCTGTTGAACACTTTCTCCATGGCATTTGCTGTCACCAGTCCTGCGCCCTCCATCGCTTCCGCTATTTCCTGCGTATTCATAGCGTAGCCAACGGCGAAAACGACCAGGCCATAGAAAGTCACGGCACAGATGATGGAGATAAGAAGGACCCTTGCGATCTTCTCAAGTGGAATATTAACTTCCTCCGCAACCTGCGGAATAACATCAAATCCAAACAGGAAAAAAGGTGCAACCACTGCAACGGACAGGATATTCTTAACAGCTCCCCCCCCCTCCCCGATGATTACCTGCCCCTCCAGGTTATCCAGCGATCCGTTGATTGCCGATGCAACCACCAGGATGATTCCCACTGCGGCTATGACAACCGTAAGGATCGTCTGAAAAACAGATGCGGCTTTAATACCTAAAATATTGAGAACCGTTATCCCGATCGTAACGATCCCGGCTACAATCACGCCGGTAGCATAGACATCCGAACCGGCCACGGAGTACATGTATCCTTTGGCAAATGATGGTAAGATGTATTGAATGATGGTCGGCAGGGATACCGCTTCAAAGCAGACAACGCCAATATAGCTCAGGATCAAAGCCCAAGTGCATATAAAAGAGCCTGTCGGACCAAATGCCTTATAACTAAAGACATGCTCTCCGCCAACCTTCGGCATGGCAGGCGTGAGTTCCGCATAGGTCAAACCCACAAAATAAATCATGATGCCCCCGATGATAAAACCGATAACGGTTCCTATCGTCCCGGCATTCTGTATCCACCTGCCGGAGGAGACTACCCAGCCCCACCCGATCATGGCTCCGAAAGCAACTACAAGTATATCTTTGGAAGTCATGACTTTTTTGAATCTACTTTTCTTATTACTTGGCATACTCCTTTTTCCCTCCGATTAACCATGCGTTCGTGATTCGTTTTCACCAACTGTCCGGCAGGCTTGTCATCCTAGCTGGCTTGTCATCCTGAGCGCAAGCGAAGGATCTTTAAGCCCCTATCTAGACCGCTTCACGAACCGAACCAAAGACTTTATTTCCTCTTTCATCCTCTCCCGACTATACACAATCCCCCGCCCCAGCCTGTAAAACGGCAGGATTGGTCTAAGCCACCAATGCTCATAAAACACCTGATACTTCTTTCGGCGCAGCGCATCATGCTGGAACAGCCGCCTCCTGATATACTGCGCAGCCATGAGAACCTTCCGGCCTCTATTTGCGCCTTTTTCCGGCTTCCCAAGCACTTGCAATCTGCTCAGCACTTTATTTTGAAGCGTGCCATACGTTCCCGATGAAAAAAAAATCTCCAGATAAGCTGCTTCCTCATCCGTCATATTCCTCATCGGGTTTGCAGATCTATCCCGAAAAACCTTAGAGGCGATGTGACGCATCTTTCTTTCTTCCCTGGCAAGGCCGAGCTTCCGAAGTTCCCTTTCTATGTATTTCCAGTCAAGTTCCGTTTTCGCAACCACATACAGATATAAGTCAACTAACGTCCTAAGGCCGGTTCCGCTTTTCACCAGATGCCTACAGGCGTGCGCAATAAAATAAATGTAAAAATCCTCATCCGAGAAATGGTAGCCATATCCATTCCCGGCGTCTTTTTGCAGCCTCTCCTTTACATCCTGATAATAATCTGCCCATGCCGTTTCCCCGGCTGCGAACAGACAGCGATGCATCTCAAAATTGTAAACTGGCTTCATCCGATATTCGTCATGTTTCTCCAGAAGATCTGTCTTATGCTCATATCCTCTGGACAAAAACCAATCTTTCACTGCATCTGCGTAAGATAAGTCAAAAAGAAAGTCATTGTCAGACATCTGCCGAACCCCATATTCAGAATAGAAATCCTTCAGGATAAGGCCCTTTAGAGGCAGATACCATATATGCTTCTCTTCCAAAAACTGTATTAGTTCCTCCCTCTCCGCACCCATCAGGGTAGCTTTTCGCAGCGCAGTCCAGTAATCATTCCTCCAGGCATCTGAAATCTTTGGATCTGTTTGATTAAATATGCTTCCCTTAGATAGCGCCCAGTAAACATACGCCTCCAGCAATTGCCTCTTAGACATCTGATGGAGCATGGACATATCCGCCTTACATACAATCCCGGCATCAGGAATTTCGTTTCTGACAGCGCATCCGCATACATAGAGCAACGTTTCCCGGGCAATGGCTTCCCTATCCTTGGCTGCCGATACTTTATTCATTTCCGACATCTATCCGTCCTTCCGTCGTGTGGCATCATCGATTCTCAATTCTAATACAAATCCCGTCCATGAACGAGTTGTATTTTATAATCTTCTTCCCGAATTCCAGCGTAATAGATATAACCAGCGAGACCATAAACAGCATAATGACGACCAGCGCAAAGTGTTTCCACGAATACGTAAAGCGGTTCAGATACCCGGCCCGTATGAATGTATGGACCAGGAAGATGTTCATTGAATGCTTGCCAAAAAACACAAGAATCTCATGTATATGGCGAATCGGGATGATGAACTCCACACAGAACATGATGAACGCCACCGGCACGATGCAAAACCGGAAATCCCAAAAGGTCTGTAGAGGCAGCCTGTTATAAAACAGTCCGAATACGCATAATACCAGAAACTCCGCCAGACATTTGACGGCTTTTAATCCTCCGCGACTTCCTATATTTGCCCACTTATTGAACAGATCTTTCCGGGCAAACAAAGTGCCCGACAGGAAAGCTGGAATAAAGGCATAAATCGAATTGTTTCCTGTAAAGGTGCCGGCTTCCACCCTGACAAGAATCACTCTCAGGAAAAATATGCTGGAAACCAACACGAGCCAAGGCTTGCCCTTGATGCTTTTATAAAGAAGCGGCATCAGCAGTATAAACACGATGGCGGCACTCATATACCACCAGGTTCCGATTAATGTTTTCCCGGTTCCATACAGTTTCGCAAGCCCGGTGAAATCAAGCAGAACGCTGGCAATCCCCACCCAGATTCCTTCTCCGAAATACATTTTTGCAAATCGGTTCTTAACGATAATATTTGCTATTGCCAAGATGACGTAGATGAACCAAAAACCGGAAAATGTCTTGACATATCTGCTCGCTGCCCATCTTGTTGCCGTCGTCTTCTTCTTCCCATAGCTGAGGAACAGCCCGTAACCGGAGATGAATGCGAATATTGCAACGCACATCTTGCCCATCAACGCCAGATGAATGACCACGCCCTCCGAAAACGGGAAGAACGATATTGTATATTTCTCGAACAAATCTTTGGCTCGAAAGCAGTGATGGAACACCATCAGCCATATGGCAATTCCCTTCAGTGCTTGAGAATCATCTTTTTTAAAAACGTCCACTCTTACTTCCTCCGCGATGAATTACAATCAGTGAGGTATACGGATGCGCTCTTATGCATAATACCCTTTATACCATTCAGCGAAAGCCCTAAGTCCCTCCCTGATACCAATCTTCGGAGTAAATCCATAATCCCTCTCAAGGGCCTCGGAGTCCGCATAGGTGACAGGCACATCACCTGCCTGCATCCCGACCAACTCGCGGTGTCCCTCAAAATCATAATTTTCCGGAAGGACTCCGGAACGGACCAGTTCCTCCTGCAATATGGAAATATAATCCAGCAGGTTCTCCGGTTGTCCGCCGCCGATGTTGTATATGGCATATGGCGGAATCGGAAGCCCGTCCTCTCCGTTCTTCTTCTCCGGAGCCCCCTGCATCACGCGGTATACACCTTCCACAATGTCATCAATATACGTGAAGTCCCGGCGCATATCTCCATAGTTGAAGATCTTAATCGTCCCGCCCTTGGAAAGAGTGCTGGTTGCGTTAAAATAAAACATGTCCGGCCTTCCGGCGGGACCGTACACCGTGAAAAAGCGGAGTCCGGTCGATGGGATGTTATAGAGCTTGGAATACGCATGAGCCAGCAGCTCATTGCTCTTTTTTGTCGCCGCATAAAGGCTGACTGGATTGTCCACCTTGTCATCCGTGCTGAACGGCACTTTCTTGTTCCCGCCGTAAACAGAACTGGAACTTGCATAAACCAGATGTTCAACCGGGTTGTGTCGGCAGGCTTCCAGCAAATTGTAAAAACCAATGATATTCGATTCCATGTACACATCCGGGTGATCGATGGAATACCGAACACCTGCCTGGGCAGCAAGATTTACCACAATGTCAAAACGGTAGGTGGAGAACAATTCGTCCACCAACGCTTTATCCCCGATGGTCCCTTTCACAAAAATATGTCGAACAGGGGACGTTTCCGCAGCCTTCTCAATCAACCTCAGCCTGTACTCCTTCAGCGCCGGGTCATAATAGTCATTCATGTTATCAAGGCTGACAACCGTCCCCGCCGTCAATTCCCCAAGCAGGCGGATTGCCAGATTTGCGCCGATAAAGCCCGGCGACCCGGTCACCAGGATGGTTTTTCCGTTCAGTTCAACTTTTGATTTCATCGCAATTCACCATTTCTTTTTGATCGGCCGCACTGCCGCTCTGACCACGACCGAGGGCTCATAGGATCCATTCAGAACAAACTTGAACATCTTACTTGTCTATTCTCCCGAGAGTATCCGGGGAAAATCCTTTACACAGCTTGCCGTCACCGGGAGAATTTGCGTACAATCCTCTTATAGTAAGAAGCCGCTTTCTTCCCGAATCTCTTCTCTATTGCCCTCATGCGAATATTTCGTTTCCGTGCGGCTTTCGGCAGCAGGAAAGCCATATCCGACGTCATCTTCGTCGTGCAGGGGCTGCATAGGCCACATGGCTTATCATGAATCGGCGTATGGCAAAACCAGATATGGGACATGACGTCTTTATAGCCCCATTTCCTAATATCCCTCTTCATGTCCTTCTCTGTTTTATCAAAAATGGGAAGTTTCAGATTTCCCAGTATGAGATTCAACTCTTTGGAAGAATTTTCCTTATCAAGGATGTATCCATCTCCGGTATCTATCAGCTTCCCATGACGATTGATGGACTGCCTGCATGGTGCATGCTCGCCGAGCGCTTTCTCAATACAAAGCTCCATCCCCGGAAACTGCAGGGCAAGCCTTGCCAGCCAGTCATGCTGGGACCCCATATCCGCTTCCTCTTTAAATAGCATATAGGCCTTCGTGATTTCCGGATCCTCCGGTATATCCGTCAGCTTAACTACTTTCACGGGAAGGAACGTGGCTTTCGTCGCCGGCTTGGATTCCAGCAATTTCACAACTTCCTTCATGGCCTTGCGCTCATACGGAACGCTCTTTCTGCCTTCATCTTCAACATAGACAGGCTGGATCAAGACGTCCCGCATGGAAAGTTCAACAATGCGATAAGTGGAATCCCAGCCGCCCGTCCATAGAATAGTAACAGTTTCTTTACTCATAATTCCCTCTTTTCTGAATCTTCACGCCCTATATTTCACATAATCAGGCGTTCCTCTTCCTAATGTTTTTCAGGGAAACTCCCTTCATCATGCCTTTCACATATGCAAACTCCTTCGTTCTGTGAGTCAGCAACAAGACCCAGACATTTGGAATAATTACGCATATGGCCGCGCCGATTATTAAATTGAAAAACATATTATTCGTGGAAATCAATTCCATGACATAATCCGTAATAAACGCCCCTGACACGAACATGCCTATATAAATCCAATATTTCACGTAAAACCTTGCAAAAGAATCCTTGAAAATGTATTTATACAGGAGGTACGGATCGTACCATTGCGTCAAAAAGCGGGCAAAGACCGTTGCAAGAATTGTACCGAAAATCCCATATCTCCTTATCAGTATTACCGATAAAATGACATTTACAACAGCTGTAATAAATGGCCGATACTGGCCTTTGACAAACAGCCCGTTTGCGGTCCTGAACGAAGCGACCGCCTGCAGCAGTATATACAGGAAAAAGTCGAATGCTATGACAAATGATATCGGCTGTCCTAAAACATACTCTTCTCCCAGCCAGAGCGTGATAAATGGTTTGAACAGAACAAACAGGCTGACAGAACAAAAATTGACCATGAGAAAGCTGATGTAGAACAGTCTGTTGAATACAATCAATTGTTTCTTTTCTTTTTTTTCAGCAGCCAGATTTCCCACGCTGGGAATAACCGCAGTATAGAACTGCATTAGCACTTTCTGGACATGGCCTTTAATGTGGCTGTAATTCCCCAGCAAAGTAACGGAAGATGTGTTGATGAATCCTGAAATCAACATCGTGTCCACGCTGTTCCCGACCGTGTGGGAAAGCTTGTACATGGAAAGCCCTTTGACGTCTTTAAACAAAGAAACCACCTTCTCCCTTGGCAGCTTTTCTTCGGGCTTTTCAAATGCATGTGGGTATTCCTTTTCCGCCCTCCTTGTTATAACATAATTCTGCGTAATCGTAGCGACTACCTCGATGACAAGATATGTCATATACTCTCTGAAAACCAAGAGGACGATGACCTCTATAACATATCTTATTATCTGGCATACCATCTCCAGCTTCTTGACGACGAATAGCTTTTGGTCTGCCCTCAGCAGCGTCGTCTTATAAATCATAAGATAAGATGCAGCCGTCTTGATGATATAGAACAGATAGATAACGGCAATACTCTCCTTGATATCCGGCACATCCTTGATAAGAAACCTTAAAAAGGGCGTGAGCGCGACTCCTACAACGAAAATGAAAAGAGCGACTACGCGATAAGCCTTTTTATAGAAATCCATCAACTGTTGGATCTTCTTCTGGTCGTTCTCCCTCAGAGGTTGATACAGTGCAGTTGCAACTGCGGTGCCAAAGCCCAGTTCGGACAGGGAAAGCATTGTCAGGATGGTCGTAAACACGGAGGCGACGCCGGTATACTGGTTCCCGAGTATTTTGATAAAGGCCGTCCTGAGGACAAAGCTTAAAACAATTGTCAGCATCTGGCTGGCAATGGAAAACGAAGTATTGATAAGCGTTTTTTTAGTTCTGGATGACTTGCTGGCCATATTTACACTCCATCCTAACCTGCATAAAGCAGAATGTTGCACACAATCTTTTGCCATGTTGCGCAGATATTAAGCGGTAAATGCCTGATATCAATTGCGACTGGCGGCTCTGGTCTTCCTTTCGTCAGGCCGCTTCGCCCTTATCTGATTCGTATTTATCACGACAGAATGGGGCGGTACGTCTTTCGTAACAATAGCTCCGGCGCCTATCGTCACGTCGTCTCCGATTTCAATGGGACCGATAATAACGGAATGCGCTCCTATGATGCAGTCATTCCCAATCTTGGCATGCCACCTTGTGGCGCCCTGTGCTCTCAGTTCAGAGTCGCCAACAATGGAGGCTATAATATCACACTCCGGATATATCCTGCAGTTGTCTCCGATTATAGCGGTTTTTCCGATATTTACGCCGCGTCCATGTGCAATATATAAGTTTTTACCCACGGTTACCCGCGGCGGGACGCAGCAATTGTAATTCTTCCTAATATAATTATGCAAGCGCAGAGCCCTTATCCTATTGATTTTTCCACCACGATGATACAACGCAATAGATTTTTTTATAAGCCTCTCAACTTTGCGATCATAATTCTCGCTTCCTAATATGCGAGAGATAAAAACCCTGATATTCATAGTACCCTCTTTTCTGGTCCTGACATCCATGCAGCCGCTCTTCACATTCACAGATGCTTCTAAACGCCCATGCAGCTATATTCGTGTTCGTAGATATTTCCAATCCTCTCCTACCGATTGGCGGCCCTGTAATGCTCATCAATCAGTCTGCACACGTCCTCCGATGCATGCCCCGTCTCGCACGTACCGAAAAAATCCATAACCTTCTCGCAATTCTCCGCAAAATCTTCGGCAGATAAATTATCAATATACGCATTCAATTCTTCCTGCGTCTTTGCCACCAGATAGCCGGTGCTCTCCATATTAACATGAAAACCTCTTTTATATTCTTCCCTGTCATACTGGGCAAGGATAACCGGCTTTCTCCGCAGAATAAAATCTCCCGCACTGGAAGAATAGTCCGTGATCAGCATATCGGCTATCATCAACAGATCGGACATGTCCGGATACTTTGAGACATCCACTACATCCACGCCGCCTTGCAAATCCAACCCCAGGGACTTTGGATGCGCTCTCACAAGGCATACCCATTTGTCGCCCGTCCCGTTTAGATGCTCCATCGTCTCCCGGATGTCAAGCGTACCCTTAAACACATCGACGCCTATCCGCAGGGTCGGTGCATATAAAAGGATTTTCTTATCCTGCCCAACATGAATGCTCTGCTTTATCCCGGCAACATCTTTCGGATTTAAAAGGCAGTCATTTCTCGGGCATCCGCTCTTAATGGTTTTTCCATGATATCGAAAAGCAGTCTTGATTCGTCTTTCAGCATAATCAGACCCGACCACGAAGAAATCCGTCAGTTCCGCATCCATAACCTTCATCGGCCTCTTCCCATCTTTCCAGGAATCATAGAGAATCTCCTTGATCCCCCTGTCACCGTGCCAGGTCTGGATGTATAATTGCCCCTTCCGCTTATGCATATCTTCCGTCATAGCCTCATTTCGAACATATGCGATGGCAGATGCCCTTTCTCTTCGGTATTGCAAGGAAAAAGCATCGTGCGCTTCTACATATTCGGGAATTTTGGACCTGTCATATCCTTTCGGAAGCACCCATACAATCTTATAATCCGGATAAAGTTCGTGCATCTTCTCCGAGATTGCCCTTGGATTATCGGAATACTGCTTTCCCTTGAAACTGTCAAAAACAACCTTTTTTTCTATTTTGCTTAAGCAACAAAGCATATTGAGCGCCTTGCTCAGGGCAAAGGATAGTTTCGCTTTGACTTTCATAATTCCTCCAAATCCGTTCATTCCTCTCAGGCCTAAGTACCCATCCGTATGCAAATGAATTTGTCCCGCTAATCGCCATCCGGTTCTTCGGGCAATAAACGCTTATTCGGTTCGAACCCTTTTCTTCCCAAGTATAAACGGAAACCATTTATTGATGATAACTGCGACAATGGACATCGAGACACATATGAACAAATAGGTCACTACAAACCAGGGCAAAGTCTTTGGCATTGTGAATCCCAGCCAATGCAAACCATGGATAAGCAGGGAACGCGCATGGTAATGGACGATGTAAAACACGATGGTGTTTCTCCCGACAAAAATAATCCACCTCAGGTTTGCGCGAACTTTAGGCGCAACCAGAAAAAGAAACAGCAGACTCACGAACGACATGAGAAAGCATAGTGGGTAATTGAAATACCTGTTTGTGTGCACATCAATTGACTGCCCGGGAAACAGCTTCGCGCTGATGCCAAGCAAGACAAAGTATAGCGCCGCAAGGCCAACGCACAGTTTAGCTGAAAATTTCTCCCGCAACAAGGTTTCGTTGTTTCTGAACCAGTATCCAAACAGAAGGAAAATCTGTGCCGTACACGCCACGTCAATCATGGCAAATCCTGCAATTCCAAAGTGGCTTAGGATGATGCCGACCAGCGAGACAAGAAGCATAGCCGCATATCTCAGGCGAACATCGGAAATGTACTTGCAGATCAGGAAAAACAGCGTCTCGGCAATAATAATACAGGGCATGAACCAAAAATCTTTCCCGGATATGAAATTGTATAAATACGCCGGAATCAGATTCGGTCTGCCTCTTACCAGCGCATATATCATTTTCATCCATACCAGAGAAAGTATAAACCAGGGAATAATGATATTTTGAAACAGCCTGGTGAAAAAAAGTTTGCAATCTCCGCCCCGGTCTTTAAAAAGATATCCTGTGATTGCGAAGAAAAGCGGCATTTTAAAAGGACCCGTGACAACAAAAAAGGGTCGGTCAACCCTGTCAACATGCCCCCATAGAACTAATAACATGGCTATGCCCCTTAGGACGTCAACCCATTCCAGCCGCGAGTTCTTATTTGTCATCGCCCTTACACTTTCTAACTTCGTTGCAATTAAAATCCTGAAATAAGGCCTTCAACTTGCCGATCTTTTTTCCGACTGCCTCGCTCCAAAATACCTGCATAGTTAAGTTGCCGGCAATGCAAGCCAATTGCCAAGCGTCATATCCCATTCTTCCGGGACAAACGGCGTAAACCCGCTTGCCGGGAAGAAGGTCATCTCACCGAAGAACACTTTTCCTTCAATAATGTAGAAATCGACTCTGACAAAAGGTATGTCTCCGGCAAGCTTCTCCGCCAGATGCATCATCTCTGCCAATTGCTCCGGTTTTTCCTGCACTTTCGCCGAGTTCGGCACTTTCGGCCTTTTGAGGTCCAGATGATTCCATGCGCAGTCGTAAAAATCTTCCGTAAAGCTACCCGCCGTGAATCTGTCAGCGCAAAGCAGGACCAGCTTTGCCTTGCCGTTAAAGCAATGAATTTTATAGTCCGCCGGGGCTTTGCCATCATCGCTCATATACTGTTCCGCAAGAACCCTCGGCTTCACGTCCTTATATGGCCATTCTCTAAACGTATAGTAGTAATTGGATTTGAGGGCGGATTCCAGCTTTTTTCTTGTCTCTTTGATATTCAGCCTGGATTTGTCTTTGCAAATCACAAGTCCGTGGCTGTCGTGTGTGCATTTTAACACGAACTGCGCCGGCAAACGATCAAAATCAACCTCCGCTGCAGAATCCCAGACATCCAATGTCGGGATTATATAGTTCCGACCAATTGCATCTGCCACAATTCCTTTCACCTCCGCCTTATCTACCAGCTTCGTATACAAGGGATTATGGTCATGCAGCTTTAGCCACTGCAGCTTCTCGCTGAATGTTTTCGGATTGTCAAAATCCATGTAATAGCCGCGTGCGGCATGGAATCTTTTTCTTAGATATTCCTCATCAGGCATATCGTGATAAAGGCCCCTTTTTATATTGAAAAGAAACCTGTAGTCCGAATCGGTACAATAACGAAATATACTTTTCTGAATACCCATATTTCACCTGTCATTATTGTTGGGCGGCATCCATCGGATCGCCGTTCTGCTTCTTAAGCCTCGTCACAAGCAGGAAGAATATCATTAAATAGAAGTACGTGGCAATCTGATAGTATTGGATATGCCCATACCCCATGACCATCCTGATAATGAATATGATCAGGCATATGTCATATTCGTTTGTACGTCTTTTTCTAGTCTTCCAGAAGCCCGCAAGCAGATAGGCGTATATGGAATAATAGACCAGAAATCCAGCCAGGCCGCCGCAGGCGAGTAATTCAACATAATTATTGTGAAAATGAACATGCCCATAATAGCTGCCTATGTATTTTATTCCGTTATGCAAGCCTATGCCAAAAAGAGGATGCTTCCTGAACAAATCGATACCGATTTGGTTGTAAATCATGCGAATATATCCTGCCGTGCCTCGCTCTGCCGTTCCGCTGATAATTGCCACCAGGCCGACCATCCTTCGCCTCAAGATTGAAAACATCGGAAGTCGTGACAGGATGAACACCAGCCCGACAATTACCGCAATCCCAAGAAAGCTCTTCAGCAGATTGTTGACAAACCGCCTGTTATGGCGATTCCTCATCACGATCAGCATCAAAGCGCCGGCAACGACAATAATAATGGATTTTCTGGAACCCGATGCCGCAATTATGACCACCGATGGTATAATAAGCAGGTCATGAAGCCTCGGTCGTTCATAAATCATATAGTAGAAGTTTATGACAATTGCATAGGCGGCGCACATTCCCAGAGTATTTGCATTTAAAAACTCATTTGAAATGCGGATATCTTCTGCCAGGTTCGTCATAATCTCGGACCAGCCATAGCGAAATACCGCATAAATAACTACGATGTACCCTCCATCCATCAATATTTTCAAAAAAGTGTCGATGGGAGTCCTCTCATAATGGCAGGAATACACGATAGTCATCTCTATGAGTATCATGAACATGCCGCGGACGATAATAAGCGTTCTTACGGGAATCTCCGCCCAGAGCACCATCGAAGCGACGCTATACATGAAAAATGCCGCCACATAAATCAGGTAGCCCGACTTGAAAGGGACCGAATGACCGTTCCTCCCCAGCCCATGGCAGGAAAGAATCATCATAGCCAGCGATAAAAAAGTCAATACCTGACCAAACGGAATGGTGTCTTCGATGTATGTCATAACGAAGAACATATATGTTGAGATTGTGAGGAGGGTTGTCCTTTTAAATTTCATTTTGCCTTATACCCCTGCGGAGCATCACTATGCGCATCTCGCATCCAATCAGCCTGTCTGGCACTCCGTATATGCATTGTAAAATTCTTTACTGTTAATGGAATCCATCCCCTTATGAAGGAAGAAATTCCTCACCTTGTCATTTCTCAGTGCCGGTCCGCAGATAATCTGATTATAATCGATGGATGGGAGCGTATTGATCTCACAAAGCTTCATGCCGTTTTCTGTAATAATGATATCAAGGCCCATGTAGTCCAATGAACCGATATGCTGGCAGAGATGGACTATTTTCTCTTTAACATACTGCCAATTCGGAAGCATAAAACCTTCAAAGCGTACCCCGGTGTCCGGGTGCCTGTCCGAGAGCACGGTATTTCCTTTGGCAAACGGCCTGTATTGAAGCCCTTTTCCGTACAATCTGCCATCCTCAAAATCAAATGCGACGCCGATGCCGCCGGCAGAAAGATTGCTGGTTGTTCCGGAATCTTTCGTACCGAACCTGGCCAAGCTGACTATGCACTCCCACGAATAGGGGGCAAATTTGTCCGGATTTGGCTTTTTGCACATGATTACGCGAAGAGTACACTCGCTGTCCTCCCAAATCCCGGCAAGCTCATGATGCTGGGAACTATACTCCGTTATGATATAATTCCTCATGGTATCGCGAATCTCCTCGACGCGCGCCATGTCGATTGGCTTGTTGTTCTCGTAGATACCGTCGCCTCTCAGTTCCAGCTTGATAAAACCGAGACCTCCGGCCGTCCCACTGTTGGGTTTCAGGGCAAGAACCTTGAACTTTTTCAGCAGATTCCACAGGAAGTCCTTGTCTTTCGGAATATCGTCCGGACAATCCATCAAGTAAGTGTATCGTCCCCCGCACAGTTCATTCTCTACATAGGCGTAATAATCCGGCATCAGGCATTCGCATCCATTGCTGTTCAGCACATACTTAAGTGTCAGCTTGTCCAGCCACTTAAGAAAATGATTATTGAGAGGATGCATCATCGAATACTGGAAATCAGGGAGAAAATCACGCCAGTTATCCTCGTTCAGGCCATAAAGTTCAACACGTCCGGGGAAAAAACCCCTCTCCATAGCCCATTTCCTGTCTTCTTCGGAAACCGTGAAATATTCTTCGTCTTCCTTCAATCTGTTTACAAAGGTAATCGCCCAATTGTGGCTCATTCCCAGATTCCGAATTTTTTCAAGAAGCAGAGTATAATCTGTCATGATATCCTCCTAATCGACAGCCTGTCGCCAAAACCGGATCCGATTATTTCTCAAAAGCTGATTTTTCAGGAAATGCCATCTCAAAGCTGTCAAGCAGCCTCTGCTTCACCCCGTCAAAATCCGGTCCCGAATACTCGTCATTGATACAGACCATCTTGTGCTTACGCTGCCTGATGGCTTCATACATCTTTTCGTTTTTATTCTCATCATTATTGATGGAATAATACTTCCCCGCTTTCGGTGACCGCGGATAAAACTCTCCCTCCGCTATCTGCCAGAAGGACATCATCCTGCTGCTGATATCCGTACTGTCCCGAAACTTATGCGCGCATGCCCGGTCCAGCAGATAGGTCTCCTTCTCCCAGGCCTCTTCATAAGTCTTTTTTTTGTATGAGTAAGGAAGATGGAGATTCCTGAACCCGGTAAAGTAGCCCCACGGCATCAGCAACAGAGTCCTGATCATCTCGCGGCCATAACACGGCGCAAACCATTTCCAGAAATTTTTCCTGATAGCCTTTTTCTTGTCGAAATTCCGGTTAATCGGGATGAGGTTTAATACATTTGAAGTATTGTAGTTCTCCGGCTTTAAGAAATTTCCATTTTCATCCGTGCCGCTGATATGCGATGCCTGCAGGATTCCCGCATCACAGGGCAGGCCTTTTCTAAAAAAATCCTTCTCCGTAACCGGCTGGAATAAGAACATGTCGTCATTGAAATAGACAAAGTTCTCTGTAAGGCCGGGAATCCTGTGAAGATTCAACTCAATTGGCCGACAGGAAAACGTCGGCAAGTACTGCTCCGGGATGAAATCCCTGTGGTTTACTATATTCAGTTTGGGATGGTCCGTGTTCAGCCATGCAGGCAAATGCCCGCACGTGACGAAATGAATCTTGTTGGCCCATGGGGCGCATTTCTCTATTCCGCGGAACCAATATTGTAAAAACTCCCAGTCCCGGTAGCGCTTTGCGCGATTGTCTCCCGTCGTCTTCCCTGAATATCTGGCCTTTTCCTCCTGCCATACAGGGTCATTGCCATCAACCCAGGTAATGATAAAATCTATTTTCATGAAAGCCCTCCGGCCATTGAAATAACCAAAAACAAAGATTCTTCATTGAATAACTTTTTCGAACTGTACGGTTGGACTGGCAGTTTTGTCATCCTGAGCGCAAGCGAAGGATCTTTTATGTGCGACAGATGCTGTTGATATTAAGATCCTTCGCTTCGCTCAGGATGACAGGACTTCAGATTAAACGAAATAAGGGCAACCGTACAGTTGGAACTTTTTAGGATGAAGCCCTACGCCTCAAAAGCCGATTTCTCCGGAAGAATATCTCTCAGGGCGGCGTTTATTTCATCCCGTGCCGTCTCGAAATGATAATTCCTGGACATATCATTGATGCAGATAGTCTTCCCCCTCTGCTCCCGGATGTAGGAACATAGTGCCTTATTATCATTAGCGGCCTCGAAGTAGCGTCCAAAGCGGATGCTCCTTGGCTCAAACTCCCCGCTGCAAAGATTCCAGTACCGCATCAGCCAGTGGGATACATCGTTCGTCCCTCTGAAACGATTCCTGCACGAGGTATCAAGCGCTTCTGGTTCCTTCTCCCAGACCTCGCCGAACGTGCTTTTCAGATGGGATTGCGCAATATGAGGATTCCGAAAGCCCGTAAAATATCCAAACGGCTCGAAATACAGGGTAATCAGGTTTTGCATCCCGTATTTTGGATTATAAATCTTCTTCCAGTATTTCCTATGGACGGCTCGTTTTTTAAAGTGGGCATTGATGATATCCGTCATGACCACCTTGGTATGCGATATGCCGAACCTGCCTACCGGTGCAATGAGGTTCTCCACGAACGAATCACAGGGAAGCCCATTTTGAAAGAAATCCTCCGGCCTGACAGAATCTATGAGGAAGAAATCGTCATTGAAAAGCACAAAATGCTCCGAAAGATCCTCCAGCCTGAACAGGTTCGTCTCAATGGTATCCGAGTTAAACGTTGGTAGATACTCCTCGGGAATGAAATCTGTGTGTTTTACGATTTTCAGCTTCGGGTGGTCTGCATTCAGCCATTTCGGCAAATGCCCCCATGTGACAAAGTATACATGGTTCACCCAGGGAGCATATTTTTCAACGCCGCGAAACCAGTACTGCAGATTGTCCCAGTCTCTGAAGCGATTGTCATTCGTGCCGTAATCCACTTTCTTTGGGCTGTATTGATTTTTCTGCTCCCGCCATGCCGGATCGCTTCCGTCAACCCAAAGCAACACGAAATCAATTTTTTCCATAGTGCTTGCTCCCTATTCCTTATTGGCAAATACCCTGGCCGGATTTCCAAACACCCTGGTATTCTCCGCAACATTCCGAATCACAACGCTTCCAATGCCCACATAAGACCATGCGCCTATTTCCATTCCGACTGCAATACAGGCATGGTCTCCGATGAAGCACCCTTCATGCAATTTGGTAGCGCCTGTAATCCCGCAGCTGGAACTAATCGTCACATAATCCCCTACCTGCGCATCATGACCGACAATCGTGGACAGGAGGGTCACAAAGTCACCAATCTTAACGCCTGTCGAGATCTTTGCATTCGGATAGGCAACAAGGCCGATGCCGAGTTCAAATTCCGAGTAAACATGCACGCTCGGATGGATAATGGAGGCGAATTCCGCCCCCTTCGCCATAAGCTCCGGTCCGATGACGCTCTTAACATTCGGGCTTGCAATCCCCATCGCATATTTCACGCCCGCTCTCGGTTCATGATCCTTAATCGTCCCAATGACCGGATATCTGGAAGGAAATTCATCCAGGGCATGTAGGTCGTCATCCAGAAAACCCAGGATATTCCACGTCGGCTCAATCTTATTAATATCTTCAATCCAGTTGGCAACCTCGCGGCCGCACCCAGCAGCGCCAACTATAATTATGTCAGTCATCCCATTCACCTCATCCGGCGTATATTGCATCCATCTCCTTGTAACGAATCTTGCCGCTGTCATTGCGAATTATTTCAGGCACGACAAATACTTTAAATAGGTTTTTGTACAGCCCGGTCTTCGATGCAATGAAATCCAGGACTTCCGCCCTCCTTTTTGCATCCGTAATGTAAATGTTCATCCGCAGGTCCGTGCCGGCGCATGCGCACTCAATGCCAAACTCCTGCTGAATAAGCCGCTCGCTCTGGTCAAGGCTTACGCGATAGCTCAACAGTTTAAGAAAGCGGGAAAGCCTCCCCGTTACATAATAGCAGCCATCTTCGTCCCGGCGTGCGAGATCCCCTGTGTGATATTCGCCGCCAAACTCATCGCCCTTTTGCAAATCTTCCCTGCAGACCGCATACCCCATCGTGACGTTCGGTCCTCTACAGCACATCTCTCCCTCAGCTTTTGGGTCTGTCAGGACCCTCCCGTTTTCATCAATCAGGAACAGCTCCCCTTCGGGAATTGCCATTCCGATACTGCCGGTCTTCGTGAGAGACAACTCTGCGGGAAGGCAGGCCATCCGAGCAGAAGTTTCCGTAGTGCCAAAGGAAGGGATGAACCGCTTCCCGGTTTTCTCGGCATACTCCGCAAGCTGCCTGAACCTTGCATCTGTCAGCTTTCCTCCGCCTTGGGAAAGCGTCCTTAGATCCGGCAAATCCATGCGGTCGAAATGAAGACGATAGAAAATGTCGTAACTAAACGGCACGCCGGTAAAATTCGTGCCGCGTTCCTTCTTAATATAATCCCAGAAGTCGGAGCTCATCAAGTTGTAGGTGGTAAGGAGGACCGTAGCACCGACATACAGGTGGGTATTTATTACATTAAGGCCCATAGTATATTGCATGCCAAGATCGCAAATCGGACGTTCCTCTTTAGTCCATCCGAAAGCGATGGCCACATTCCTTGCATTCGCTTCCAGGTTTCCCCTCTTGTAACGGACGAGCTTGGGGCTGCCGGTGGATCCGGAGGTCGTCATACAGAGCTGAAGCTGCTCATGCAGCGGATATATCTCATTCCCTGTTTTCAGCAAAGCATAACCCAGACGCTCATATATCTTCTCATATTCAAACCGGGCGCACTCTTCCGTAGGAGTCCAGATATAGGCAGGCTTATAAATACTCATGAGGTCTGAGAGCAGCTCCTGATCTATCCTGGCATTCAACGTTACGGGAACTGCATCGTGTTCCACGAAGCCAAGGTACCCTGCCATGGATCCGGCCGTATTCTTACATAACATGAATATGAGCGATCGCGGTACAACCTGCGCGCCCACAAGATGCATCAATTCAGCAAGTTCGCCATAGGTCAAGCGGTTTCCATCATTATCAATGAGGGCTATCGATGAACTATTCTGTCTGTCAATGTTTAAAAACACCGGCTCTCAACCTCCATTTTCCGCCTTTCAGGGTTCGTCCCGCGGGGACGGTCCTTTTGGGTCAAATTTTTTGACCCAAAAGGACCGTCCCCATGGGACGAACTCCGCAATCACATAATCGTGCATCCATCAACCGGCAGCACCTGTCCTGAAATATACCCGGCATAGTCCGATGCCAGAAGCAGGCAGCCTCCCGCTATGTCCCGGGGCTGCGCTATCCGTCCCATGCAGATATTGTCGATCCTGCCCTGCAGTTTTTCTATATCAGCCTGCTCCATCATCTCGGTCTGTGTCAGGCCGGGCGCAATGGAATTGACCCGGATCTTCTTCGATGCCAGTTCCTTAGCGGCAGTTTTCGTGAGAGCGATGACTGCTCCTTTGGTTGCTGAGTATACAAGCTGGCCCGGATTCCCCCGAAGGCCTACCATGGAGCTGATATTGATGATGCTGCCGCCATTTTCATTTCTGCCCATTATACGGCTTACAGCCTGAATCATCTCTATCGTCCCATAGACATTCACGCTGAACATTTTCTCCATGTTTTCACGGGAAATCATTCCGATCAGCTCGTTGAACTCCACGCCGGCATTATTGACTAATACATCAATATGGCCAAACTGCTTCTTAATCTCCATCACGTTCCGACGAACCGCTGCAGCATCCGTGATATCGAAGTAGTATGGATGAAGCTGTTCCTCCATCCCGCTCTCCAGAATCCAGCCTTCCGCAGAACCCGGCCTCATATCGTTGACCACGACTTCCGCACCTTCTGCGGCGAAAAGCAAGGCAATTTCCTTTCCAATGCCCCTAGCCGACCCGGTCACTATGCATACTTTGCCTTTCAATAGTCCGCTCATCATTCCATCCAATCCCAAATCATTTCCGTGTTCCTGCAGGGGTTATCCTCAAAAAATCAGAACTCCACTCCGTACTTTTTCAAAATCTCGATGCCGTTCAGATATCCGCCGTAACGAAGAATATCATCCGTCTCAAACATCACGTCAAAGGCAGCCTCCAGCTCGCCAATCAGCGTGAGATGCGTTAAGGAATCCCACGAATCCACGTCTTTAAAATTGAAATTTTCATTCAATTCGCTCTCGTCAACGCCAAAGATGTCCATAAAAATCTGCGCATACTGTTCCTGATTGCTCATGAAGTCTCTCCTCTCCTGTTTTCCATCTCTTTAAACCGCTGCCAATAGGCTTCCACCGTCTTTTTGGATATTCTGCCCTTTTCCTTCTCTTTCTGAATCTTCGGAATTTGCTTTCTCTTCTCTATAAAATCATCAAGAGAGCAGACATACCTGGCCGGAACGCCGGCGTATACCCCTCCCCCAATGCTTTTATTAACAACAGTCCCTGCTGCTATAATCGCATTCGGACCTATGCTCACATTTGGAAGAATCGTGGAATTCGACCCGATAAACACATTGTCCTTTATATCGATGCAGCCCAAATGCTCCTGAAAGCCCCCGCCCTCAACGCATCGATTCAACATCCGGTGTATCACGTCATGGGTAACAAGAAGCACGCCCGAAGCGATCCACACATTGTCACCAACCGAGATGAGCTCCGGATAAATAGGGATTTTACGAAACATAACCATGCATTTGTCTCCCATATGGTGAAACAAATGATGCCTCTTTATATATTTTGCCCGTTCCTGAGCAGACAAAGTCAGATACATGCCTATCGTATGCCGTACTCTATACCAGTTCACTGCCACCCTCCATACTAACCTGCATAAAACAGAACCTTTGTATAAACAGAGGCGTTTCTTTGTTATTGTTCGCACATTCGGTATCTCTCATGTCATCCTGAGCAATACCGTTCCTTTTCTTGCGTCCGCAAAAAACCGGCGATCCGATTCATTTATTTTCGTTCGGATCTTTACCCCCGGTTTCCTTCGTACCCATGAACTGTTCCATCGTTACATATGTCCCGGAAGTAATTCCGTCATGTTTCAGAACAGTCTTTATCGTGGCAAGGATTATTTTAAAATCCCCCCAAAATGTGATATGATCCACGTACTTGACGTCCCAATCGAATTTCTCCTCCCAGGTGATTGCGTTTCTTCCATGAACCTGCGCCAGCCCGGTAAATCCCGGCCGGACTTCATGGCGGCGAGCCTGGTGTTCATTGTATCTGGGGAGATAGCTGACAAGCAACGGCCTCGGTCCTACAACCGACATCTCCCCTTTAATCATGTTGATCAGTTCCGGAAGTTCATCCAGAGACGTAGCTCTGAGTTTTTTCCCAAAGGGGGTCAACCTGACGGAATCAGGCAATATTTTACCGTCTTTATTCCGCGCATCCGTCATCGTGCGGAATTTATAGAGCTTAAACAGCTTTCCATCCTTGCCCGGCCTTTCCTGGACAAATAAAACCGGCGACCCGAGCTTTATCTTAACAAGAATTGCTGTCACAAGCATAACCGGTGATAGGACGACCGCTGCCAGCGATGCGCACCAAAAATCCAATGGCCGCTTAAAATACTTCTCATATGGACCATATGGCTTATGTTTCATATGCTTCTCCCCCAACCTGCATAAAACAGGACAACTACTTCATATAAAGTATCCTTCGCTGCGCTCAGGATGACAAGAGCAAATTTTTTGCCATTTTGCGCAGAATCTCGTTCCTAGAATAGCATTTCATAAGTTCTGTTGCATTAAAACACCCGTCTTTTCCGCCCTTGCTTCGTTGGCATCGGTTGGCAATGCCAGGTGCATGATGTCTAACCAAATCGCAAGCTACACAGGCGATTTACCGAGTGCTGTCGCAACAGTCCATATGCCATCTCACCAGAAGCATCTATGGATAAGATCTATAATCACATCCTGCTGCTCCGCCGTCATCTTGTTATCGCTCGGCAGGCACAACCCTCTCCGGAAGATATCCGCGCCGACATCCACAAACCCGGTCTCCTCGATATAGGCATTGGACCTAGCTCTGCCGTTTCCGGTCTCCGTCACGAATGCGTTCGTCCTGTAAATCGGCTGCATATGCATCGGCTTCCAGATCGGCCGGCCTTCCGCATTCATGGCCATGAGCGCTTCCAGAATCTCCTGCGGGCAACTTTTGCCGCTGACATGCTGATAGAGGTAATCCCTCTCCCCCCTGACCATCGGAGCCATCGCATCCTCGTCGATCAGCAGGCAAGACAGCCAGAAGTTCGGGAGGCTCTTTTCCCGATCCCAGGGGTTCATCTTGACGGGCAAGTCTGCCAGCCCTTTTTCATACCGCTCCCAGATAGCCCTCTTCTGGGCGATATGCTCATCGAGATAGGGGAACTGGCCCCTCACGATTCCCGCGATAATGTTGCTTATACGGTAGTTATAGCCGATTTCCTCGTGCTGGTACCACGGAGCGTCCTCGCGGGACTGGGTTGACCACTTCCGAACCTTCTCCGCATCCTCAAGGCTGTCCGTCAGAAACATGCCGCCGGCGCTGCCCGTTATAATCTTGTTTCCATTGAAGGAAATGCAGTTGTAGCGGCCAAGAGACCCCGTCTCCATCCATTTGCCGTCAAGGAGATACTTTGCCCCGAGCGATTCTGCGGCATCCTCCACGATTAAAGCTCCGTGCCTGTCGCAGATATCCCGGATTTCCTGCATCTTGGCCGGGGTGCCGTACAGGTGGGCAATCACCACGAGCCTGACGTCCGGATAGATTTCAAATGCCCGCTCTAAAGCCTCCGGGCTCATATTCCAGGTGTCCCGCTCCGTGTCGATGAACACGGCCTCGCCGTCCTCATAGGCGACCGGGTTTACCGAAGCGTCAAATGTCATGTCGGAGGAGAACACGCGGTGCCCCCTCAGAGTCCCTTCATTCGGCCTTGCCTGCCCGTAAAGTTTCTCGCCGGCAAGCTTGGTCGCGACATGGAGGGCGGCCGTCCCGCAAGACAGGGCGACTGCGTATTTGCAGCCCACATAATCCGCCAACAGGTTTTCTATCTCGTCAATATTCGCCCCAACTGTACTGACCCAGTTGGCACGGATTGCCCCATCGACCCATCTCTGTTCATCGCCATGCATGGTAGGAGATGCCATCCATACCTTTTCCTCAAAGGGTTTCATTCCTGCAAATCTCCGGTCGTCTAAGATATCCATCTCCATCTCCTTTGTCACTGTGTAGAACCTGTATTCTCTCCCGCATTGCTACTAAATAAAAATCATGCCGGATGGTATGTACTCACCATATCCTCGACATACTCCCGTATGTCCGGCTTGTTGGAATAGGCGCGCTGCATGAGCTGCTCCAACTGCGTCATGAACAAGGCCTCGTCGAACGGAATCGGGCTTCCGATATGGATCAGCTCGTTGTCCGTCTTCCTGAGGCCCTCCTCCGACATCAGCTTCTCCTCATACAGCTTCTCGCCGGGACGCAGGCCCGTATACTCAATCTTGATGTCAACGTCCGGCTTATAGCCAGACAGCCTTATCATGTTCCGCGCAAGATCTGCGATCTTCACGGGGCTTCCCATGTCAAGGACAAATATCTCGCCGCCGTGGGCATACGTTCCTGCCAGCATCACGAGGCTCACGGCCTCCGGTATCGTCATAAAGTATCGGATGATGTCCGGGTGGGTGACTGTCACCGGCCCGCCGTTCTCAATCTGGTGTTTGAACACGGGGATGACCGACCCGTTGCTCCCAAGGACATTCCCAAAGCGGACCGCCACGAATTCCGTCCTGATGTTGCGGAATACCTCGCCCGTCCCGTCCTTATCGGCATTTTCCACCCCTTCGTGGGTGAACAGTTGGGGAATCTCGGAGGCTTTCCCATCCTTGAGCAGGCGGTCAAAGCTCTGGATAATCATCTCGCACAGGCGCTTCGACGCCCCCATGATATTGGTCGGGTTCACCGCCTTGTCCGTGCTGATCAGGACGAACCGCTCGCACCCGTGCACCATGGCAGCATAAGCCGTCTTGTAAGTCCCGATGGCGTTGTTCTTGATAGCCTCGCAGGGGCTGTCCTCCATGAGCGGGACGTGCTTGTGGGCCGCCGCATGATAAACGATCTGGGGACGGTAGTGTTCAAATACCTCGAACATTCTCCGGCTGTCCCGCACGGAACCAATCAACGTGACCAAATCAAGGTTCGGATACTTCTTTTTCAGTTCAAGCTGTATCGCATAGGCGTTGTTTTCGTAGACGTCGAATATGATGAGCCTCTTCGGACTATGCCCGGCAATCTGCCTGCAAAGCTCCGATCCGATGGAGCCGCCGCCCCCGGTGACAAGAACCGTCTTTCCGTTAATGTAGACATAGACTTCTTCCAGGTCTGCGCGAATTGGCTCCCGGCCGAGCAGGTCTTCCACGGAAACGTCCTGCATCTTGCTGACGGCAATTTCTCCCACGAGGAACTGGTAAATGCCGGGGAGCTGCTTCAGCTCGCATCCCGTCTCATTGCAAATGTTCAGGATGTCCCTCTTCTGTTCCGCAGTCGCCGACGGGATTGCCAGATAAATCTTATCGACTTTATACTTTTCTACGCTGCTTAAAATCTCGTCACGGCCTCCAACGACGGGGACGCCTTCCATATGGCGGTGCCATTTGTTCGGGTTGTCATCGATGATGCACACTACCCGGTCATTGACTTCCTTGGCTTTTGCAACGTCGCGCAGAATCATTTGTCCCGAAGATCCCGCTCCTACCAGCATCACGTTCTTCCCTGTCGCTGTCGAAGAATGCTGCGTATTCATAAAACGCAGGTAGAACCTATAGGAAAATCTTGCGGTCAGAACCAGCATAAACTGGATTCCGGCTCCGAGGACATAATAGGAGAGCGGCATTCTCCTGAACAGGAGCGTGATGAACGAAGTGTGGAATGCCATCGTGATAACGGAGGCCTCCACTATGCTGACCAATTCATCAAAACCGGCAAATCTCCAGATGCTCCTATATAGGCCAAGAACAGAGAAGCAAATCAGAACAAAGATTGTATAAATCGGAATGAAATTTCTCCATGCCGCAACGTATTCTTTATCTATAAGCGAATACACGAAGTCGAACCGGAGCCATAAAGCAAGAAAGTAGCTCATGTTCGCTGCCGCAATATCATAAACCATCAGCATGGCGGCAATGACCTGCCAGTGTTCAAGCTTCCTTGAGCGTCTGCCACGTCTCCTGCCGTCAGTCGTCCTTAGCATATTATCCGGGGTGGCTTCCTGTCTTTCTTTTAAATCATTTGAATTGATAGACATGTGTCATCCTCTTAGATTTCTATTGATTCCATTCTTCCGATTCCTAATCTGCACGAGGCAAAACGGAGATGTTCCTTCTCCCGCCCCTTGTCATCCTGAGCGCAGCGAAGGATCTTGCCCCTTGTCATTCTGAGCGTTAGCGAAGAATCTTTGTTTTTACGCATGTGTTGCGTTTAAGATCCTTCGCTTACGCTCAGGATGACAAAGATTCTTATTAGGGATTCAACAGCACGGCCTGCACCAGGTATCGCATGTTCGGCTCTCCTCCTATGCAGGTCGACATGGTGATAATCTTGCTGTCCCCATATAAGGTCACGCTGTCCCTAAAGTGCGACGACATGTCCCGGTTCGTCCAAATCCCGTCAAAATAGAGCAGGACCGCGTCCGGCGTGCTGTAATCGAAGCACATCATGAGGTCAACGTTGCTGAAGGGATACGCCGCAAATATCTCATAAGCCTTGTTCCCCTCCGGCGTATAGATGAACATAAACTGCGTCTCATCGAAAAACGCATTGTCCTCGAACTTGTGCAGGTCGTGGAACATGGACCCGTCTTTCATGCTGTGCCCATAAATGACCGTGTTCGGGTCGTTCCAGTCTTTCGCATTCACATTCTGCGTGTAGATACAGCCGGGATAGCCCTCGCTGTGGTCTATATTGTGATCCAGGTAGTAGGACTTTTCTTCCGGGTGCTGGAGAATCGGGTAGTCAACATTTGTCCCGGGTATATAAATCCAGGCGTAGATGTCCGGGTTCTCGCTCCAAAGCCCCTCCCAGTCTATGTTCTTTTCCGGAATCGTAACTCCGCGTTCCGCCAGCGGATCCCTCGTCGGGGTCGGGACCGGCGTCTCGGTGGGCGTCGGAACCTTCGTGGCGGGAACGGTCGGAACCAATGTGGGGCTTGGAAGCTCGGTGGGGGCTGCATTTGCCTCCTCCACGATCTCCTCCATCTTCCGTTCCGCATTCTTGCGGGTTATATATCGATATGCCAGGAACGTGCATATTAGGAAAAAAGCAACCAGGCATATTGTAAAGCAAATTTTGAAGCCGGTTTTCTTCATATTCTCACCTTGTTAAAGAGAAAGACGCCTCGACAAATGAGGTGGCCGCCTTTTATTTCTTACTTGTAGACGCCAACTAAAGCGACGCCTACGCTTCATGCCATACCAAATACTCATTATAAGTCCACAACGGTATCCTTGCAACTTGTATTTGTTATTTTTG
>JAUMWM010000278.1 GCA_030529705.1 Lachnospiraceae bacterium
CGAAAAAATTTGGTCCAAAAGGACCGTCCCCATGGGCAAATGAACCATATTCTGCTATATTATAAGGTAAGTCGGAAAACATATAGGAGGGTTATTACACATGAAAATCGGTTTCAGCAATGAAAAATACCTCGACATGCAGTCTGATATGATCCGCAAGAGGATCAGCAAATTCGGAGGCAAGCTTTACCTGGAATTTGGAGGGAAGCTTTTTGATGACTATCACGCCTCCCGGGTGCTGCCCGGTTTTCAGCCGGACTCCAAGCTCCGCATGCTGCTCCAACTGAAGGACCAGACCGAGGTGATCATCGTTATTTCCGCCGCGGATATTGAAAAGAACAAAGTGCGCGGGGACCTCGGAATCACGTATGACACGGACGTGCTCAGGCTTATGAACGAGTTCCGAGACTGCGGCCTTTATGTAGGCTCGGTCGTCATCACGCACTTTACCGGGCAGGACGGAGCCGTCCTCTTCAAGAATCATCTTGAAAAATATGGCGTCCACGTCTACCTGCATTACCTCATCAAAGGCTACCCCAACAATGTCCCGCTCATTGTCAGCGATGAAGGGTATGGAAAAAACGATTACATCGAGACGTCCCATCCCCTGGTTATCGTGACTGCGCCGGGACCGGGATCGGGGAAACTCGCCACCTGCCTGTCGCAGCTCTACCACGACCACAAGCGCGGCATCGAAGCGGGCTACGCCAAGTTCGAGACGTTTCCAATCTGGAACCTTCCCTTGAAACATGAGGTGAACCTGGCCTACGAGGCGGCTACGGCCGACCTTAACGATGTGAACATGATCGATCCGTTCCATTTGGAAGCCTACGGCGAGACCACCGTCAATTACAACCGGGACGTGCAGGCATTTCCGGTGCTGCAGGCGATATTTGAAAATATCTACGGCATCTGCCCCTACAAGTCTCCCACGGACATGGGAGTCAATATGGTTGGCAAATGCATCATCGATGACGAAGTCTGCCGCGAAGCCTCCCGCCAGGAAATCATACGGCGCTATTACGAAGCCCTCGTCGGTCTCGCAGACGGCACCCGTTACGAGGAGGAGGCCGACAAGATCGAGATGATCATGAAGCAGGCGCACGTCACCAAAGACGACCGCCGCGTGGTCGCGCCGGCTATGGCAAGGGCAGACCAGACAGGAGCAGCTGCCGCCGCCATCGAACTTCATGACGGCACGATTATCACGGGGAGGACTTCAGAACTCTTAGGTCCGACTTCCGCCGTGCTCCTGAACTCTTTAAAGAGAATTGCCGGAATACCGCATGAGGTAAAAATCATCTCTCCGGAGGCCATCCAGCCGATCCAGACCTTGAAGACGTCCTATCTGGGCGGCAAGAATCCGAGGCTTCATACGGATGAGGTCCTCATAGCGCTCTCCATTTCCGCCGCAACCGATCCGAAAGCAGCGGAGGTTATGGCTTCGCTGCCGGAGCTTCGGGGGTGCCAGGCCCACTGTTCCGTGATGCTCTCCCAGGTCGATCGCCGGCTAATGCAGAAGTTGGGTGTGCAGATGACCTGCGAGCCGGTATATGAGAATAAAAAGATATTCCACTGACAACGAGAAGCCATATGGAAAGCGAATTTGTAATAGAAGAAGAACTGAAGAAGCTCCCCGGCAGGCCCGGCGTGTACATCATGCACGACAGGCATGACGCGATTATCTATGTCGGCAAAGCAGTGAGCCTTAAGAACCGGGTTCGGCAGTATTTCCAGAAGAGCTACAAGAGGAGTCCCAAGATTGAGCGGATGGTCACCCACATCGACCATTTTGAATACATTGTCACAGACTCCGAACTGGAAGCCCTCGTGCTGGAATCCAACCTGATAAAGGAACATCGTCCGAAGTATAACACGATGTTAAAGGACGATAAGAACTATCCATATATAAGGGTGACGGCAAATGAAGCCTTCCCCCGCATCATGCTCGCCCGCAGCATGAAGAAGGATAAGACCCTTTATTTCGGACCGTATGTGAACAGCTCGGCTGTCAGGGACACGATAGAGTTATTAAGAAAACTCTATAAAGTCCGTTCCTGCAGCCGGAAGCTTCCGGAGGATATCGGCAAGGACCGGCCGTGCCTCTACTACCACATAGGCCAATGCCCGGCTCCATGCCAGGGATATATCTCGGAGGAGAAGTACAAAGAAAGCATTGACCGCATGGCTCTTTTCCTGAAAGGGCGGTACCAGGAGGAAATCGATGAGCTGACGCGGAAAATGAATGCGGCATCGGAAGAGATGCGCTTCGAGGAGGCGGCTGCCTACCGGGACCTTATCGAGAGCGTCAGGCAAATTGGCGAGCGGCAGAAAATCACAGGAACGGATGACAACGACAGGGACATTATCGCGATAGCCATGGATGCGGTGACAGGGAACGACCCGGATCATCCATATGACTTCAGCATCGATGGACCAAAAGCCCAACCTGACTTCCTGGGTTCTCGGAACGCTGTTGTCCAGGTCTTTTTTGTGCGGGGAGGGAAATTGATCGGAAGAGAGCATTTCTTCCTGACGGCGGATGATACGGACGACCCCGGGCAGGTACTGTCCAGCTTTGTGACCCAATACTACTCGGGGGCGCCATTTGTCCCGAAAGAACTCATGCTGGAGACCGACATACCGGACCGGGAATTGATAGAGCAGTGGCTGGCCGGGCGGCGCGGGTCGAAAGTGGCCGTGAAAGTTCCCCAGCGGGGGATGAAGGAGAAGCTGGTCGCGCTGGCCCACGACAATGCCGAGATGGTCCTGTCCAAAGACCGAGAGCGGCTGAAACGGGAGGAACTTCGGACGATCGGGGCGGTGCGCGAGATAGCGGCCCTCCTCGGACTTAAGAAGGCGGACCGCATGGAGTCGTATGATATTTCAAATATTAGCGGCATCGATTCGGTCGGTTCCATGGTAGTCTACGAGCGGGGAAAGCCGAGGAAGAGCGACTATCGGAAGTTCCGAATCAAATGGGTGGACGGTCCGAATGATTACGCCAGCATGGAGGAAGTCCTGACCAGGCGATATAAGAGGGCAAATGAAGGGGATGAGGGGTTCACGCGCCTTCCCGATGTGATCCTCATGGACGGCGGCAAGGGGCAGGTCCACGTGGCGGAGAAGGTCCTGGGAGAGCTGGGCTTCGACATCCCTGTAGCGGGGATGGTCAAGGATGATAATCATCGGACGCGCGGCCTCTACTTTCGGGACAGGGAGATACCGATTGAGAGGGATTCGGAGGGCTTCAAGCTCCTGACCCGGATACAGGACGAGGTGCACCGTTTTGCAATCGAATATCATCGGCAGCTTCGCAGCAAAGGCCAGGTCCATTCCGTCCTGGATGATATAGAGGGGATTGGCCCATCGAGACGAAAGGCTCTTATGAGGACGTTCAAGTCCGTCGAGGCGGTCAGGGACGCGACGGTTGAAGAACTTAGTTCCGCCCCATCTATGAACAG
>JAUMWM010000279.1 GCA_030529705.1 Lachnospiraceae bacterium
CTTTTGTCATTCTGAGCGTAAAATCTTTTGTCATTCTGAGCGTAAGCGAAGAATCTTTGCTTTTTGCGTATGTATTACGTTTAAGATCCTTCGCTTACGCTCAGGATGACAAGGATTCAGGCGACCTGCTGAGTAGTTACGTCAAAGTTATCTACCTCACGCTCGTCTCCAGCGCCAGTTCCATCATATCCCGGAACGCCGTCTGCCTCTCATAGGAAGGCATGCCTTTCCCGGAATAAATCTCATCCGAAATCGTCAGGATTGCCAGCGCTTGCTTGCGCAGCTTGGCGGCAATCATATAGAGAACCGCAGCTTCCATTTCCACGCACAGTACGCCCATCTTGTTCCAGGCCATCGTTGTGTCAGGATTCTCATCATAGAAATAATCAGTCGACAAAATGTTACCGACATGGACCTTTAGGCCGAGTTCTCCAGCCGTCACATATGTCTTGTAAAGAAGATCCCAGCTAGCCGATGGCGCATAAATCCCATTCAGGTTATACATCTCGCCCCATCTGGAAGTCGTGCATGCCGCCTGGCCTAGGACGATGTCCATTATCTTGCAGTCCTCGCTGATTGCGCCCGCCGAACCTATCCTTATAATCTTCTCTACATTATAAAACTTATACAGTTCATGGCTGTAAATGCCAATCGATGAGATCCCCATTCCCGATCCCATGACGGAAATCTTTTTCCCTTTGTAGAAACCTGTATATCCGAGCATATTGCGGACGTCCGTCACGAGCCTGGCGTCTTCCAGAAAATTTTCCGCCAGATATTTTGCGCGGAGCGGATCCCCCGGCATCAGGACTGTATCCGCAAAATCTCCGGCATTTGCCGCAATATGGGGAGTTGGAGTCATACTCTTTTCAGCCATCGCGTCCCTCCTAACCTGCATAATATCGAGCTTTCGCATAAGCGGGGACGTTCCTTCCCCTGCGATTTGCATAAGCGTGAACGTTCCTTGTCAAACAACGTTCAGCCACTTTACGCTGAAAAAACTCCTGAGTGCCTAACCGTTATCACTCTCCATGAGTAGCCGTACCGCGCGGATTGCCGTCTGAATCGCAATATCCGTGTCATGCACAATGGGATTCTCCAGATTCCTCTTCGCCCGCTCCTGATTCGCCATCACCAGGCAAACGGATCCGACACGGACCTTGCGGGCCGCACCGACAATAAATAAAGTGGCGCTCTCCATCTCCGATGCGAGGCATCCGAGGCGATACCATGCGTCCCACAAATGCTCCAGTTCATAGGAAACCGGCATGGTTTCCGGACTGTGCTGCCCATAAAAGGAATCCTTGGACTGGGTGACTCCGATGTGCGCCCTGACACCAAGTTCCGCAGCCGCCCTTCTCAGGGCATCCGTCACGTTGAAATCCGCCACTGCGGGAAACTCAATCGGCGCATACTCCCTCCCGGTGCCATCCATCCTGATTGCCCCATTTGAGATGACCAGGTCTCCGCTTTGCACGTCCACCTGCATGCCGCCACAGGTTCCCACGCGGATGAACGTATTCGCGCCGCATTTGACCAATTCCTCCATGGCAATCGCCGCAGACGGTCCGCCGATACCCGTGGAACAGACGCTCACTTTCTTCCCATCGAGCGTTCCGGTAATCGTCACATATTCCCGGTTGTCCGCAATCAGGACGGGATTATCAAAATACCGGGCTATCAGGCTGCAGCGTTTCGGGTCGCCCGGAAGAATCACATACTCCCCGACTTCGCCCGGCGCCACCTGGATATGGTACAATTTGTTCTTATCTTCTGAATAATTAATCATAGCAACTGCTCCTCATGCGGCTTCTTCCAGTATAGCAGATTGTCAAATATATTCCCACTATTTCATGATGATTCGGCATTTTCCACAAATAATATAGTTACTGTTCAAACCATCTGTTTCTCCTTTGTCATCCTGTCTTCAACCCCATCGGAATCCGCTCTTGCTGTTTCATCTGTATCCGTTGTTTCCGTCAAATCCTTCTCTTCCGCATCCGTTGTTTCTTCCGAATCCTTCGCTTCCGCCTCCATCTCCTTCAGCGCCGCATCGGCCAGCTTGACCTTTGCCATCTTGTTGTAGATGACAAATCCATAAGCCGCACCGGCAGCGCCGACAGCAACAGTGAGCGGAAGAAGGATCATTCTCTCTATCTTGTTCATCAATAAAACCTCCTTAGCAGAACCATCAGGACAAGGCATGCAAGGCCTGCCGCCAGATATAGGCCGCCGGTCTTTGCGTTCCCCTTCCTGTCCACCCTGAACATTTCCGGATGGAGACGATGGGTCCAGATCGTATATTTCTCCCCCATCAGGTACTTCTCCGTGTCCTCTATCGGAACCTCGTCAAGCGAAACCCCCTTGACCTGAAGCCCGTACACGTCATGCATGAACATCAGGTTTCTGAACTTCTCATACTTTTCCCTCATCCCCTTGCGCTTCACGGCTCTGACAAATGTCCCCTCCGCCGGAACCGAATAATTGAACGAGTTCATCAAGATGCTGATTCCCATGCAAATGCACATAAACCCGATGACGAAACAAAGCGATCCTATCGTTTTCATTTTCTATTTGCCTCCTCCTTACAGCCACTTTTGCTACAGATACTCGACTTGCTGACGATCTACGGATCGTCATGCTATACCTCCGTTCATCCAAGTATTAGCCCGAGAATGCCGCCCGCGACAAGCCCCCCGACATGGGCGGCCACCCCAACGCCGGGCGTATAAAACCCCGGCAGCACCGCCAGGCAGACGCCGAACGCAAGCCGACCAAAACTCAAACGGCGATTGTCAATCTTCCCCCTCATAGCCATAACCGTATAGGCTCCAATCAGGGCAAATACCGCCCCCGACGCTCCCGCCGACAAGGTGCCCGTATTCCCCCGCATCACATCATTTGCTACCGACAGGAGGCTGCCTGCCAGCCCTCCAACCAGATAGAGAATCAGGTACTTTATGTGGCCGATCGTCGGCTCGACATACTGGCCCAGCGCGATGAGAACAATCATATTGTTAATAAGGTGCGCAATTCCGATGTGGAGGAACATGCACGATATCAGCCTCCATATCTCACCGCCTAAAATCCGGTCCGTTACCGCCGCCCCCATCCTAAGCAGGACATCTGAATCTTCACTGCCTCCGAGAAATTCACAGATAATAAAACAGATCGCATTTGCAGCGACAAGGGCGAGCGTTACCGGGCACTCTCTCATGTACTCCCGTTCATCCATAAGATACTCCATATTTTTCGTCCCGCGGGGACGGTCCTTTTGGGCCAAAATATTTCGTCCCGTGGGGACGGTCCTTTTGGGTCATTATTTTTCGTCCCAAAAGGTCCGTCCCTGCGGGCCGATTTTCGTCCCAGGGGGACGGACCTTGGGGCCCAAAATTTTTCGCCCCAAATGGTCCGTCCCCGCGGGCCGATTTTTTTTGGTCCAAAAGGCCCGTCCCCACGG
>JAUMWM010000280.1 GCA_030529705.1 Lachnospiraceae bacterium
CCTACAGTGCCTTACTATGGTGCCGCCATACACTTCCGCATCCTGCCCATACTCTTCTCCGTAAACATAAGGAAAAACCAGCCGCTCAATCATCTTTTCAATTGAGGCCAATCTTAAACAAATACTCACGAGGAAAAGCATGCGCCATTTGCAAAAGCTATTGCATGGCAAGCCCCTAAGCAAGCAGACTTCCATCCGTTTTCAAGGTTCTTGTATCTTTCCTACATATTATCACAAATTCATTCGGTTGTGCATAAAATCTCAATTTAAATCCGCTCCTTAGCGAAAACGCTTTCCGGATATCCGGCTCACCGACATTCTGTGGGATGCTATTTTATGTCTCCCGTATCGGCATATCCCAACTTCTCTGTATAACTGCAGGCTGGGTAATTCGTGCAACCGTAGAACGCGCCCCATTTGCCTTTGCGCTTGACCAGGAGTCCCCCACATTGTGGACAATACCTGGTATCATTCATGACCGCTGTGTCCCGGACGGTATAATCGCATCGCGGATAATTAGAGCAGCCAACGAAATATCTATTACTGCTCTCGTTCTTCCGCACAGTTAGGCGGCCGGTTTTGCACCTGGGGCAAGCAACCGATGGCACCTCCTTTCGGTCTTCCCTGTTAAGAATGAATACCGATTTTGAGGGTCGAAACTCCCGCATAAACTCCGACGGCCGACTCTCATCCACCAGAACAAACACACGGTTTCGAGTCCGGGTCAAAGCAACGTACAGAAGACGGCGCTCCTCTGCATATGGGAATTCATCCCCGTCCGTCAATACCAACCCCAAAAGCGGGTCATCTGCGATTTTGTTTGGGAAGCCCAAAGTCTCGTTTCGGAAGTTCAGAAGAACCACATTATCGGCCTCCAGACCCTTAGACCGATGAACGGTCAGAAAAGAGATCGGAGTCGCAGGAGATGCGTTGTAGGTCAATTCCCCGGATTTCTTAACCTGAAAGAGATTCGATTCCCGAAGCATTTCCTGGTCGTTATTTGTCCTGCCCAAGAGGAGGATTGATGCGTCTGCTCCAAAACCACGAATGATCTTGTTGACTGTCCGCTGCAACATAGAAAAGGGATTATCCTTGTAGCACATGAAAGTAATAGGGTAATCCAGGCTTTTGGCGGATCGCAGGCTTTTCTTATACTGCTGCGGATTCTTCATGATAAAATCCCCGACCACGTCAATGAGCTGCTGCGAATTTCGGTAGGTCTGTTCCAGACGCATAATCGCAGGAGCATCAAAATATCGGTCGAAGTGTGTGAACAGCGTTATGTCGCTTCCTGTGAAGCGGTATATGGATTGCCAGTCATCACCTACGCACAGGAGCTTTGCCCCCGTCTGATCCAGAATGGCTTTCACCAGCTTATACCTGGCAACGGAGATGTCCTGGTACTCATCCACGATGACCCACTTATACGGCCGGACCCATAAACCATCTGCAACTATGCCGGCGGCCTTATTTATCATATCGGAGAAATCGATAGCTCCTTGCTCCTCCAAGGTGGCGTTATAGGCTTGGAGGAGCGGCGCAATAATCTCCAGAAACAGAGCGGTCCGTTTCAAATAGAACGGCTTTTGACGCGCAGTATTGGCGCTATGAAGAGCGCAAATCCCACCGGGGTCATGGCCGCCTGATTTGAACAATGTGATAAACGTACAGCACAGGCCGATGAATTCGGGGAAGTATTTATCGCTCCCTGATGCGTAGACGGCATTGAAAATATCAATAAAGTCCGGTTCTTTGAATTCGACCCCTTGTTCTTTCAGCTTTTTCTCCAATACCTCGTTGAGACGGCCGTCTGAGGAATAATACGAATATGTTTCTAAAAGCGTGGTTCCATGCTGCCGATGGAATTCCCGTTTCCACTTCATATCCTCCTGATATTTCTGTTCCTCAATCGCAGAGAGCCAAGGCAGCCTCCCAGCCCTGTCAATTCCGAAATGCTCTATGTAAATATCATAGTCCGGCAGATAAAAGTCTGGCCGGTATGCCTTCCTGGTAAGATCGTCGGACTCAAAGGGATAGAGATGCTCATACTCATACTTTACTCCGTTCAGGAACAAGAAATTTGCAATGGAGACTTCATCCAAGCTCTTGACCTGCTCGTCCCGAAGGGTACGTCTGTCGGCCCGCCGAGCATTTGCCGTTTCAGATGCAAACTTTGCACGGTCATATTTCCCGCGAATGGTCTCAAAGTCCGCATCCTTTTCAGCTTCGTAGGCAGCCCCCAAGGAGTCGTACTTCTCCATGTCGGCAGGAATTTTCAGGTAATAGGCAAAATACTTTATGAGGTTTTTGACTGCCTTTGGATTCCCGATAATCCGCTCCTCAAAATAGTCACGCACAAAATCGGTGAGATCATCCTGTACATCGGGGCGTTTGCCGCTCGCCTCGGTGATGATGTCCAAGCCCAGCTTATGGAACGTGGTCGCCTGCACCGAAAGACCCAGCTTGATGCTGATGCGCTCAGTCATCTCTTCTGCCGATTTCCGAGTGAAGGCAATCAGCAGTATATCCTTCGGAGCGATTCCTTTTGCATCACACAGATATTTCACTTTTCCGGCGATGGTCAGCGTTTTCCCGCTGCCCGCGCCAGCAATGACAAGATTGCGGTCCTCATCGGTTACCACGACCGTGCGCTGCTGATCATCCAGGGATTTGCCATCTATCGAGGAGAGCAGGGCGTCATGCCGTTTCTTTTCCTCGTCCAAAAACGTGGAGTTACTGGACGCCACCGTCTCACGTATTTGTTCATAATCGCTCAGAAACTTCTGGACATCGGGATAAAGCTCGTGCTTCTTCCGTATTCGGATACCCTTTATTTCTTTATAAACAACACCCCACCGCCGTACAAACTCATCGGTCCTGGTTTTGCTGATATAAGTTTCGGGAAATTTAGATACGGCCAGATTAAATGCATTGATATTCTTGGTGATGGACTGCTCCAGCTCTGATTCCAGACGAGGAGAAAGCAGCTTTTCAAAAAAGCCCATGCGTATGCCTCCGTAAATATGCGCTGGGGATCATGTTTTCATTCCCCCACCTTTCCGACTCTGCCATTGTCATTCCACCGAAAGCAGCTTCACCCTCGCCTGCTTCTTAAACAGAGCATGCGTCAAGGTGAACTCCCCCCTGACACATAACTCCAAACCTCCTCAACTAATCTAAGAGTGTTTTTTCAGACTTCTTCACTGTTGTCCCGAACCACGGATAACAACCTTTCTTGTACAGCATTTTAATGCACCATTACTTATGAAAAACTGTACTAGACAGTGCGAATAACTTGCAAAAATGGCTGAGACGGTACGCCAAGGACAACGCTATTATTCCCAAGGTTCTATCTGCTTCAAGATAGATGACGGCATGGCAAATAATCGAACATCGAATTTTAAAGATGGCTCAATCCTTGAACTGGCATTATGACATATAAT